>WFXA01000276.1 GCA_015490835.1 Flavobacteriaceae bacterium | reverse complement strand
ATTTCGCTGTTTATAAAGGTATTTTTTGGTTATTTTGCAAAATGTTATTAAATAGGAAAAGAAAATGAAGTTTTTATATTTTGATCCGGGACTGGGAGCGATGATTGTACAAGCTGTAGTTGCCGCTGCCGCCGGAGTGATACTTTTTTCGAAAAATGCAATGCACAAAATCAAATCGTTTTTAGGTTTGGTAAAGGAAGAAGGCCAAAACGATTCGATAGATATTGAAGAAGATGACGACCAATCATAGTATTCACCAAGCTTCATTTCGCGATCCTTCGGGATATGTTTTTTACGATAATGGAGTATTGCGAAGAGTAATTAATCCTATTTATTTTAAACAATATCAAGCGTTAAAAGATACGGGTGTTTTTAAAACATTAATTAAAAACGAGTTGCTAATTCCGCATGAAGAAACTTCGGTTTCCGAAGAAAAAATTATTCTCACTCCAGAAGAAATTCCATTTATTACCAACCCGTACGAATGGAGTTTTAACCAATACAAACAAGCAGCACTTACTACCTTAAAAATTCATAAATACCTGCTCACAAAAGGATTTATTTTAAAAGATGCTTCGGCTTATAATGTTACTTTTCATAAAGGAAAACCTGTTTTTATCGATACACTTTCGTTTGATTTTTATGAAGATAATACACCTTGGCGTGCCTACAAACAGTTTGTTACACATTTTTTAGGTCCGTTGGTGTTGGCAAAATACCACGGCACCGATATTTTTAAAATGATGCAAACGCATATAGACGGAATTCCGGTAAAATTAATAGCATCGTTGTTGCCCAAAAAAACAAAATTTAACGGAATTTTATATACCAATATTCACTTGCTCGCCAAAATGGAACGCAAACATAGTGAAGATTATAAAGCCGAAACCAAAGTTGCCAAACTTTCTAAACAAGCACAATTAAACATTGTTGAAACGTTGTTTAATTACATCCGGAAAATAAAATTAAATGAAGCTACCGAGTGGGGCAATTATTACGATAAAACCAATTACGATACCAATGCTTTTGAAGCGAAAAAACAACTCATAAACAAATGGGCATCGTCCTTAAAACCAAAACGGTTAATAGATATTGGCGGTAATGACGGAACCTTTGCTCGTACGGTATCTAAAGAAATTCCGCATGTAATTGTTACCGATTTCGATAGCAATGCAGTAGATTTTAACCAACAGCAAATACAGCAAAACAACGAGCAAAATATGCTTGCTTTTGTTAGTGACATTTTACAACCATCACCCGGAATCGGGTTTAACAATACAGAAAGAAATTCGTTAATTGATAGGCTAAAACAATATGCACCCGATGTAACGATGGCTTTGGCACTTATACATCATATTACCCTTTCGGGGAATGTGCCTTTTGAAAAATCGGCTTCCTTTTTTGCTTGTTTTTCAAAACAACTAATTATAGAATTTCCAAAACGCGAAGATTCTTGGGTAACCTCTTTATTGGTTAGAAAACGGGAATTTATTAATCATTTTGATTTTTATAATTTAAAAGCGTTTGAAACCGGTTACAGCAAGTATTTTAATCTGGAAAAGAAGGAAGTAATTAAAGGCACTAATCGAGTGTTGTATTTGTTTTCGAGAAAGGAAAATTTAGATTAGCTCAAAAAAAAGCTACTTTTTCTCGTAATTAGAACGGAATGATTTTAAATTCCGCTAAACGGTTGCATTATATACTATGCGTAATTTTAAAAATAACTCTCTTTTTATTTCCCTTAGCTTGTTAAGTATAGGGTTGTATGTATATGTTGCCTATTTCTTAAATCGAAGCGATTTTACACTTCTTTTACTGAGTTATACGTTCTTGTTTTTTTTAACCTATCGGCTTATTAAAATAAAAGCACACCACTTTTGGTTAATAGCAGGAGCAGGTGTTTTTTTCAGGTTGGTTTTTATGGGAAGTATTCCCAATTTATCGCAAGATTTTTATCGATTTATTTGGGACGGAAGGTTGGTTTTTCAGGGTGTAAACCCGTATTTGTTTACACCCGAAACATTTGTAAAAGATACTTCTTCCTTTTTGCCCATTACCCTATATCAAGCACAAGAATTGTATCAAGGAATGGGTGCGCTAAACGGAAGCCACTATAGTAATTACCCACCTGTTAATCAGTTTTTCTTTGCGGTTGCAGCTTTGTTTTCGGAAAAAAGTATTTTGGGAAGTGTGGTGGTTATGCGGTTGATACTAATTCTTTCAGACATCGGAATTCTTTATTTTGGAAGAAAATTATTATTGAATTTAGGGCAAAAACCCGAAAAAATATTATGGTATTTTTTAAATCCGTTTGTTATTATTGAAATGACGGGAAACCTTCATTTTGAACCGGCAATGCTATTTTTTTTGGTTGGGTCGTTGTTTTTACTTTACAATCGAAAGTGGTTTTTTTCTGCAATTTTATTCGGTTTGTCTGTTTCGGTAAAATTGCTTCCGTTATTGTTGTTGCCTTTTGTTTTTCAATGGTTTTGTTTTTCTGACAAAAAACAGAAAAACAGTTTAAAACTCTTGGGGTTTTACACAATTACACTGCTAACCGTTGCAATTACTTTTATGCCTTTTTATTCAAAGGAGTTTGTTTTAAATTACAGTAGAACTATTGGACTTTGGTTTCAAAATTTTGAGTTTAATGCCAGTGTGTATTACCTAATTAGATGGATAGGATATAAAACCATAGGCTGGAATGTGATTGCAACAGCCGGTAAAATATTGCCCGTACTTGTTTTGTTGTTTATCATACTTCTCACTTTTTTTAGAAACAACAAAGATTTTAAAGCAATGATTACAGCGATGCTTTTTGGTGTTTCGTTTTATTTTTTGCTTTCTACAACGGTGCATCCTTGGTATGTTGCTACGCCTTTGCTGCTATCGGTATTTACTCGATACCGTTTTCCGGTGGTGTGGAGTTTTATGATAATTTTGAGTTATTCGGCTTATGGTAAAACCGGTTTTTCTGAAAATTTAGGGTTGGTAGCAGTAGAGTATTTAGTAGTTATTGCATTTTTTATATGGGAGTTAAAATCACACAATCCCCATCTTCGTCAGTAAAAAAGAAGCATTCATATTTTTACAAATACCGTTTTTTAGCAAGTAATCAAAATACAACTCATCGTCGATAATTTGAGCATCAAAATAGTAATTTTTTACTTGTGGAAGTGTTTCAGCGGTTTGGCAAAGACTTAAATCATGGGTTGCGATAATTCCTGTAGAATTTGATGCTACTAATTTTTCAACAAATTTGCGAGAACCTATGGCTTTGTCTTTGCTGTTGGTTCCTTTTAATATTTCGTCTAAAATCACAAAATACCGATTTTTTGAAATGGCATTAACAATAAATTGCAATCGTTTTAATTCAGAAAAAAAGTACGATTCGTCGTTGGTTAACGAATCGCTGGTTCGCATACTGGTTATGAGTTTTATGGGATAATAATTAAAAGTTTTTGCACAAACCGGAAGCCCTGTGTTTGCCATTATAATAGATAGAGAGACCGTGCGTAAAAAAGTACTTTTACCCGCCATATTGGCTCCGGTTATTATTAAAAATTGCTCGTTGTTAATTATAAAATCGTTTGTAATTCGTTTTTCTTCAGCTAGTAACGGATGCCCTAATGCATTAGATTCAATAATACTTTTTCCTTCAATAAGTTTAGGAAAAACATAGTGCGGATGATTAAACCGAAAATTTGCCAGTGAGTTTTGTGCATCAAAAAAAGAAACTACCTCAAACCAATTAGTTATTTTATTTTGGTAGGATTCCATCCATTGTTCCAGCTTGTAGCAAAGTTGTAAATCGCGTAAAGCAAAGCCGTTTGCAATAACACCTACCAACATATTGTTGCGCTGGTCAAAAGCATCTAATGTTTTTGAAAAGGTTTGAAAAATCTGCGACGCTTTTTGCGTTTCGGTTTTAATTTCTTGTTGTTTTTGTTTTAGTAGTTGCGATGTAAATTTTTGATTTTCAATTAACAACAATAACTGTTGGTATTGTTTAAAGGTGTCTTTTGTTTTATTAACATCGCTATAAAATCTATTAATTTTTTTAATGTACATTCCGGTAATTGCCAAACCCAAAAAAAACCATCCTGCAACAACTTTTCCGGAAATAAAGTTAAAATAAAATAAACCGATAAGTAAAATTGAAATGATTAAAAAAGCAATAGGTAAAAAGCGCATTGTTTTAGGAACAAAGCGTTTGTGTAATTTTAACCAGTTTAAAATAATCTTAGGGGCTGTTTCTACAGCAATCATTTGGGCAGTAGCTTGAAAATTTTGTCGCCATTTTGGAAGTTTTGATAGTTCAGAAACAACGTCCTGTTTTTTTTCAATATGCAATTCGTCATTAGCCAAAATACTAGCTGCTAATTTAATTTTTCCGGATAACAAAGCCGTACGATTTATATATTGATAAAAGGAACCTTCACCAAACAAATCTATATCATAACTATATTCATGTTCGGGATTAATAAACTCTTTTCCCGAATAAAAATTTGAATAATCTCCTTTTAAAAAAGAAATTTCGAGTGTGTTAATGGTGTGAAGTGTTTGCTTTTTTTTAAGTGTATTTTTTAACGAATTATGCTTGCTAACCAAAAAAACAAATACTGCTAAGCCAACAATTATAATGGGAATTAATACGTTACTATTTTTAAAAAACAAATAAATACTTATTGCCCATACTATAAAAACCACTAACCGAAGCAGACTTAGCCCAGTTAATTTTTTTTTAATCGTAGGAATTTCCTCATTGAGAAGTTGTAAT
>WFXA01000275.1 GCA_015490835.1 Flavobacteriaceae bacterium | reverse complement strand
GATTAATGCATCTAAGGTTCCTGCAAAAAATTCGGTATTAGAAAGTTGGGTTATTTCTAAGAATGTGTTTATAGACTCGGGTAAATCATCTATTATTTTTACTTTGTTATTGTGGTATTCTTTTAAGTTTTGTGATGATACAATAATAACCTTATCATCCAGTAGCATCAAATCTCTAGCCTTTAGACGATTAATCCTGTTTGTTTTAACACTCGAGTCTTTTATATCTTGTATGTGATATTCTCCTGCAAATACAAGTGTGCTATCTTTTTTTAAAATAATGTCATAAAAAATTTCTTTATTTAAGTGGTCTTTTAACGGTTGGTTTACAATTCCATATTTTTTTGTGGTGCTACACCATAGGTTGTTTTTAGCATCAAAAGCTATGGCGTGAACGTATTCGTCTTTTAGTCGGGGATTAAAAAATTTTCCGTCGTAAAAATTCACAATCCCTCTTTTAGTGGCAATAAAAAGCGTGTCGCCTTTGTTTGTTTCAAAATCATTTATTTGTTTGTTGGGTAACCCATCTTTTTCGGTGTAATAAACAAAGGCAAAATCTCTAAATTTTGTAAGCCCGTTATTTTGCGATGCAATCCATTTATTATTTTCTGAATCTATTATGAGTTTTAGGGTGTAATCATCCGGCAATCCGTTTTTAGAATTAACCACAGTAAAAGCATTTTTCTTGTCGTAGACTGCAAAGCCGTTTCCGTAAAGACCTAACCAAAGATTTCCTTCTTTATCTTCAGCAATACTCATTACTCTGTTTCTGTGCGATTTTCCTTTAAGATTATGTGCCGTGAGTGTATTATTTTTATAATTAAAAATACTTCCGTAAGAACCTATCCAAATAGACCCGTCTTTATCTTCATAGAGCGAATAACAAATATTATTAATCGTTGAATTTTTATCATTAATCATTTCTATTTTAAAAGGAGAAGGTTTTATTTTAGCAATGCCTCGTCCCAGGGTTGCCACCCAAATAGTGCCGTTTTTAGATTGTATAGCATTACTTGGATAGGCATAACCCTCTTTAGAATTAGCTTTATAGACCTGTGATAATTTTCCATCTTTATAGGTAAAAATGTATGCAGTTGCAAACATCCAAATAGTACCGTCTTTGGTTTCTAAAAACTGCATTACACTGGCTAATTGTTGATTTAGTAATGGTTCTTCAAGAGTAAAAATGGTACCGTTTTCTATATAATTTACGCCTTTAGAAGGAGATCCTACCCAAATCCTTCCTTTGGAGTCCTCAAAAACTGTCTTAGCCAAATTATTTTTTAATCCGTTACTTTTATTGTAATGAATAAATTCTGATCCGTTAAAATTACTTACTCCAAAATAGGTTGCTAACCATAACGTTTTGTCTTTTGCCTGTATAACATCAAATACTTCGGCGCTAACCCCATCATCTATCCCATAATTTTTAAAAAAGTATTGTTGAGAAAATGAAGTAAATGGAAAGAGAATTGCTAAAAATAATAGTAAACAATTGTTTTTCATTTATTAGGGAGGATTGGTTTTCCGTGTAAATTACAAAAATTATTTTACTTTGTGTTCGGATTCCAAAAAACGGTATCAAAGTTTTGAATTTGATTATCAACCACTTTAATGCCTTCGTTTTCTAATAATTGTTGCATTAAGTTGGTGCCTTGAAAGTAGTGTTTTCCGGTAAGTAACCCGTTTCGATTTACTACTCTATGAGCCGGTATTTCCGGGTTGTTGTGTGCGGCATTCATTGCCCAGCCTACCATACGTGCGCTTTTTGGTGTACCTAAATAAGCAGCAATAGCCCCGTAGGAAGTAACTTTTCCGGTTGGAATTTGCTTTACAACGGCATATACTTTATCAAAAAAACCGGATTCTTTCATGACATATTTTGCAAAATTTTTAAAAAAGTAATAATTGCTATAATAGCGGTAATAATTCCTAATATTTTATTCATATTAAACCGAAAAGGTTTTTGGTTTTCTTTTGCCCTAAAAAACCAGGCGTAAATAGCTAAAACAAACATAGTCCCCATTGCCGAAGCTATTGCTGCGGGAAACAAAAGGGGTTTGTCAAAACTAAACCATCCGAAGCTTGAAAAAGTAATACTTATATATACCCAGTATGGAAGTGGCAATACATTAAGTGCAGCAAGAAACATACCCGAAAAAAAACGGCTGGTTTTTGAATGATTTACCTCTTTAGGAAATTCTCTTCGAGTATCTTGGGCAATGAATAAAAAATAAACGGTAAGACTTACAAAAATACCTAAAGCTACCTTTTGTAAAAGAGCTATCAGTTCGGGATTTTTATTTAAATAACGGGCAAATAATAACGCAATATAGGTTTGAAAAAATACCGTAACAATCACACCCGATGAAAAAACCAACGCTTTTTTTCTACCTTCTTTTCTACTTACTTTAGCAGCATAAATATTAAGCAATCCCGGCGGAAGCACCGAAATA
The DNA here is from genome assembly GCA_015490835.1 of Flavobacteriaceae bacterium. Lineage (GTDB taxonomy): Bacteria > Bacteroidota > Bacteroidia > Flavobacteriales > Flavobacteriaceae > Marifrigoribacter. Next base: position 6,325 of record WFXA01000275.1, on the reverse strand, counting down.
AATGCCATAATAAAACCAATAAAAAAATTAGTTAGTAGTGCCACTTGTTTGGGTTGATTAGTGTGTGAATTTACAAAAAATGATTTTAATGTACTTTAAATTGGATGTAGGTTATCTTTTTTCCTTGTTCTAAAAATTGCTGTTCATAAAAGGTTTTAACGGCAGTTACTTCCTCCGGAACACCGGTACTGCCATAAATATCGTGATTGCTGTAGGTTATTGTTTTTTCCATTCCATGTAATAAACCCAAGGTGTACCCATGCATAAACTCACTATCTGTTTTAAGGTGTACAATACCCGAGTCGGAAAGTATTTTGTTGTATTTTTCTAAGAATTTTTTATTTGTTAATCGATGTTTGGTACGTTTGTATTTTATTTGGGGATCGGGGAAAGTAATCCAGATTTCTTGCACTTCAGCTTCTGTAAAAAACAAGTCGATAAGCTCTATTTGCGTACGTAAAAAACGTACATTATTGAGTCTTTCTTCCAAAGCCGTTTTGGCTCCTCTCCAAAAACGAGCGCCTTTAATATCCACACCAATGTAATTTATTCCCGGATTTTTTTTTGCAAGTGCAACGGTATATTCACCTTTACCGCAACCCAATTCTAAAACAATAGGATTGTTGTTTTTAAAAATAGTTTTTTTCCAATTTCCTTTTAGCTTTAATTCGTTGTTAAAAGCCTGTTCGCGTGTAGGCTGAATAACATTGGCAAAGGTTTCGTTTTCTTTAAATCGTTTGAGTTTGTTTTTACTTCCCACAGTTATTTTTTTACCTCGCAAAAATACTGAAATATTATTGCCTACATAATACTACCTTTGTTTTGTGAAACAAAAACCTACCATACTAATTGCTTCTTTAAATTGGGGATTAGGTCATGCAACGCGCTGTATTCCTATTATTAAAGCTTTAGAAGCAAAAAACTTTACTGTTGTTATTGCTTCAGATGGAGATTCGTTACAACTTTTAAAAAAAGAATTTCCGCATTTAAAAACATACGTATTACCTTCTTATAATATTACCTATCCTAAAACCGGAAACCTTTTTGCTTGGCATTTTGTTAAAAAAATACCTCATTTTATAAAAACTTGTAAAGCCGAAAAAAAAGTAATTAATAACCTGGTTGCTTCTAAAGAGATAAATTTTATAATTAGCGATAATTGTTTTGGTGTGTATCATAAAGATATACCGAGTATTTATATTTCGCACCAATTACGTGTGTTAAGCGGTGTTTTTTCAGGTATTTCTACGTACTTTCATCAAAAAATAATTGAAAATTTTAATGAATGTTGGATTCCGGATGTAAGCGGGAAAGATAACTTTAGCGGAATGTTAAGCAGTGCAAAAACAAAAATTCCTGTAAAAAATTTGGGTATATTAAGTAGGTTTAAAAAAGAAAATCTTTCTTATAAGTACGATATTTGTGTGTTGTTATCGGGACCTGAACCCCAACGAAGCTATTTGGAAAAAATCTTAATTACCAATTTAAAAAACACCCGTTACAAAGTAATTCTTATACAAGGAAAAGTTGAAAAAAAACAGGAATGTTTCCGTTTTGAAAATATAGAAAAGGTGAATTTTATGATGAGTAAAAGTCTTGAAAAAACATTAAATCAATCAAAACTTGTTATTGCCCGTTCGGGATATTCTACCATAATGGACTTAGCTGTTTTAAACAAAAAAGCGTTTTTTATTCCTACACCCGGACAGTTTGAACAAGAATATCTGGCAAAAAGGATGCGCCGTTTAAAAATTGCGCCTTTTTGCAAACAAAAGGATTTTTTGATTGAAAAGTTACACGAAGTTGAAGATTACTCGGGGTTTAAAGAAGTTGATTTAAATACTAATTGGGAAGATTTATTCGGCTTTTTCGAGGGTAAATGAAAATTCCGACCCTACGCCAAACTGACTTTCTACATATATTTTTTCGTTATGCGCTTCCATAATATGTTTTACAATTGCCAGTCCCAAACCGCTTCCTCCGCTTTCTCTTGAGCCGCTTTTGTCAACTCTGTAAAAGCGTTCAAAAACACGTTGTAGGTGTTCTTCTTTGATACCAATTCCGTTATCGGTAATGCGTACCAGATATTTGCTGTTTGTCAGATCTTCGATGCCGACTTCAACGGTGCCTTTTTCTTTTGAATATTTTATTGCGTTTACCAAGAGGTTTGTTAGCACTTGCCTAATTCGTTCTTTATCGGCGTAAACATAGATTGAATTATAAGAGGTTTCAAAAGTAAGTGTTACCTTTTGGTTGCCGGCATTCATTTCCAGCAAATCAAACACATTTTGAATTATTTCAACTACATCAAATGTTTCTTTGTGCAAGTCTAAATCTCCGGATTCAAATTGGGTTATCATATCCAAATCTTTTACGATGTAGATAAGTCGCTCTATTCCTTTGTGGGCTCTTTTCAGGTATTTTTCAGAAACATTTTTGTCTTCTATAGCACCATCTAATAAGGTTAACAAATAACCTTGCGCCGTAAACAGAGGTGTTTTTAGTTCATGGGCTATGTTGCCTATAAAATCTTTACGATAGTTTTCTCTTATTTTTAATGTTTCAATCTCTAGTTTTTTGGCATGCGCAAACCGTTCTACTTCTTTTGTAAGTGTTTCCATATTAGTGGTAATGGGTTGCGCCGAAAGATTTGAAGCATCTAAGAGTTTTACGTCATCGTATATTTTTTTTATTCGTTTATAAATAAATTTTTCTACCCGTTGCTGTATAATAATAAAAGAAATTACATAGCATAAAAGAGCAAATGAAAATAACCAAAGATATGAAAATGAATGGTTATAAATTAATAGCAATACCAATGACAAACTCAAAATTAGAGTAATATATCCCGATGTATAGGCAGCAAATTTGTATGTTTTTTTAAACTTAACAGGCATTTTTTAGTTCCTTGTTTCTTGTCTGTCTGCCGACAGGTAGATTTTAAGTTTATTATTCATATTACATTTTCATTGTTTTCAATCCTCTTTCCTCTCGAATTCAACAACTCAATCATCAAGCCTACAAGGTTACCCTCGCTTCTTCCTTTTAAAACCTTGCAGGATAACTTCTCATTAAACCTTCCGTTTTTTACTCTCTTTTATGGTTCCTACTTGTGGTAGGCAAGTCTTGTTTCTTGTTTATTTTTTATCGGTTACAAATTTATACCCAACACCTTTAACAGTTTTAAAACTAGTGTCTCCAATTTTTTCACGAAGTTTGCGTATGTGCACATCTATGGTTCTTCCTCCTACAATAACGTCATTTCCCCAAATAGTATTTAATATTTCTTCACGATTAAAAACTTTGCCCGGTTTAGAGGCTAATAAAGCTAAGAGTTCAAATTCTTTTCTGGGTAACACAATTTCTTTTCCGGTTTTTAAAACCTTATATTCTTCTCGGTTAATTTCTAAATCGCCAACTTTAATAGTATTAAAGCTAGAAGTTTCGGTTTCTTTAAACCTTCTTAAAAGTGCTTTAACCTTGCTTAACAAAACTTTTGGTGTAACGGGTTTTGTAATGTAATCATCGGCACCGGCTTCAAAGCCTGCTACCTGCGAATAATCTTCGCCTCTAGCTGTAAAAAAGGCGATAACGGTTTCGGAAAGTTGCGGAATAGTTCGTAATTTTTCGCAAGCTTGCACACCATCCATTACCGGCATCATTACATCTAAAATTATAAGGTGCGGAACAATTTTTTTAGCAATTTTAATCGCTTCTTTGCCATTTTTTGCAGTACTAATTTGATAACCTGAATTTTTGAGATTATACCCAACAATCTCCAAGACATCTAGGTCATCATCGACTAATAAAATACGAGTTTCCTCTTTCTTCATAAGTTTTGTTTAAACAAATATACCACAAAGTTATATTTTAAAATTACCAAGAAATTAATTGTTAACAATTTAATAATGTGTTAAGAAAAAAAACGCATCAATTTTTGTATATTTGTAATTCGTAAAACATAAAATAAATTATTATAATATGAAAAAAATTATTCTTTTAACGGTACTATTAATTACCGGTTTTAATTACGCTCAAACCATCGTGATTAATGAGCTTGATGCTGACCAAACAGCAACAGACACAGAGGAGTTTATAGAACTTAAATCTCAAAACCCCAATCAATCTTTAGACGGCTACATAGTTGTTTTATATAATGGCTCTAATGATTCAAGTTATAATACCGTAGATTTAACCGGATATAGTACAGATGCTAATGGTTTTTTTATTATAGGTAGTGATGCAGTTGCTGGAGTTGATATTCCGTTAGGAGCTAACAATACCATCCAAAATGGAGCAGATGCAGTTGCAATTTATCAAGATTCTGCTGCTAATTTTCCTAATGGAACACTAGTTACTAATACAAACTTAGTAGATGCTCTTGTTTACGGAACTAGTGATCCGGATGATGCCGAGTTAATTGCCGGATTAGGTGTTTCTGCTCAATACGACGAAAACCTAAACGGAAACAAAGACACAGAGTCTCTTCAAAGAAGACCCGACGGTACTTTTTGCACTAACACTCCAACATTAAGAGCAGTAAACGCTTGTCCTGCTTGTACTTTTGTAATTACAGATATCAATACTGCTTGTGATAATGAAACTGGAGGAACAGACACAGTTACAATAACACTAGATTATACCGGAGGCGGAACTGAAACCTATAACCTTGCCATTACTTCCGGAAGTGGTACAATTGGAGGTGATGACCCAACTTCAGTTGCAGATGGAACCATTATTATTACTAATGTAACTGAAAGTACTTCGATTACTTTTGAAGTAACAAGTGCTAATTGTAACGTTGTTGAAAATATTACGACTCCGGCTTGTGTTCCTGCAACACAGGTTGCTAATATTGCAGCTTTAAGAGCCGGAAATATTGGTGAAACCTATATACTTACAGGAGAAGCTGTTGTTACTTTTACTCAAACTTTTAGAAACCAAAAGTTTATTGAGGACAATACCGCTGCCATCTTGATTGATGATAACGATGGAATGATTACTACTACTTATACTGTTGGTGATGGTATGACCGGTCTTAAAGGAACTCTAGGAGAATATAACGGACAGATGCAATTTATTCCTGTACAAGATGCCGGTACTCCTTCATCAACAGGAAATACCGTTACTCCTCAAGTTGTTAGTATAACAGATTTAAATGCTAACACAGAAAGTTATGAATCTGAGTATGTACAAATTGCTTCAGACGTTACTATCGATACATCTGCCAATACGACTTGGGTAGTAGGAACTGTTTACCCGATGACAAACGCAAACGGAAGCTTTAATTTTAGAACTTCTTTCTATGATGCAAATTATATTGGAGAAGACGTGCCTACAAGTCCGGTTACGATTGCCGGAATTATTACCGAAAGGAATAATGATGGCGGGTATTATATAACTGCTCGAGATAATAATGACGCTGCAACCGTTTTGGGAATAGAAGACAACACGTTAATTAATGTGTCTTTAGTGCCTAATCCGGCTTCCCAATCCTTTAAGATTGTTACTGCGGTAAATGGCTCTAAAATAGTAACAATTTATAACCTTCTTGGTAAGCAAGTTTTACAAGTTTCTACTAATGATATGGTTGATATTTCTAAACTTGCCGGAGGTGTTTACATTGTAAAAATCACACAAGGTACAGCATCATCTACACAAAAATTAGTTGTAAGATAAATTAAAAGAAACCTTATTTTTTATAAAGCCTCTACAATTGTAGGGGCTTTTTAGTACTTTTACTTCGTGAATTTATCAGACTCTATTTTTACAATTTCTTCCCCGGAAGCATTTAAAAAACTTTCGTTAGAGGTTTTTGCTTATCAATACCACAATGTACCGGTTTATAAAAAATTTTGTGATTTTCTAAAAAAGAATCCAACAAATGTTACTACTATTTTTGAAATACCTTTTCTTCCAATCCAATTTTTTAAAACACATAAAATACTTTCTAAAGAAAAAGAAAGTAAAAAGATTTTTACCAGTAGCGGCACAACCGGAAAAAACACCAGTAAACATTATATCGCCGACTTATCGCTCTATGAAAAGAGTTTTACGACTACGTTTACCTCTTTTTTCGGAAACATACAACAATATGCTATTTTAGGCTTGCTTCCTTCCTATCTGGAAAAAGGAGACTCCTCATTGGTATATATGGTAGATACACTCATTAAAAAATCTAATAACAAACAAAGTGGTTTTTATTTGCATAATTATTACGAGCTAATAGATAAACTTCATTTTTTAGAACAAAGCAAACAAAAAACAATACTTATTGGGGTATCCTATGCTCTTTTAGACCTTATCGAAAAACAAAACTTTAAGC
>WFXA01000274.1 GCA_015490835.1 Flavobacteriaceae bacterium | reverse complement strand
TTCCTCACTAACTCACAAACTCACAACTCACAAACTCACAACTCACAACTCACAACTCACAAACTCACAAACTCACAACTCACAAACTCACAAACTCACTCCTCACACCTTACGACTGCACACTGAAGACTGCCTACTGAAGACTGCCTACTGAAGACTGCCCACTGAAGACTGATACAATTCCCTCTATGAATTCATAGATTTTTTGTAGTTACGTGTTTTCATAGATACAAAAACAGCAAAACTAAATTATCTTTGATAAGTCAACTTTAATCTTACTTAAAATGAAAAATCTTATCTATTTTTTAATCACTATCATTCTTGTAAGCTGTGCAAGCGAAAACGAAAAAAAAGCATTAGACGAAATTGCCAATATTTATTCGGCAAAGACATCCTATTCTAAAAATTTTAATAGTGCAGCCGGACAAAAAACCATTAGAGAGTTTAACATTAAGGTTTCGCAAAGTGCTTTTTTAGATAGTTTACCAAAAGCTCCGGCTGCCTCTAATATTGCTTATTTAACATATAAAAACTTTGATAAAGACGAAAAAGAAAAATACACCAAGGTTAATGTTTCACTCATTTCTAAAGAAAACGATACAATTAAAAACAGTTACGACATTCCGGTTTTAAAAGCAGTAGCTCCCAAAATGAATGTGTATTATTCGTTTTCGCAAGATATTATTAATGATGCCTATGAAAAATTAAACGCTTACAAAAACAGTAAAGACCTTCCTGAAAATATTTCAGATGTTATAAAAAATGTAGTTGTAGAGTGGGAAAGTGTTTATGGGAAAGCTGTTGATTTTCAGCCTATAGCAATTTCTGTTTTTAAAGATAATAAAGGAGACATTCTTCAAGTTAAAGGGCAACTTCTTTTTGAAAACGGAAAAAAACGATACTATTTAATAGCATTAGATAAAACTCCCGGAAAGGATACGGTAATAGGGTTTAATTTTTAAATTAAACTCCTACATTCGTTCCGGAACTTGTATTCCCAACATTCTAAATGCTGTTTTAATTACTTGCGCTACAGCACCTGAAAGTTGTACTCTAAACTGTTTTTCGGCTCCGGTGTTTGCACCTAAAATGGAAACATTTTGGTAGAATGAGTTAAACCCTTTGACCAAATCGTAGGTGTAATTAGCGAGTAAAGCCGGACTGTATTGTTGTGCCGCTTGCGCTACTACTTCGGGAAACAGTTGCAATTGCTTAATAAGTTCTTTTTCTTTAGGATGTAACTCAATTAATTTAACTGCACCGGAGGTTGCACCTGCTTTTCGTAAAATAGATTGTATTCGGGCATAAGTGTATTGAATGAAGGGTCCTGTGTTACCTTGAAAATCTACACTTTCTTCCGGATTAAAAAGAATTCGTTTTTTAGGATCTACCTTTAAGATGTAATATTTTAATGCACCCAAACCAATCGTATGGTACAATTTTTTCTTTTCTTCATCGCTAAAATCGTCTATTTTTCCTAATTCCTCACTTATTGTTTTTGCGGTTTCTTCCATTTGTGCAATAAGGTCGTCTGCATCTACAACAGTGCCTTCTCTGCTTTTCATCTTTCCGGAAGGTAAATCTACCATTCCGTAACTTAAATGGTATAGATTTTCAGCCCAACCATAGCCTAATTTTTTTAATATTAAAAACAGTACTTTAAAATGATAATCTTGTTCATTACCAACGGTATAAATCATTCCGTTTACATCGGGATGGTCTATTACGCGTTGTACTGCAGTACCTATGTCTTGGGTCATATAAACGGCGGTTCCGTCACTACGTAAGACCAATTTTTTATCTAACCCTTCGTTGGTTAAATCGCACCAAACACTTCCGTCTTTTTCTTTAAAAAAAACTTTTTTTTGTAAACCTTCTTCAATAATGTCTTTTCCTAACAAATAGGTGTCGCTTTCGTAATACAACACATCAAAATCTACTCCTATGGCTTTATAGGTTTGGTCAAAACCTATATACACCCAACTGTTCATTTTTTTCCATAAAGCAACGGTTTCGGGATCACCGGCTTCCCATTTTCTAAGCATTTCTTGGGCTTCAAGTAGGAGAGGAGCTTTTTGTTTGGCTTCCTTTTCTTCCAAACCTTCAGATATTAATTGTTGTATTTCTTTTTTGTATTCTTGATCAAATTTCACATAATAATTACCCACGAGTTTATCACCTTTTAATCCGGAAGATTCGGGAGTTTCACCATTTCCCCATTTTTTCCAAGCGAGCATACTTTTGCAAATGTGAATTCCTCTATCGTTAATAATTTGGGTTTTATATACTTTTTTTCCACTTGCTTTTAAAATTTCGGAAACACTATAACCCAGCAATACATTACGCACGTGTCCGAGATGCAACGGTTTGTTGGTGTTAGGTGAAGAATACTCGACCATCACCGCATCCTTTGAAGTTTCAGGTTTTATCCCGAAAACAGAAAAATCACGAACCGAGTTAAAAAAATCCAGGAAATAAGCATCGCTTAAAACAAGGTTTAAAAATCCTTTTATTACATTAAATTTTACAACTTTTTCTAGATTTTCAACTAAATAATTACCTATTCCTTCTCCTATTTTTACCGGATTACCTTTGATAGAACGAAGCATCGGAAATATTACTACCGTTATATCGCCTTCAAAATCTTTTCGGGTAGCTTGAAATTCAACTCGTTCCAAATCTGCTTGATACAGTTTCTTTGCCGCTTGTTTTATGTGGGTTTCCAAATTTTGTTGGAGTGTCATAGTTCTTTTATTTTGGATGCAAATATACACAAGGTTACTAGAATACTAACAAATCTTGTATATTTACCGCACAAAATTGTTGCATGGAAAGTAATAAAAATGATTGCTTGTAGTTGAGAATGATTATGAGAATGATTATATTTTTCATTATTAATGACTATTGAGATTTGTATCATATGAGTATTCTTTTAAAAAAACATGAACTAACAATACTTTTTTAAACCTCATAAATTATGAACAACAAAATAATATCAATCGCTTTTTTGCTAACAGTAGTTATCCTGAATTCTTCTTTTAGTTTGGTGATAATTCCGGAAAGTAAAGGAAAACAAAAAAAGTATTTCCCAAAAATTATAAATGAAGCCAAAGTTTATTTTGGAATGACAGAAGAAAAATTTTTAAAGAAAAATTCGGCTGCCATATTGGGAGAGGAAGTAGATTTCAGAAAAACCTATACCGTAAAATACAATACCGGAGCTATTGAAGAAATAATATATTATTTTACCACGGAAGAAACGCCTTTGCTATATGAATTTATTATAAAATATAAAAACATGGAAAGGGTTCTTCCTATTGCAAAAGAATTACTCGGGGAGCCAAATTATAGAGGAGAATGGCGAATTGCTAATACCGCAATTAAAGAATATTTTAATATGGCTATTTGGACTTTTGGGCATAAAATGGTGTATGCTACTACATTAAAACACAGTGAATGGAAAGATGGTTTTTAAATAAAAAGGCATGATTGTTTTGTGCAAATAGTTTGAAATTTTAAATAATACGGCTAAATTCTATAATTATTACAGTAAAAAAATAGTTATTACTACTCCTGCAAGGTCTTAAAGACCTTGTAGGTATTACACCAAAACCTACACAAAGTTTGCTGAAGTTATTATAAAAAAATAGCAAAAATTATTTAAACCGTTTTTCAAAATCATATTCCGCATCCACTACCTCTGTATCTTTTGGTAGCTTCATCTATGCGTTGCATACGATTTTCAGGGTCGGGGTGTGTGCTTTTAAATTCGGGTAAACGATTAGGACCTGAGGCGGCTTTTAAAATTTTCATTACGCCAATCATTTCACAAGGGTTGTATCCGGCATCTATCATAAACTTTACACCTAACGCATCGCTTTCTAACTCATCACCACGACCGTTTCCTAACAATACATTTTGTCCGACTCCGGCAACTAATCCGCCGGCATCTGCACCTACCGATGCACCCTGCGCAACGGTTTGCCAAAACTCGGTATTGGCAATACGTTCGGCAGAATGCCTACCTAAAACATGACCTATTTCATGACCTAAAACACCTGCCAATTGGTCTTCGTTTTGCAATTTTGAAAACAACGCATAGGTAATAAAAATTTGCCCGCCCGGAAGTGCAAAGGCATTAATAGTTTGTTGGTCTGCCAATAAATGAAATTCAAACTTATAAGGGTGTTGCTGTGGAAGTTTCATGTTAGTGACCAATCGGTTACCTACTTTATCTACCAAATCTTGTAGTTGTTGGTCCGGGTACAAACCACCGTATTGTTGTGCCATTTGTGGTGCACTATTTAGACCAATAGCAATTTCTTCTTCAGGCGAAATAGAAATAACTTGCTCTACTCCGGTATAGGGATTGACTTGTGTATTGGCGCATTTTTTCCAATAGGCAAATCCTACAATTAACAAACCTATAATAATTCTAATTTTCCAACTGCCTCGCATTCTCATAATTGATGGTTTTTTTGTTTTGTATTATGTTTCACGTTTTAAATTTACAAAAGTTTGGGGTTAATATCCAAAATATTTTCATTTCTATATTGTTCGATGAAATTCTCTGTAAAAAATTTACTTCCTAAAACCTTCTCTTTTGTAAGAATTTCTTTTAAATCTAACTTCTTGTATTCCTGTAGCATAGGTATAGAAACCGGAGCATAACTATAATGCCAAGGTTCGTATTTAAAACCCTTTCTTTTAGGATTATCGGTGTACACCAAGTAAAACCCGAATTTTTCAGAATTTGCATCCATCCATTCTTTTAATTTACAAAATTTACCGTTTCCGTGATAATGCTTTGCTTGTAACGGATTTTCCAATGGCGAAGGCAATAGGCTTACAATATCTATATCGGTTCCCCAATGATGGCGAGATGTTCCGGGAATGGTAGAATATTCGATTATTTTATAAATGGCGTCTAAAGGTGTTACCCCTTGCGAGGTATATTTTTTGTATTTTTTTTCAAAAATTTGCTTCTGCCTGTTAAAGCTCCGGTATGCCGAAATTACTTCTATCTCAATTCCGTCTTTTTGGGCTTCAATCTGCATTTTTAAGAACGCTCTTTTGGCTTCTTTGTGCATTTTTGAAGTATAGGTATTTCCAACTATGTCAAGATTTCCTTTACCTATAAGTTGCGAAAGGGTAAACTTATTTTGAAGCATTGAAAAAGAAAGGTTAGGCAATGTACCTAATCCTAAGCCGGTTAAAGCAACAGTTTTAATAAAGGTTTTTCGTTTCATCTTTAATACAATATAATTTTGCCGGATGTCCGTCGTAAGTTATTTGTTTAACAAATTGTAAGCCGCATTTTTCCAATACCTTTTGCGAAGCGATATTTTTAATATGTGTGTGTGCATATATTTTATTTAGATGTAATTGGTTAAAGCCGTATGCAATACACGAAGTCGCACTTTCTGTGGCAAAACCTTGATTCCAATATTTTTTATAAAACCGAAAACCCACTTCGGTTATGTTATTTTTTGGATGGAATTTTAAACCGCAAAATCCAATAAACTCACCGTTTTCTTTTAAACAAACCGCCCATCTGCCATAGCCATATTTTCGGTAATGGGTATAATTTTCAATAAAATTTGCTGCCGCTTCCACCGAGGCAAAAGCCTTATCGCCGGTATATTTTATAACTTCCCAATCGTTATTTAACTCAAAAAATGAAACAGCGTCGTTTATATTAAATTTTCTTAAAAAAAGTCTGTTGGTTTCCACTATGCTTTCTTTGTGCTTCAATTTTAGTAACTTTGAAAAAAAATAAATGTATGAAAAAGTTATTGGTTTTTCTTTTTGTTGTTGCTTTTTTTTCTTCGCAAGCACAAAACGTTCTTATTTCCAATCAAGGAAATCCAACCGAGCCTTCTATTAAAATAAACCCGCAAAACACCAATATTATGGTTGCCGGAAGTGTTTTAAACCACTATTACTACAGTAACGATAGCGGACAAACGTGGCAAAGTGGACTTTTAAACTCTTCGTATGGTGTTTGGGGCGACCCGGTAATTGATGTAGATACTGATGGTAATTTTTATTATTTTCATCTTTCTAATCCTGCAAACGGAAGTTGGATAGACCGTATTGTATGCCAAAAATCTACCGATAACGGACAAACTTGGAACGATGGCTCTTATACAGGACTTAACGGAAGCAAAGCTCAAGACAAACATTGGAGCATTATAGACCCAACCGACAATACCATATACCTTACTTGGACGCAATTTGATGCTTATGGTTCTACCAACCCCAACGATAAGAGCAGTATTTTGTTTTCAAAATCTTTAGATCAAGGCAATACTTGGACTGCACCGATAAAAATAAACACTACAGACGGCGATTGTATAGACAGCGACAATACTGTTGAAGGAGCTGTCCCTGCTTTAGGACCCAACGGCGAAATTTATGTAGCTTGGGCAGGACCCAACGGTTTGGTTTTTAACAAATCGCTGGATGGTGGCAATACGTGGTTAAATCAAGAAATTTTTGTTGCCGATATCGGTGGCGGTTGGGATTATGATATTCCCGGAATTTACCGCGCTAACGGGTTGCCCGTAACAAAATGTGATGTGAGCGGAGGACCCAACAAAGGCACTATTTACATTAATTGGACAGACCAAACCAACGGAGCAAACGATACCGATGTATGGTTGGTTAAATCTACAGATGGAGGCGATACTTGGAGTGCGCCCATACGAGTAAACAACGACCCGCCCGGAAAACAACAATTTTTTACTTGGATGGATATAGACCAAACCAACGGAAATTTACATTTTGTTTTTTACGACCGAAGAAATTATAACGATACCCAAACCGATGTGTATTTGGCTTACTCTACCGATGGAGGAAACACTTTTACCAACACACAAATTAGCGAATCGCCGTTTGTACCCAACGCCAATGTGTTTTTTGGCGATTACACCAACATAAGCGTGCATAACAATGTTGTTAGACCTATTTGGACACGTTTACACAACGGAAATTTAAGTGTTTGGACAGATATAACTCCTTTTGAAGTTTTAACTTCACCCGATTTTAGCAGAGAATCTACTACCATTACGCAATACCAAAATCCCGTAAAAGACACAACCTATGTGTCGTTTAAATTGAAAAAAAATGCGGTTATTAGCTTGGATTTGTACAACAATCAAGGAAAAAAAGTAGCTGCACTAATTACTAATGAACAAAGAAATTACGGAAAATACATACAAGCTATTGATGCAAAAAAACTGGGTTTACAATCCGGTACCTATTATTGCACTCTTACTATAGACGGTTTAATAAAAACTATTAAGGTTGTTGTTATTAATTAGATTTAATTTTAAAAATAAAAAAAATACAAACATTAAAATAATTGGTTTTTGTAAAAGCTTAAAATAATCATAAATGAATAGACTAGAAAAACTTATAAACCACTTTTCTGTTGAAAATCTTATTCTTTTTTTAAGAAAAGCATTAGAAGGAAAAAACTTTAAACCCGATAATGAAGAATTAGACTATTTATTTCCTAACGATATTTATAACAAATATGAGTCTATCATTAAAATTGGCGAAGCTACGATTGATAAGGACGATTTAATTGTAATTGCTTCTAAAACCAACGAACCCTTAACCGAAAGAACCGGAAAGAAGAACCAATACGAAATAGCAAAAAAGATTTTAAAACACGAAGTGAAAGATGCTTCGCTTTTTGTTTTTTACGATGACGAAGGCAATTTCAGATTCAGTTTTGTAAAAGCCAATTATCTCGGAACTAAAAGAGATTTTACCGATTTTAAACGGTACACCTATTTTGTAACACCTAAACAAACCAACAAAACTTTTACTAAGCAAGTTGGTAGTTGTAACTTTAATACATTAGACGAAATAGTGCAAGCCTTTAGCGTGGAACCGCTAAACAAACAATTCTATCAAGATATTGCTAAGGCATTTTATAATTTAATTGGAGGTAAAGTAAAAATAGGCAGTAAGAATACAGCATTTGATACTTCTTTAGAATTACCATCAACATCTGTAGAAACAAACCGTAAAGTTTACCAAGAATTTGGAGTACGTTTAATTGGTAGAACCATTTTTTGTTGGTTTTTAAAAAGTAAAAAATCTGAAAATAGTATTCCGTTAGTACCGGATAGTTGGTTATCCTCTAAAAAAGTAGTTGAAGTTAATAACAATCAACACAATTATTATCACGCTATATTAGAAAAATTATTCTTCCTGGTATTAAATAAAAAACAAGAAGACAGAAAAGACTACGATTTACCTGAAGACCACGAATTAATTCCATTTTTAAACGGTGGCTTATTTGAAGCACAACCGGACGATTTTTTCCCGACAAACAGCAAAGGAATTCATCAAATTTCATATAACTTAAAAATTCCTAACCAATGGTTTATCGAGCTTTTTGCAACCTTAGAACAATACAACTTTACCATTGACGAAAACAGCATTTACGATGCCGAAGTAAGCATTGATCCCGAAATGCTGGGAACCATATTTGAAAATCTATTGGCTGAGATTGACCCCGACACCGAAAAAAGTGCCAGAAAAGCAACCGGTAGTTTTTATACACCAAGAGAAATTGTAGATTATATGGTAGAGCAGTCTTTGGTGCAATACTTAAAGACAAAAATAAATACCGAAAATGAAGAACAACTATTAGCACTTTTTAAAGAAGGTGGCGAAAATAAATTTAATGAAACGGAAACCAAAAACATATTAAAAGCTTTAAGCGATATAAAAATACTTGATCCGGCTTGTGGTTCCGGAGCATTCCCAATGGGAGCATTGCACAAAATTATTAACGCTTTACATAAATTAGACCCTGATGCTTCTTGGTGGAAACAAAAACAAATAGAAAAAGTACCCAATGCACTTGCCAAAAAAATGCTTAAAGAAAAATTAGACGGCGAAAGTGCAGAATATGTACGAAAATTGGGAGTAATACAAAACTCTATTTACGGAGTAGATATACAACCCATTGCAACCGAAATCTCTAAACTGCGTAGCTTTCTGTCTTTGGTAATTGATGAAACTATTGTCGATAAAGCCGACAACCGAGGCATACAAGCCTTGCCTAACTTAGAGTTTAAGTTTGTAACCGCCAATACTTTAATTGGTTTGGAAAAAAAAGACATTGCTATAATTGACTTTGGACAAACCGAAGAACTGCAAGACCAATTAAAAACCATACGAAACCAATATCTGCAAGCATACGGCAAAGAAAAAGAACAATTAAAAAATGACTTTAAAGCGGTGCAAACACAAATATTTAAACAAGAAATTGCCAATGGCGCACAAAGCAAACGAGCGCAACAACTCGCCTCTTGGAAACCCTTTAGCAACCAAAGCAACCCTTGGTTTGACCCCTACTGGATGTTTGGCGTAGAAAAATTTGATGTGGTGATTGGGAATCCGCCGTATATAACATATAAGGGAAAGGAGCGAGTAGATACAACTAAACAAATAATAGATTACTATTTAAAAAAATATAAAAACTCAGCTGAATACAAAATTAACAGTTATGCCTTGTTTACAGAATTTGGCGTAGATTGTTTATCTGAAAATGGAGTACTATCGTACATTATTCGTAGCACAATTTTACAAAATGAGTATTTAAAAAAAATTAGAAAATATTTGTTGAACAATTTCAATATTTATTCAATTATCTCATTTGAGAACAAAGTGTTTAATGCTGTTACGGACAGTATAATCCTTAATGTCAGTAGTGGTAACAGTTCTGAACAAAAAACTAAAGTATTTAGAAAGAATAATCTATTATTTGATTTTAGTGATGAGTCAAAAATATATGAACAATCAATATGGAATAAGAAAGAAAATGACTTTGTCATTAATATTAGAATGACTGAAAAAGAAGAAAAGTTAACTGAAAAAATACTCAAAAATTCTTGTTTCATTGAGGATTATATAAACGTCTATGTTGGTATTGTTGCAAGCGGAATTAAAAAATTTCTGTTTGACAAAAAATACGATAATAATCATAAGAAGTATCTTCAAGGAAAGCATATAAAGAATTACAGAATTCAAGACAATCACATTTACATAAACTTCTTCAAAGATGAATTGCATAGTAATAATGATGAATCTGTTTATCTACAAAAAGAAAAAATATTAGTCAGAAAAACAGGGAATAAATTAATAGCAGTACTGGAT
>WFXA01000273.1 GCA_015490835.1 Flavobacteriaceae bacterium | reverse complement strand
GGTGATAAGTTAATGAATGATATAAAAAGTAATGAACATACCCAGTTAATTTTAAATTGCTTACAATAAAATTTTCATTTCGAAGGCATCCATACAAGTTGCAAGGATGCCTTCGTAGCACCAATAACTTAGGAATTTCTCTCTTCTTTGTGGCTGCTCAAGTGCAGCTGAATATTCTGTTAATAATCGATTTTTTACATAATATTTAAAAAGTGCCATTTCATTACATGGCTTACTTTCTTCTAACATTTTTCGCGAGGCCCAAATTGTTTTAATTACCTTACTCCAGAGAAAGATTCCTAATTTCGACGCATTATTGCCACTTTTATACGGTATGCCAAAAATAGTTCTAAATGCATTTAATCTAAAGTCATTTCCAAATAGTTTCTTAAAAAGATATTCAAGTTCCTTTAGAAAATGTTTTGTTTTTGAACAGTGAAAAAAGGCGTGCAAGACTGTGTCCTCGTCAGTGCACGCAAGGCACACGGGCGAGGGCACAATCTTCCAGTCGCTAAGATTTTTCCTGACAGCAATTACATTATGTATTATTTTATAAATTATATCAAAGTCCCAGTTTTCGATCACTCCACAATTAATGGTTTTCCAAACATTTGTCCAATTTAGATTTTTTCCGAAAAGGTTTTCCCATTTGGCCTTACATAATACGTCTTTGTGTGTTTTCCTTAGCATTACCGTATATAAGTCCTTCGTGGTCACATATTGTACGTCGTTAAATGTCGTGTCGTCAGTTTGTAGCCAGAATGTAGTCTCTAGTTCACCATCGTCAGGGTCTGCGGTTTTTAATGTCCGTAGCCACTGTCGAGGGATATTGTCTTTTACGTCTGTATAGTGTCTATTAAAAACCGCTTGTGATGTTAAGTCCGGTATTTGTCGAAAGTCGTTTGTCCGTGTGTCCCATATGTCTCTAATAATGTTGAGTTGTGCGTCTATCAGTCTGCTTTTGGTCGTCTTTACCGTTATGTGTGGGTTGTCGTGGAGAGGTTCGTCCAAAATTTGTTGAACACTCTCCGTGTCGTGTTTTAAGTCCAAGTCTCTCCAAGCTAATAACATTTCCCGGTAAATGTTCGGCATCGATTTAAAATTACGTTTTCTGTTTACAATTTTACATTTTAAAACATTACTTTCAATATTTAAATTTTTGTACTGGCCTAAAAAGTAATCAGCTAAAGATTTCCAAAGCCCATCCCCCTCTAAACTTTGCAGCCTTATTATAAATTTAATTCTTTGAGCTTTAATTTTCAGCCGAACATTTACAACTCCCATCCCACCTAACTCCTTAGGTAGTTGAAGTTGCTCTCTTGATATAAAATGTTTTCTGTTGGACCAAATGAAATCTGATATCATTGTATCGATTTGTTTTGCATATTTTTCGGGTAATTCAATTATGTTTGATAAATACCAAATTGCACTGGTAGCCAGTGAATGTACAACAGTTACTTTTCCATGTAAAGTTAGTTTTCTTGTAAGCGAAATGTTTAAAAGTAATTTAATTTTTGCAATAGTTGGCTCCCAGTTATCTTTAGAAACATCTACGTTGCCAAAATAAAAACCAAGTATTTTAATTTTATCATTACTCCATCTTATATCAAGCGGAGTGTCTTTCTCGTACCTAAGTTTTCCCATAAGGAACCCCTGAGTTTTTTGGAGATTGACTTTAGCTCCCGATGCACGTTCATAAATTTCTAAAAGTACAAACAATTTCTTTACGGAATTAAAGTCCGAAAGTGTCGCGTTTCCATCGTCAGAATATCCCACCCATTTACTCTCTAAACCATCTGGCAATTTAATTCCTCTAATTTCCGATTCAGTCCGAACAGCTTCAGCCAAAGTTTCCGCTACTAAAATATACAAAAGTGTGCTGATCGGACAACCTTGTCTGATTCCCCGTGATAAATTGAAATAGACAGAAATATACCCATTAACTTTAACGCATGATTCAATATTTGTGTAGCACGTTTTTATCATATTTATAAAATTAGGCCCAAAATTGAATTTCTTTAAAACTTTAAAAAGAAAATCCCATTCTACCCTATCATATGCTTTCGTTTGATCTAAAGAAATAATTAACCCCGGAATATTTACATAATTTACATAGTGAATTAAATCCTTTATCAATGCCGCAGCGTCATGTATTGATCTGCCTTTAACACCACATTTTTGATTTGGATGTATTATTTTCGGTAAAATATCCCGAACTCTCTTGGCCAAAACTTTCGTAATAATTTTGTAATCGCAATTTAAAAGAGAGATCGGTCGCCAGTTTTTGAGAAGTCTTTTGTCGTTCCCCTTCCAAATTAAAACAATGACCCCACGGCGCATGCTTACACTTAACTCCCCTTTTGTGAAACTATCATTTATAACATCGACCAAGTCGTTACCAATTAAGTTTAAAAACGTTTGATAAAATTCGGCAGTCAATCCATCACAACCGGGTGACTTTTCATTGGCAAAGGATTTAACAGCACTTGAAATTTCTTCAAGAATTATCGCCCCTTCTATTGAGTCTCTGTCTTCGTCGGCCAAAGATTTTTTAAGATTATTTAATAAATATTCTTGAGCCAAAGTGTCCGTCTTTTCCGATTGATATAAACATTTGTAATAATTGGTAGTCTCTTTTAGAATGTCGTCTTGTGTTTCGGCCAATTTTCCGTCCTCTGTTAATAAAGAATGCATAAATTTATTCTTAGCTTTTTGCTTTTCTAAGTTCACAAAATAGGACGTGCATCGTTCACCTTGTTCAATTTCCTCAACTTTAGCCCTAATTCTAGCCCCCTGTAGATGTTTACATTCGTAGTCTTTAATTTTGTCCTGTATCGTAATTAGCTCTGCTTCGTTGTCTAACTGTCCTTGTTCTGATAATTGTGTCAAATGTTTTTCAGTCTGTTTTAGGTTTTGCAAATACATTCTTTCCCTTCTACGTTTTTCTTTACAGTAATTAATAGTTAAAGCTTTAATTCTCTTTTTCCCCAGATCCCACCAAACTAACACATTTTGAAAATCCCCCTTTCTTAATTGCCAATTTCCCCAAAAGTCAGTCCCTAATATTTTATAACACTTATCTTTTAAAATACTATTATTGAT
>WFXA01000272.1 GCA_015490835.1 Flavobacteriaceae bacterium | reverse complement strand
TAGCTTCATTTATTTTATTTGTTTTGAAAACAAAGATATTAAAATTTAGGGAAATAGGCGGATAAGCATATTTCGTTTTATTAGTGCCTAACAAAATGAGGTTGAACGTAATATAAATTTTTATTAAGCTACAAATGAAATATTTATTAAATCCACACGCTAAACAATAGATACATTTGTTTATTAATGGGTTTAAGAACTCATTTCAATTTTTTCACTAATCCAATCAATACAATCATCAAACGAGTTAAAAATTTGATCTTCATTAACCAAATCAGGAATGATTTTAATTTTTTCCAATAAGTATCTAGGTTGCTTGAGAATATTTACCAGAAGTATTTTTTTGTTTTGTTGTGCTAACTCTATTAGTGCATCTTCAAGAGCGTATAAACCGGACTGATCAATATATTGCATGCGCCCCATTCTTATAATAACAACAGATGCTTGTTTTGGGATTTGCTTTACTAATTGTTGAAAGTCACTTGTTGAGCCAAAAAACAAGGGTCCTTTAATGTGTTTAATAAAAATTTTTCGTTTTAATTCATCGGGTAAATTTGCTTCATCTTCCCAAGCTTCTTCTTCGATTAAAGATTTTACATCGGAATGTTTTGTTGTTATATCACCAATTTTTTTCATAAACATTAAAGATGCTATTATTAAGCCTACGCCAACGGCATAAACCAAATTCCAAACAGACGAAAGTACCAAAACGATAAGCATAATAGCTACTTCTGTTCGGGGTAAGTAAGGAATAGATTTTAATCCCTTATAATCCATTACACCTATACCTACGGTTATTAAAATACCTGCTAATACTGCAGCTGGAATTTTTGATGCAACAGGACCAAATGCTAACAAAATAAGAAGCAATAGAACACTTGCTATCATACCGGAAAGTTTTGTTTTCCCTCCGGCATTAATGTTTACTACGGTTCTTATTGTTGCTCCAGCACCCGGGATACCTCCAAAAATGGCACCTATACTATTTCCTATTCCTTGTCCTATTAATTCTTTATTGGGTTTGTGTTTGGTTTTGGTCATGTTGTCTGCCACTACAGACGTTAACAAAGAGTCTATTGCTCCAAGAAGCGCTAAAGTAACTGCCGTGAAAATAAAAGGAGATATATTTCCAAAACTAAAATCGGTAAAGATAGATAGGTTTGGTATGGGTAGCCCACTCGGTATCTCTTCAATGGGTCTATAATTTAGTTTAAACACAACAGCTATTGCAGACATTACCAATAAAGCTATTAGTGTGCTGGGGATTTTAGTAGTAATTTTTTTAAAACCATATATTATAAAAATAGTTCCCATAGCAAGTAATAGCTCTAACCAATTAATGTTTTGTAAAGCTCTCGGGAGTACTTTGATAGCACCTATAACACCAGAAGCTTCTTTGCCGGCAAGAGTTTTGGATTCTTTAAGAATTTTTTCTTGGGTAATGTGTTTTGCTTTGTTAATGGTTTCTTTAAAATCTTCGAGATCTAAAATATCTTCTCCTACTTCTTTTTTTAATATATTATTTAAAATTATTTGTTTAGCTTGGGGTTTAAATTGATTAACATATTCCAGATCTTCTTTTGGGTAATAACCAATAGAAGGCAGTATTTGTGTTACTAAAATAATAATACCGATAGCTGTCATAAAACCGGAAACTACTGGATAAGGTATGTATTTTATATATTTTCCCAATCCTATAAAACCAAAAGCTATTTGCATTATTCCGGCTAACAAAAAAACAGTTAAAATTGCCGGTAATGCTTTAGAAACATCGCCTTCAAAAGTTGCGATAATTCCGGTTATAACCAGCATACTTACAGCAGTCATGGGTGCTGTTGGTCCAGATATTTGAGTGTTTGTTCCACCAAATAATGCCGCAAAAAAGCCAACAAAAATGGCACCATATAATCCGGCACTAGGACCTAATCCGGAACTTACACCAAATGCCAAAGCTAAAGGTAAGGCTACAATTCCTGCAGTAATACCTCCAAATAAATCGTTCTTAAAGTATTTGAAGTTGAATAAGTTTTTCATAGTAGTTTGTTATGACTATTTTAAAAAATTAAAAACTAGTTGTTTGTAGAAAGAAGTAATAGTACTTTTATCTTTACCAACATCGGTTAATGAAGAGATATGCTCAGAAAAATATTTTTGTTGATGAGCACCTTCAATTACAGTAGATATTAACATTCTGGGATATCTAAAGTCAGGTTTTATTTCTAGTACCATATCGCTTACACGTTGTACCACTTTTTTATAGGTTTTAAAACAACCCCTGCTATTTTCTTCGTCTACTTTATTGGTGTGAAATACTTTTATAGATTCAGAAAAAATTATTTCACTTAACAATACTTCATTTATATAGCTGAAATTATTATCGACTAATACAGGTTTGGTAAGTAGATCGATTGCAATTTCTAATCTTTTTTCGGCAGAAGACACATTGGTGGTTGCAAGAACTAATCGGTACTCCATCCAAGACCAATACCAGCTTGTTAGGTAAATAAGTAAGTTGTGTTTGCTTTTAAAATACCTGTAAATAGAACTTTCCGGTGATTGTATGGCGTTGCCTAGTTTTTTAAAAGTAAAATCTTCAAATCCCATTTGGCTTATCATTTCTATACTTTTAGAGAGAATGGTTTTACCAAGATTTGAAGAGTCGGGGTTTTTTGAATATAACTCAGGACTTACTTCTATTTTAATTTCAAGAGAATCCATAATATTTAATTATCGTTTGTAAATATAATAGTATTACTATTGTAAACGCAAGCAAAACAACTTAATTTTATAAGCATTTTTATAAATATCCAAAAATCAAGCATTTGTAAGAAAGAAATTGATTGTAGT
>WFXA01000271.1 GCA_015490835.1 Flavobacteriaceae bacterium | reverse complement strand
GGTATATGTTATATTGTATAATTCGTCTTTTTCAGATAGTTCGCCTAAAAGTATGCAAGGTGTTTTATTCGGGTCTAGTTTTAACTGTTCAAAAACAAACAATATATAATAAATAAAATCTTCGGGAGTATGATATTCAAACGTATTGCAAAGTACTAATTGCCCCTTTTTAAAAATGAGAATATCAAAAAAGTTTTTTTCTACATTTATATATGCATTTGTTGTGTTTGAAAATTTTTCGACCTGTGTTAGATTTTCTAACAAGAGCGTTGTATTGTGGTAGTATTCAAAAGTACCGTAGTTTTCAAAAAAATAGTTGTTTATATTTACATACGGAATGTAAACCACAGTAATTTGTGAGTTTTTAACTTCATCATACGCTACGTAATCTGTAGCAAGAATTTTTACGGTAAATTTTAAATATTCGCTGGCTTTGTTTTCATTAAATAATGGAGAAGGAACAAGGGTGTACGTATTGGTTTGGTAGAGTAATACTATTTTTTCAAACGCAATGGCTAGTTCTTTATTTTTTTGTAATGCTTCATTAATATGCTGGAGTAATTCTTCGGGTGTTTGTGCAGAATCAAAATGTACTTGTGTAAAAAACTCTATTTTTTTCGAATACAAAGAAGTAACCAAAAAAGAAAGCCCGTACAAACTTATTTGAACGGACAATCTTTTATCTGTATGTGATACTATGTTAGTTTTTGACTTCAGTTTCGTATAATTTTGGCCAGTTTCCACTCGTGTCAACATCATTCATAGATCCTACTTTAATAAATTCTCCGTTTACTCCATCAACCGAAACCAATTGTTTTTCTTGTACAACCAAGTCTTTAGGCTGATCAAATAAAATATCTCCTTTATTAATTTTGGCTTCAAAAACCGGATAAACTCTTCCGTTTTTATCTAATTTACCGGCTTTTAAATCTATGGTTTTATCAACACCCTCGATAGGTATTTTCATCATTGTTTTATATCGATTGGTATCTTTGTATAAAGAGTCTTTTACTGGAACAAAACCTAATGTATCAATAAGTGTTTCCTCGATAAAGTATCCTTTATCTATTCCGTATGCTTTGTTTTTGGCTACGTCATCATACACGGTATCTCTTCGTTGTGTAATGGCAAATTGTGCGGTATCAATAAACTTAATTAAACTATCAAAGCTACCGGTAAATTTTCCGTTAATTTCTTGATAAGCAAGTTCGGCAGAACGAATATCTTTTAAGTTTTTAATAACTTTACGATATCTTTTTTCTTTTACTTTATTAAAACGCACCGGAGCATTTATTGAATCATACAATTGGTATCCTAAATACCCTATAATAATCCATAAAAGAATAGAAACTATAGGTGTTAATTTTAAAGGGATAAATTTTTCGATTAAAAAAACTAACCCGATACAGATTATAATGCCAAGAATTATTGTTAATATCATAATTTATTAAATAAAAAATTATTACTAATGGTTTATCGCAAATCTACAATTTTTTTTTATTCGTAAAAGTATATTCTGAAAAAAACATACCTATCTTTACAACTTATTTTATTTTTAGCTAATGAATGCATCCGATTTTTATAGTTTTTTACGCACAGATTTTCCGCATACACCTACTGTAAAGCAAGAGGTTACGTTAAAACTTCTATCGAAATTTGCACTAGCTGACAAAAAAAATGAAATTTTTTTATTAAAAGGGTATGCCGGTACAGGAAAAACAACCATCATTGGCACATTGGTAAAAAACAGTTGGAAGGCAAAAAAAAGTATAGTTTTATTAGCACCAACAGGGAGAGCTGCAAAAGTGATAAGCAATTACTCAAATAAAGAGGCTTTTACCATTCATAAAAAAATATACTATCCCAAAGCCGAAAAAGGTGGAGCTGTTTCGTTTACGCTTCAAAAAAACAAGCACAGAAATACCATTTTTATTGTCGATGAGGCTTCTATGATACCCGATATTAACCAAGAATCAAAATTATTTGAAAACGGTTCGTTGCTAGACGATTTAATGTATTACGTTTATAGTGGGCATAATTGCAAATTACTTCTTATAGGTGATACGGCGCAGTTACCACCGGTAAAATTATCAATTAGTCCGGCATTAGATCAAACAACACTGGAAAACCATTATAATAAACAAGTGATTTGTGTTGAACTTGATGATGTGGTTCGCCAGCAAAAAGGGAGCGGTATTTTATATAATGCGACTATTTTAAGAGAAAAATTAAACTTGGGTTATTTTGAAGATTTTAAATTTTTTATTCAAGATTATCCGGAAGTTATAAAACCCCAAGACGGACAAGAACTAATGGATGCCATAAACGATTCGTACGATGAAGTGGGCAAAGAAGAAACCGTTTTTATTGTTCGGTCTAATAAACGAGCAAATTTATACAACCAAAACATTAGGAATCGGATTTTATTTAAAGAAAATCAGTTATCAACCGGCGATTTTTTAATGGTTGTAAAAAACAATTACTTTTGGCTAAGCCCTTTAGATGAGGCGGGTTTTATTGCTAACGGAGATATTATTGAAGTGTTGGAAATTTTTGCGTTTAAAGAATTGTATGGCTTTACCTTTGCCGAAGTAAAAGTGCGAATGGTAGATTACCCCAAAATGAAACCCTTTGAAACGGTTTTGCTCTTAGATACGTTACGTTCTGAAACACCCTCGCTTCCTTATGAAGATTCTAATAAGTTGTATCAAGAAGTGTTAAAGGATTATGCTTCGATTAAATCGAAATATAAAAAATTTCTGAAAGTAAAAGGAAATAAATTCTTTAATGCACTACAAGTTAAGTTTTCGTATGCCATTACTTGTCATAAATCGCAGGGCGGACAATGGGATACGGTTTTTATAGAACAACCTTATTTACCAAACGGAATCGATAAAGATTATTTAAGATGGTTGTACACCGCAGTTACGCGTGCAAAAAATAAACTCTATCTTATTGGGTTTAAAGATGAATTTTTTGAAGAAAAATAGCATTCTAACGTGATTCAATAACTGGCGAACAGTTTTTTCAAAACTTGAAAACCAATTGTTAAAATGCTATGTTTTCACTTCCTACCATACTTTAGAAACTTATTGTGCGCTACTTATTCTGCTTCGTAAGAAAAAGTTTGAATTGTAACATTTTTACTAAGAATTCGTCATATAAACAAAAACTAAAAAAATGGAAGTTATATCTAATACAGCAAAACGAGTAGATAATCAATTGTTAATGATTACGCACTTATCTCAGTTATTAACACATTTTACGGGATTTGGTGGCTTATTGGTGCCGCTGATTTTATGGTTAACCCAACGGGATAAAATTGTTGGAATGGACGAACACGGAAAGGCAATAGTAAATTTTCAGCTTAGTTTATTGCTTTGGGCAATTATTAGTATTCCGGCAAT
>WFXA01000270.1 GCA_015490835.1 Flavobacteriaceae bacterium | reverse complement strand
GATGCTCTATCCAGCTGAGCTACGCGACCTTTATTTTTATTTTCAATAACCTTTACTGTGACCGTCCCGACGTACAAAGTCGGGATGCTCTATCCAGCTGAGCTACGCGACCTTTATTTTTATTTTCAATAACCTTTACTGTGACCGTCCCGACGTACAAAGTCGGGATGCTCTATCCAGCTGAGCTACTCACCAGATAAAATTTAAAAACCGGACAAATGTCCGGTTTTTGTCGGGGTGGCAGGATTCGAACCTGCGACCTCCTGCTCCCAAAGCAGGCGCGATAACCGGGCTACGCTACACCCCGTAGCTTTTACATTGGCAACTTACTGTTACCTGCGACCTCCACGCCTTAAGCGTGGCGAAATAACTGTGCTACACTATACTCCGTAGTCTTTATACTAGATGTAAGTCTTAAAAAAATACATCTTCACATTTTCTTATAATCAATAACAAACCGTCTTGCGCCTCTTTTCTTTATCTTTCTCTCCAACTTCACAGCTTCTGTTCGACTTTCAACAGTTATTGTTAAAATTACTTTCCAAGAAACAAAATATGCTGTTGACTTTACTCGTCCTTGATTGTGTCTTCTCAATCTTTCTTAGATATTAACAATTTGACCTGTATAATATCGTGAACTTTTTTCGCTATATAAAACATAAACATTATACACTGTTACTCTTTATATATCGTAAGTCATTGTTACCTGCGACCTCCACACCATTAGCGTGGCTCGATAACCGGGCTACGCTACACCCCGTAAGAATATAATGATGAGATTAACTCATTTGGTTTCTATTCATACATTCAAAACCAAGAGATGCGGAGAGACAGGGATTCGAACCCTGGCAACGCTTACACGTTGACAGATTAGCAATCTGCTCCATTACCACTCTGGCACCTCTCCATTTAACAACTAGTCAAAGACCATTTTTTATTGCGGATGCAAATGTAACGCAACCTTAATAATAACGCAAACAAAATCAATGGTTTTTTTAGTATTTACCGCATTACTTTTTTAGTTTCCTATTATTCAGGATATTCAACTCGTAAATGGTACATATTATTTAACTTCTTTTTTAACACCTTTTTAATTATTTGAATTTCCTTTAAGGTGATATCGGCATTTTGAAATTGTTTTTCGTCCAATTGCTTATCTATTATATTTTCAATAAAGGCTTCAATTTTTGACGAAGTGGGTTCTTTTAAACTTTTACTTGCAGCCTCTACACTATCTGCCATCATTAAGATTGCTGTTTCTTTTGAAAAAGGAATAGGTCCCGGATATCTAAAATCATCTTTAATAGCCGTTCCTGTTTTATCTAATTCGGTTTTATAAAAATAATAGACCACACTTGTTCCATGATGTGTTCGTATAAAATCAATTATTCTATCCGGAAGTTTATTTTTTCTAGCTATTTCAATTCCCTTAATTACATGCCCTATTATTATTTTGGCACTTTCTTTTGGCGAAAGTTCATCGTGAGAGTTAATTCCGTTTACTTGATTTTCTGTAAAAAAGGTGGGGTTTTCCATTTTTCCAATATCATGATACAATGCTCCAACTCGTACCAGCATCGCATTAGCTCCTATTTCGTTTGCTGCAGCTTCGGCAAGATTAGCAACATTTAATGAGTGATGAAATGTTCCGGGTGCTTTGTTTGAAAGCTCTTTTAATAATTTGGTATTTGTATCACTCAATTCTAATAAAGATACGTCACTTACTAACCCAAAAACTTTTTCGTATATATACACCAACGGAAACGCAAATAAGGTAATTAACCCACATAAAACAAAATAACCAAAATTTTCCCAATCTAATGCTTTAATATTTCCTTCTTGAATAATATAAAAAGCAAAATAACCAATCATATAAACCAAAGTAATCTGCCCAACCGAAATAAATAAATTGGCGCGTTTGTATAACTCTTTTACTGTTAATATGGTTACGATGCCAGCAATAATCTGTAAAAATAAAAACTCGAAACTATTGGGCACAACAAACCCTAATAACAACAATGTTAACACGTGCACAAACAAACCTAATCGCGCATCAAAAAATGTTTTTAACACTAACGGTAATATAGGAATTGGAACAACATATACATGTGAGGCATTGTATTTTACAACCATGGTTGTAAGAAATACCATTACTATAATATTTACAAAAATAAAGGTAACCTTAAGATTGTTTTTAAAAATTTCTGGACGGTATTTATTTAAAAATAAAAACAGCATTAAAAAAACCAGAAATACTAAAATAGAATAACCTATAAGCAACCAAACATAATTAGATTTACTCCATATTTGCGACTGATATTCGGCTTTTAATGAATTTAAAATCTGAAGTTTGCCTCCTTCTACTACTTCCCCTTTAGCAATTATTCTTGCTCCCTTATCAATTACACCCTTATTGGGGTTAATACTTTTAATTTTTGAGTTTATTTCTTTTTGAGTAAGTGACTTATTTAGGTTAACATTAGGCGATACAACTGCTGAAATTAGTTCGTTTAAAAGATTTTCTGCTTCAAATAAATTATTTATTTCAATGGTATTTTGTATGCTGGAATCCAAATCTTCCAGCTTAAAAAAATCTCCAAAAATTACTTCTTTAACATTATTTCCATCTTTGAGATAAGCCGGTTTATCGTTGGCATAAGGATAAACATTATCGATTACTCCGTTTTTATATATGGCATTAAGCAGTTTCAAACCACTTTGCTGAATATTTTTTTTAGAAATCGTATAAAGACTATCTACATACGAATCATTTAGCCTTTCTTTAAATTGACTTTTTGCATTATTAGAAACCTCTAAATCACGATCAAAATAAGGAACAGCATTTTGAATAATGGCTTCTTTTTCTTTTTCAATTGTCTCTTTATCCTTTTTTATAGTAAAACTGAAGGGAGCATATAAATTTTCGTACTGCCAAGGTTTTCCTCTCTGAAAATGATACTTAAACTGACCGCCTTTTGGAAGTAAAAAAATGATTAAAAAAGTAGCAATAACAAACAAAAACACCTTATAAATAAGGGATTGATTTCTGGCTAAAACGGAAAAAATATTCTTCATAAATGGCTTTCGAGAAGTAAAGGTATCATTTCGAAATGTGATTTACAAAACCTTCCACATAAAGATTGATAATTTGTCTTAAAATTCGTAATTTCGCAAGAAATAAATTTAGCATTCACATTATAAAATTCACATCATAAAATGAGCAAAAAAGTAGTAATTGTTTCGGCTGTACGAACTCCAATAGGGAGTTTTCTTGGAAGTTTATCATCATTAACCGCTTCGCAACTAGGAAGCATTGCCATAAAAGGTGCTTTAGATAAAATTAAACTGAATCCTGCTTTGGTAGATGAAGTATTTATGGGTAACGTAGTACAAGCCGGTGTAGGGCAAGCACCTGCCAGACAAGCTGCTATCGGTGCAGGTATTCCCGATAATGTTCCTTGTACTACGGTTAATAAAGTCTGCGCTTCCGGAATGAAAGCAGTAATGCATGCCGCACAAACAATTGCTCTTGGAGATGCCGAAGTGGTGGTTGCCGGAGGAATGGAAAGTATGAGTAATATACCACATTACGTAAACCTTAGAAAACCGCATAAATTCGGACCTCAAACGCTAATAGACGGAATGCAAAAAGACGGATTAGTTGATGCATACGACCAAAATGCAATGGGTGTTTGCGCCGATTTATGTGCCTCTGAATACCATTTTTCACGTGAGGACCAAGATAAATTTGCAATTCAATCGTACCAGCGTTCTACCAAAGCTTGGGAGGAGGGTAAATTTGATGATGAAGTAGTTCCGGTAACAGTACCGCAGCGACGAGGCGAACCCATAATAATTAAAGAAGATGAAGAATTTAAAAACGTTAAAATAGACAAAATACCTTCGTTACGTCCTGCATTTTCAAAAGACGGAACTGCTACCGCCGCAAATTCTTCTACAATAAACGATGGTGCAGGAGCATTAGTTTTAATGAGCGAAGACAAAGCTAAAGAACTTGGCTTTACGCCACTTGCTACCGTTTTAAGTTATGCAGATGCCGCTCAAGAACCCAAATGGTTTACTACCGCTCCTGCAAAAGCATTACCCAAAGCATTGTGCAAAGCAAACATTACGCTTGATGAGGTAGATTATTTTGAATTTAATGAAGCATTTGCTGTTGTAGGATTAGCTAATATGAAGATTCTAGGCTTAGACGATTCAAAAGTTAATGTAAACGGTGGTGCTGTTTCTCTGGGACATCCACTTGGTTGTAGTGGCGTTCGTATTTTAATAACACTTATTAACGTATTAAAACAAAATAACGGAAAAATAGGCGCAGCGGCAATATGTAACGGTGGCGGTGGCGCCAGCGCAATGGTAATTGAAAGAAACTAAGCGATTTTGAATGAATTTTGGGATTTGTAACCTTAGTATTGTTCCGTTACGGGAAGAAGCATCCGACAAAAGTGAAATGATTTCGCAAATTCTGTACGGTGAGTTTTTTGAAATTATTGAAAAGCAAACCAAATGGAGCAAAATTAAATTACATTTTGACCAATATGAAGGTTGGATAGACAACAAACAGTTTCTTCCTATTTCTGAAAACGAATATGAAACACTTTCGCAAAAGCCCGAAATATATTCGGGTGAATTTATCGATTTTATCACTATCGAAAAGCAACAACTACTGCCAATATGTATAGGAAGCACAGTAAGCAGTGCTAATTTTTTAAACCATAGGTTTGAAGGAGTAACAACTTCTGAAAAAACATCCAGAGAAAATCTTGTAGAAACTGCAATGCTTTATCTCAACGCACCGTATTTGTGGGGCGGAAAAACACCGTTTGGAATTGATTGCAGCGGATTTACTCAAATGGTTTTTAAAATTTCGGGATATAAATTACTACGCGATGCTTCACAGCAAGCCACTCAAGGAGAAGTTTTAAGTTTTTTGGAAGAAAGTCTTCCGGGCGATTTGGCTTTTTTTGATAACGAAGAAGGAAACATTACACACGTAGGCATTATTTTAGAAAACCAACAAATTATTCACGCAAGCGGAAAAGTTAGAATAGATCGGTTAGATCATTCCGGTATTTTTAATGTAGAAACAAAATCACATTCGCACAAACTACGAGTGATTATACGTATTCTTCCTTAAAACGTTAAAGTCTTTAATCCATTACAAACTTAAAGGCTCCCGAAACAATCCAAGCTTTTAATCCGGTACTTCGGTTGTAACTATTAAATCGTAAATCTATACTTTTTAGTCCCATTTTCCATATTTTCATTTTAGTGAAAATATCGGTATAGGATAATCCAAAACCATACTCATTGGCATTAAATTTTGAAAGATCATAGTCCGATGTATAAAACGTTTCGGTGGATAAATGCACATCAAAAGGAGCAAAATAATCGGCAGCAGTTTGCGTGTAATAACGATAAGACGGATAAAGTGTAAATTTTGTTGTTATTTTTATAGGAATTTCTATTCTGGCAGTATGCGAAACTACACCCCAATCATCTGTATAATATCTATAATAGGTTCGTAACGAAACAACTTCATTTATAAAATAATTAAGTCGCATACCAATTGGTATTTTAAACCTTGTATCGGGTAGTCGTTCAATATCATCTGCTAACTGAAATACTTTTGTATTAGATCGAGAAGTATAATTATCGATATCTGAAGCTTTGCCGACAAAATAATTTTCTTTATCTGCAAAATATACCCGTTGCATAGGGTTCGCCAACCATCCTTTTTGTTGCACTACATCTAAAAATAACGATATTTGGGCATTTTTACTTAAAATTTGAGAAAAACTCAATGAAGCAGAATAGGTATTTCTTGCCTTATTGTTAATAAGCTCAAACCCTTCGACGGGACTCCAAACCGGACCATTATTACCGGATTTATCTATAGCTGCACCACTTTGGTCTAAAATATCAATATCTCTAAAAAAACCGCTTGTCAAAGAGTTCCCTGCTTCGAGATAAGAATCCAACTCGGTAGGATATCTAGGTCGCCAAGCATCTATATAGGCTTGTGCCGAAACTGAAAACTCAGTATTCTTTTCATTAAAAAGCTTAGTTAGAGTCCCTCCTATTCCTATAGAAGAATAATCATATTCTGTTGAAAACCCTGCATGCCCCGAAACAATCGTATTTCTATCGTCTGAACTGTGACTGTAACTAGCACTTACATTTCCCCAAACATCTTGTGCAGAAGCACCGGACGAAGCCACCCAAGGACTCCCTGTTATATCGGATGCTTGCGGAGCTCTGTCATCATCGTCATCATCGTCATCATCGTCGTCGTCTCCATTTCGGGATGCACCCGAAGCATCAAACGGATCTAGATTACTTGATGAAGCCGAGGTATATGCAGAAATCCCGACATCTACCGTTAAAACATCATTTGCATTAATGGGTATTGAGACTACAATTGTGGGAGTTACATCGGTTAATTTTTCGGTTCCTATTCCTCCGGTTACCGCGGCATTATCACCATCTTGACTGTAATAGCTTGATAGAAATTCTACTTCGGGTGTTTCTAAAACACGTTTTTTATATTCTTTTGAAGTATCTTGAGCAGAAATAGATATGAAGACAAGTAAAAAAATTATAGAAAATAAATTTTTCATCAGTTTAAAATTTTGGTAATTAAAAAAAGGCTTAACCCGAAAAATTCACGGAATTTTTAAACGACTAAGTACTGCCAACAAATTTGTGTATTTTGAAAACACCCAAATTTGGGGCATTTCTAAGTCGGGGTTTCCCGCATTTCTCCCTTTGCCCATAGCAGATTCATATAATTCACTTCGTTT
>WFXA01000269.1 GCA_015490835.1 Flavobacteriaceae bacterium | reverse complement strand
GTTACAATCATCCCCATGTGTGTTTAAAATCAATCATGGATGTTTCATCTGTTTAAAAATTTGTAATTGTTTGATTTTAAATGTAATTCCAAATTTTATAAACATCCGGAATCACTTCGTTTTCGCATAAACTTATTTTAATCATTCTCGGTAGGTTATGCTTAAAAAAGTTTATGCTCATTTCATACGATTTTTGCATTTGTAAAGATACTATTTTACTATTTTTATGCTATTATTCTTTAAAATAGCACCAATGAAATTGTTTATTCTCAGTATTGTTTTTCTCTTACCACTAACTTTTATCCAAGGGCAAGATGCGGAATCTACCGGTTTTCCACAAAAATACTTAGGTGCTTATATAGGAGAGCTTACTATTTATTCAAACAAGGGACAACAGAAAATCCCAATGGAATTGCATCTTACCACCACCGACAGCATTGGCATTTACAATTATACACTTGTTTATGGCGAAAAATATAACAGGCAAGAACGTCCGTACACCTTAAAAACTGTAAATAATAAAACCGGCGACTACACACTTGATGAAAATAACGGAATTGTTTTAGACTGTAAACTAGTTGAAAATAAAATGTTTTTTCTTTTTGAAGTGATGGATAATTTACTTACCACATTTATTACTTTTGAAAAAGAATATTTACTTTTTGAAATCGTGGTTACACAAACGCTTCAACGAAAAGAATCCGGAGGTCAAAATGATTCGATACCAAAAGTATATTCGTATCCTATTTCGGTGGTGCAAAAAGCAATTTTAAATAAACAATAAACCGGTTTTCATTTTTAGGTTTAATTTGTACCTTTGTAAAATAAATTTGGAGGAAAGATTTGACTGATTGCAACCTCCCAAAAAAATGCTAAAGGCAGTATAACTTCCCTTAGCAACTTACAACAATTAACATTATAATTTATTTAAACTATGGCATATTTATTTACCTCAGAAAGCGTATCTGAAGGACACCCCGATAAGGTTGCAGACCAAATTAGCGATGCATTAATAGATAACTTTTTAGCCTTTGATCCCGACTCTAAAGTAGCTTGTGAAACCTTAGTTACTACCGGACAAGTAATCTTAGCCGGAGAAGTAAAGTCTAATACCTATCTGGATGTACAACAAATTGCCAGAGATGTTATAAATAAAATAGGTTACACCAAAGGAGCTTATATGTTTGACGGAAATTCGTGTGGGGTGTTTTCTTCCATTCACGAACAATCTCCCGATATTAATCAAGGTGTAGAACGAGAAGATAAAGAAAATCAAGGTGCCGGAGACCAAGGGATGATGTTTGGCTATGCTACTGATGAAACCGAAAATTATATGCCATTGGCATTGGATTTAAGTCATCTTATTTTAAAAGAGTTAGCAGCAATACGAAGAGAAAATAAAGAGATTACCTATTTGCGTCCCGATGCAAAAAGTCAAGTAACTATAGAATATAGCGATGATAATGTCCCACAACGCATCGATACCATTGTAATCTCTACACAACATGACGATTTTGATGAAGTGGAAGCCATGCTAAAAAAGATTGAACACGATTTAAAAACCATTTTAATGCCTAGAGTAATTAGCAAAGTGAATCCGCATATTAAACAGCTTTTTAATAAAGAAATTAAATATCATATTAACCCAACAGGAAAATTTGTAATTGGAGGTCCGCATGGCGATACCGGACTAACCGGAAGAAAAATAATTGTGGACACTTACGGAGGAAAAGGAGCGCACGGTGGAGGTGCCTTTAGCGGTAAAGACCCGAGCAAAGTAGATAGATCGGGCGCTTATGCTACACGTCATATTGCAAAAAACATGGTAGCTGCCGGCGTATGCAAAGAAGTATTGGTACAAGTAAGTTACGCCATTGGTGTAGCCAAACCCACCAGTATTAATGTTAATACCTTTGGAACGGCAAAAGTAAATTTAACCGACAGCGAGATAGGAAAAAAAATAGAACAATTGTTTGATATGCGTCCGTACTTTATTGAACAACGTTTAAAATTGCGAAACCCAATTTATCAAGAAACCGCTTCGTATGGTCATATGGGTAGAACTCCCGAAAAGAAAACCGTAACCTTTACTTCTCCCGACGGTGTAACCGTTACCAAAGAAGTGGAAACATTTACTTGGGAAAAATTAGATTATGTAGATAAAGTGAAAGAGGCTTTTGCGTTGTGATTTTTTATACGTTAGTGGTTTCTGGTCTATAGTTTAAGAAAAACTCTAAGTTCCCAATCATTATTTACCAGTGAGCAGTAGGCAGTAGGCAGTGGGCAGTAGGCAGTGGGCAGTAGGCAGTAGGCAGTACGCCCCTATATTATAAATTCACCAAAAAATCACAAATCATCAATCTAATAAATCTTCATTTTCGGTATTCTCGATACTTTCAACAAGTTGAAAATCTACCTGTTCGTAGACAGGCTCCAATACCAATCATAAATCGAATAAATCATCAATCTCCAATCCTTATCAAGTAACGGTTACATAAAAACTTAAAAAACAACTTTAGTATTTACGATAGGTTGTACTATATTTGCGGTTTATAAACTTATAAAGTATGCAACTTTCGGAACAAGAACAAGTAAGAAGACAAAAGTTAGATAATTTACGCAATATGGGTATAAATCCGTATCCTGCAGATTTATTTCCTGTTACCAATACCAGTAAGCAAATCAAACAAGATTATAAGGAAGGAAAAAAAGTTGTTATTGCCGGAAGATTAATGTCGCGACGCATTCAAGGAAAAGCCTCGTTTGCAGAACTTCAAGATGCCGAAGGACGTATACAAGTATATTTTAACAGAGATGAGATATGCCCGAGTGAAGATAAAAGTCTTTACAACGATGTTTATAAAAAACTATTGGATATAGGTGATTTTATAGGTATTGAGGGCGAACTTTTTACAACACAAGTTGGTGAAATTACCGTAAAAGTAAAAGGTTTTAAACTGCTTTCAAAATCATTAAAACCCCTACCGTTACCCAAAACCGATAGCGAAGGTAACGTGTACGATGAGTTTAACGACCCCGAATTGCGATACCGACAACGCTATGCCGATTTGGTAGTAAATCCGCACATAAAAGAAGTTTTTGTAAAACGCACCAAACTTTTTAATGCCATGCGCGATTTTTTTAACGCACGTGGTTATTTTGAAGTAGAAACACCTATTTTACAGCCCATTCCCGGTGGTGCTGCAGCCAGACCGTTTGTTACACATCACAACGCTTTAGACATTCCGCTTTATATGCGAATTGCCAACGAGTTGTATTTAAAAAGGCTTATTGTAGGTGGTTTTGACGGTGTTTACGAATTTTCTAAAAACTTTAGAAACGAAGGGATGGATCGTACCCACAATCCGGAGTTTACCGCTATGGAAATTTACGTAGCCTACAAAGACTACAATTGGATGATGGATTTTTGCGAACAACTTTTAGAGCACTGCGCCCTCGCCGTTAACAATACTACAGTAACTACTTTTGGCAAACATACCATAGATTTTAAAGCACCTTACAAACGCATCACGATGACCGATGCTATTAAAGAACATACCGGTTTTGATATTTCGAGTAAAACCGAAGACCAAATTAGAAAAGCTGCTTTAGAAATGGGAATTGAAGTAGATGAAACGATGGGTAAAGGTAAATTAATAGATGAGATTTTTGGCGAAAAATGCGAAGCACACTACATACAGCCCACTTTTATTACCGATTACCCGAAGGAAATGAGTCCGCTTTGTAAAGAGCACAGAGAAAACCCCGAACTAACCGAGCGGTTTGAGCTTATTGTTTGCGGAAAAGAAATTGCCAATGCATATAGCGAATTAAACGACCCGATAGACCAACGCGAACGTTTTGAAGAACAAGTAAAATTAGCAGGTCGTGGTGATGACGAAGCAACCGAATTTATAGATTACGATTTTTTAAGAGCCTTAGAATACGGAATGCCTCCTACCAGCGGAATGGGAATTGGTATGGACAGGCTCATTATGTTTTTAACCAACAATGCTTCTATTCAAGAAGTATTATTTTTTCCGCAGATGAAACCCGAACGCAAAGTTGTAGCTTTAACCAATGAAGCAAAAGAAGTACTAAAACTCCTTAAAAAAGCTGAAAAACTTACACTTCAACTACTTAAAGAACAAAGCGGTTTAAGCAACAAAAAATGGGACAAATCTATTAAAGAACTTACCAAAAACAAATTGGCTAAAGTTTTAAAAACCGATGAAGATTTATTTGTAGAAATTCTTTAACGGCTTGCAAATACTTTCAGAATAAAAGAGTTTTAAGGGTTATTGTTTACTTATACCAAAAACAACTATTATAGTTTCACAAATGGTTTCTTTTGGTATTATAAAGTAATAAAAAATGAAGATGTGTATTTAATTGGAAAATAACACATAAGCTAACGTTTAGAATTAATATTTTTTTTGTATTTTTACAATAATGAATACAGAAAATTACAATGTAACGCTAAGAGAAATAACCCATAGAGAACAGGCATGTTTTTCGATAGGATTTACTTACAATTATAAATTAAAGGAGTTGGTTAAAAGTATTCCGGGTGTTAGATGGAGTGCCGGTAAGAAAACTTTTTATGTTTTTAAAAGAAACTATTCATTACATCAGTTATTTACAATTTTAAAGAAAAAAGGTGTATATGTAAATTACTCGTTAATTAAAAACCCAAAAAAGGCAAATACCATTGTAAAAAAACAACGCACCGGAAGAAAGATAAGCGAAGAAAACAAGCAGGTTATAAGAGCATTTGTTAGGTATTTACAAGGGCTTCGGTTAAGTAAAAACACCATTAAAGTATATTTTACATTTGTTGCAGATTTTGTTGAGTTTATTGCAGGTAAACCGCTAGACCGATTAACAAACGAGGATGTTAGGCTATTTGTAGAACAGCAAGTAACACATAAAAAATACGCCATTAGCACACATAGACAACTGGTAAGTGCCATAAAACATTTTGCTACTTTTTTACCCGAAAGCAGCTTAGAGGTTTCGGAAATGATACGACCTAAAAAGTCGCATTATTTACCTTCGGTACTTAGTAAAGAAGAAATTATAGACCTACTACGATGTACAAAAAATTTAAAACACAGAGCGGTTTTAGCATTGTTATATTCGGCAGGACTTAGAATAGGTGAAGTATTGGATTTACCTTTACGGAACATAGATGTAGATCGCCGACAAATTTTTATAAAAAACGGAAAAGGAAGAAAAGACCGTGTAGTAATTTTAGCCGAAAGTATTGTGCCTTTATTACAAAATTATTATTTTACATACAGACCCAACTATTATTTTATTGAAAATCCGAAAGGTGGAAAATACAGTGCCGGAAGTATTCGAAAATTTTTAAAAGCTTCGGCAAAAAGAGCCGGAATAACAAAACACATTACACCTCACACGTTGCGTCATAGTTTTGCAACCCATTTAATTGAAAACGGTATTGGTTTGCGGTATGTACAAGATTTATTAGGGCATAGCAAACCGGAAACCACGATGATATATACCCATGTTGCAAAAAAGGATTTGTTAAAGATTACCAGTCCCTTAGATGAAGCTATAAAACAATTATCACAAACGGATAAAAGTGAAAAAAAAGTACGTTTATCCGGAAATTATTAAATATATTTATTACTTTTGGTTCAGATATAACAAGTTGGCAACAAGCAGAATAAACAAAGAAAATGAGGTTATTAATGTGGACATTCATACTATTGACAAACATTTCGATTGCTCAATCAAGTAATAAATTTTTGTCTGACTTTTTACAAGGAG
>WFXA01000268.1 GCA_015490835.1 Flavobacteriaceae bacterium | reverse complement strand
TTAATTCAAATTATACTTCTTTTGAACATCTTGGTGGTTTAACCAAAATAGAACCTGAATTATTAGAAAGTAGATTACAGAAAATTAAAGAAAATAATATTTTTATTTGCCCTACTTTAAGTTGGTATAGCGTTGGTTCCGGGAGATATACTTATGAACAATTACGTAATCAAGCAGGAATAAATTATATACCTAAAACTACCGTTGATAATTGGATTAATAAAACAAAAAAATACCGAGAAAAATTAGGTGATAAAGCATATAAAGATGAAGTTGCAAGTGAATTAAAAAAGTTAGATGAAAAATATAAAATTATAGAAAAGATAAACAAATTAGGTATTAAAATGCTATTAAGCCCAGATAGTTCTGCTAAATATATGGTGCCGGGTTTTGGTATGCTTGGAGAAATGGAATTGTTAAAAAATGCTAACTTAAGTAATTACGAAATATTAATAATGGCTACCGTTAATTTTGCTGATTTTTTTAACGAAAATTACGGAACAATACAAACGGGTAAAAATGCAGATTTTTTAGTGTTGAATGATAATCCGTTAGACGATTTATATGCCCTTAAAAATATAGAAGCTATTTTCTATAACAACAATTATTTAGACAAAAATGAACTAACCAAATTATCTAAATCCATACTTCCAAATTAATTTTTCTTAAATGACAAAAAAAAAGTTTCCGTTTTTTAGGCAGTTGGATTATCGAGATTGTGGTCCTACTTGCTTGAGAATGGTAGCTAAATTTTACGGTAAAAATTTTTCAAGGGAATTTTTAAGAGACAAGGCAAGTATTACTCGTCAAGGTGTTACTATGGCAGGTATAGCAGATGCTGCCGAAATTATCGAGATGCGTACACTTGGTATGCGCATAAATTTAGAAAGTTTAGTTACCGAAGCACCAACTCCTTTTATAGTTCCTTGGCGACAAAAGCATTTTGTGGTTGTTTACAAAACAAGTAAAACAAAAATATATGTTGCAGATCCCGCCCAAGGCTTATTAGAATATTCACACAAAGATTTTGCAAAAGCATGGACTAACACAAGCGATGGCAATGGTTTTGTGTTATTATTAGAACCAAATACAAAATTCTATAGTTTAGAGGGGGATACATCAAAAACAAATGGTTTTTCTTTTTTATTACCTTATGCCAGACCCTATAAAAAATTAATTTATCAACTCTTTATCGGTTTATTAGTTGGTACGGCAATACAATTTATGTTGCCTTTTTTAATGCAATCAATAGTAGATGTAGGTGTGAATACGCAAAACATACCATTTATTTATATTATACTTATTGCTCAATTAGTATTATTTGCGTCACAAACTATTGTACAGATATTTAGAGAATGGTTATTGCTACATATTACAAGTAGGTTTCATATAAAAATGATTTCTGACTTTTTATATAAAATGTTAAAACTACCTATGTCCTTTTTTGAAACTAGAAATACAGGTGAGCATTTACAACGAATACAAGATCATAATAGAATACAGAATTTTATATCATCTTCTACTTTTAGTATGGTGTATTCTATTGTTATATTTGTTATCTTTAATTTTGTTTTAGCATTTTATAATTTAAAGATATTTTTTGTTTTTATAATTGGAGCAATTTTATATGTTGGTTGGACATTTTTCTTTTTAAAACGTAGAGCAGAGTTAGACTTTAAACGTTTTGATGAATTATCAGATAGTCAAACCTCGTTAGTTCAAATAATAAATGGTGTCAAAGAAATTAAAATTAATAATTCACAAAGAAAGAATCGTTGGAAATGGGAACAAATACAAATTGGTTTATTTCATACGTCAATAAGTTCTTTAAAATTATCGCAATATCAATCAATTGGTTCAAGTTCAATTAATCAATTAAAGGATATTACTATCACTTTTTTATCGGCAACAGCTGTTGTACAAGGAAATATTACTTTGGGTATGATGCTTTCAATACAATATATTGTTGGTCAATTAAATTTACCCTTGAGCAATTTTATAGGTTTTATACAAGTTTGGCAAGATGCAAAGATTAGTTTAGAACGACTTTGGCAAGTACATTCTAAAGAGGATGAAGATGCAATAAAAGATAAAAAAGTAAAAGAGTTACCTAACAATAAAGATATTATTATAAAAGAGTTATACTTTAGATATGGTGGTAAATCTACACCATTTGTATTAAAAAATATTAATTGTGTAATACCACAAAGTAAAACTACAGCTATAGTTGGAGCAAGCGGTAGTGGTAAAACAACCTTATTAAAATTACTCTTAAAATTTCATGAGCCTACAAAAGGTATCATAAGTATTGGTGGCGATGATTTAAAACATATCCATAACGATTTTTGGCGAAAAAATTGTGGTGCGGTAATGCAAGACACTTTTATCTTTAACGATACTATTGTAGGTAATATAGCTGAATCTGAACAAAACGAAATAATTGACAGAAAAAAATTAAAAATTGCTTCATTCATTTCTAATATAGAGCCATTTATACAAAAATTACCAAATAAGTACAATACAGAGTTAGGAACTTCCGGTATTCGTTTAAGTGGCGGACAAGAACAGCGCATTATGATTGCCAGAGCTGTTTATAAAAATCCGTTTTATGTTTTTTTTGATGAAGCAACAAGTGCTTTAGATGCTAATAATGAAAAGATTATTATGGAAAATCTAAATGAGTTTATAAAAAACAGAACAACGATTATTGTAGCTCATCGTTTAAGTACAGTTAAAAATGCAGATAATATCATTGTTTTAGAAAATGGTGAAATTGTTGAACAAGGTAATCATGAGCAATTGACCACAAAGAAAGGCAAATATTATGAGTTGGTTAAAAATCAATTAGAATTGGGCAATTAATATGAAAGAAGAAATACAAGAGGAACTTAAAATTTATAGTGAAGGTGTTAGGGATGTGCTTTCAGAACCACCAAAATCAATTTTTAGATGGGGAAATACTATTTTACTAGTGTTTATTGGTTGCATATTTTTTCTTTCTTGGTTAATAAAATATCCCGATATTGTTATAGCACAAGCTGTTTTAACTACAGAAACCCCTCCTCAAAAAGAGTATGCAAGAGTAACGGGTAAAATAGATTCTTTATTTGTTAAAAATTACCAAAAAGTAAAACCGAATACACCTTTGGCTCTTATTGAAAATACAGCAAACTTTAAAGATGTTTTATTTCTAAAGTCTATTTTAGATACTTTAAAAGTAAACCAATCGTCTTTTTACTTTCCATTGGACAGTTTACCTATGCTTTTCTTGGGTGATATTGAAAACGAATTTTCATTATTTGAAAATAATTACATTCAATATGATTTAAATAAAAAATCACAATCTTTTTTAAATAATGACTTAACAAATAAATATGCTTTATCTCAATTACGTTATCGATTACAAACGCTAAAAAATCAAAAAGAATTAAATGAAGAAGAGTTATTATTTAAACGTAAAGATTTAGAAAGAACCGTAACCTTGTACAACAAAGGTGTTATTTCTGCTCAAGAGTATGAGAATAAGAAGCTGGAATATTTACAAGCTGAAAGAAGTTATAAGAATATGAATGTATCAATATCTCAGATAAAAGAGAATATCAGTAATACAAGTAACTTAAAAAAACAGACATCTATTGAAAACACAAGAAATGAAATTAATCTTCTTAAAAATGTGATACAGTCTTTAGATAAATTAAGAACAGCCATAAAAGACTGGGAATCAAAATATTTG
>WFXA01000267.1 GCA_015490835.1 Flavobacteriaceae bacterium | reverse complement strand
GATATAAAGTTGTAATAAATTAAGAATAGAATCAAGCTTGTACTTATAACGCCAATAAATATCCAATGCAAATACCCTATGATTAAAGATTTGTTGTTAAAAACTAAAACAGTAAACACAGGAAAAGCACCTATAAATTGAAGCAATAGTTTTATAAACAAAAACACCAAAACTGTAATTAGTAAAAATTTTTCAACAGATTTTAAAGTAGAATAATAATTTTTTTGTTTTAAACAAGTTGTGAAAAGAACCCCTACTGCTACTAATTGAAGTCCCCCGCCCAACAAAGCGATGTAATTATAAATAGAAGGAAGCTTCATCCATAAAAGAGATAATACAAATGTAAAAACTACTCCTACCAAAAAAGAATAGTAAAAAAGAGTATAAAATCTTTTTGAAAAAGTTCTGTTTTTTTCGTCTAAGATTTTAAAAAAAATCCCGAATAAGGCAATAATAAACCAACCATTGTACTGAAAATGTAAGAAAAAATAAATAGCATTTCGATACCACGGTGAAGCACTTCCTAATTTTATCATAATGTAACCTAAAGCCCACGGTCCAAGACTCGAAATTACCATAAACCAAAGCGATAGCCTTATGAGTTTATATGAAAACAGTTGTTTTTGCTCGGTGGAGGTATGTTTAATGAACATGGCAAAAAAACCATAGGATGCAAATAAAAACAACGTAGAAAAAATAATTGAAAACAAAGCGTAACCGGAAAAAGGAAAAGCAATCATCATTCCTAGTATCGTTATTTGGGTAAAAACAAATAGCAATCGGGCTTGTTTTGAAATGGGTTTATTTTTTAAAAAGAGATAATAAATAAGTGTTGTTAAAGCGGTATATACCCACCCAAGAAGTGCAACATGCGAATGCGCATGAAGGACAAATTTATAATTAAAAGTAAAATTACTAACAGGAAAAAAGCGTAAAATGCTTCCTGCAAATGCAATAAGTAAAAAATAGGAAAAAGCAAACTTTAAAGCAATACGATATTCGGGTTTTAAAAGTTTTTTAGAATTCATGCTTTTAAAAAGAATAACGCAACGAAACAATTAGGTTGGTTCCCGGTGCTGCGATTCCACTTGCGTAGGGGCGGTACAATTGGTTGGTAATGTTTTCTAAGCTAGCAGTAAATTGCAATGCTTTAGAAAGTTGGTATTGTCCTGTAATATTAAGTGTGTACCAAGAAGGAGAATACGGATTTCCATCCTTATCCTTTAAATAAAGAAAAGGTTTAGCTATTTCGCTGGGAGCCATATCCTCAAAGTCATGAGTGCCATTGTAGTTTACAAAAGCATCTAATTTTAGTTTATCTTTTTTCCAGATAAGGTGAGCGTTTGCAAAAGCCGGGGCAACATGTCTAACCGGAACTTTTTCGCCGTTTTCTTCCTTTTGTAATCCATCGGCTACGCTATATTGTCCGGTGAAATTAAGATTTTTAGTTAGAAGAATATCAAACCCCAATTCAAACCCTTGAATAGATGCGCTTCCCAAATTTTGTATGGCTTGTACCGTACTGGGCTCGCCTTGGTAATCTATAATTGTTTGTCCGTCTAGCGAAAAATTTCTTCTTACAAGTGCATCTTTTAAGTGTGTTAAATAAGTGGTAAAATTAAGTTTAACTTTATCTTCAAAATTTAAAAGTAAGCCAATTTCTCCGTTATAAGCATATTCGGGTTTTAGGTTTGGGTTAGGAACAACTACAGCACCCGGCTCGCTGTCAAATATTTTGCCAACATCATCGATATTAGGAGCTCTAAACGCTGTTGAAAAATTAACCTTCCAACCTAGGGTTTTGCTGGGTTGCCAAGATAATCCGGCACTTCCTGTTAGTGCTCCGGTGTTTATATCGGCTTCTGAAAAAGGAAAATCATAAAAGGGAGTGTTTAGGTTAGCTTGTAAAATAACATGATTGTATCTAACTCCGGTTTGAAAGGTAGCCTTTTCTGAAAAACGCCATAAAAAATTAGTGTACACCGCCATCGATTGCCAAGATGAATTATCCGGATATCTGGAAGCATCGGGCTGCGAATCGTGTGTTAGTACATTTGTTTTACTTCCTTCAGAGTTTACTTTATTATAAACATATTCAAAGCCATAAAAGAGTTTATTATGATGTATTTTTTTTGTAAAATCTAAAGCGGTTGTATAAGCGTTAACTTCTTCATCGCTTTTATATAAAATAGCTTCTCCAAAATTTCTATCGTTTCTACTTTCATTAAAACGTTGATACGATAGTGTAAGCAACCCTTTGTCGTACCAATTCTTACCCGAATGGGTAACCTGGAGGTTTCCGCTCACCCACTTTTGTGGACCATAATACCATTCGGCACTTATAAAATCACCGTCTTTTTTTCTAATAAGTCTGTCGTATCTCGGTATGTTGCCGGTAGTAGTGTAAAATAAACCAAGATTAAAATCCCAGTTTTCATTAGGGATGTAACGTATTTTTTGCATTAAATTTAACTGACTGTAACCTGTATAAATTTGTTTTCTTGGGTTTGGGTTAGTAACAACCTGATCGTTTCCGATA
Organism: Flavobacteriaceae bacterium; assembly: GCA_015490835.1. GTDB lineage: Bacteria > Bacteroidota > Bacteroidia > Flavobacteriales > Flavobacteriaceae > Marifrigoribacter. The sequence goes on along the minus strand of WFXA01000267.1, from coordinate 15,684 downwards.
GTAGGAATCACAAATTGAGTCCTTAAATAGTCTTTGGGTCCGTTTTTACCCATCGTTAAATCATCAAAGTCGCTAAAGCTAATACTGGACATAAATGCCCATTGTTTTTTTCCGAAGTTAATATCCAGATGACCTGTTTTTTCAAGATTAGCCGAAGAAAATCTTCCTACCATCGAGCCGGATAGTTCTGTTTTTTCAGAGTTTGAAAGCTTCGGTTTTTTGGTATAAAAATTTATAACACCACCAATGGCATCGCTACCGTAAATAATAGATCCGGGACCCAAAATCACTTCGGTATGTTCTACAGTAAAGGGATCTATTGAAATAATGTTTTGAACATTTCCGCCCCTAAAAATTGCTGTGTTAAATCTAATTCCATCAACTGCAATGAGCAATCTGTTAGTTGCAAATCCACGAATCATAGGGCTTCCGCCTCCTAACTGACTTTTTTGTACATACACTTGTCCTGTACTTTCTAATAAATCGGCTGCTGTTTGGGGATTAGAAAAAATTATATCTTTACTCGAAATACTTACAATTTTTTGTGCGATATCTTTTTTATGTTGCCCGAATTTTGATGCAGAAAGTACTACTTCCTCTAATGCATTGGTGTTGACGGGTAGATAAACCTTTAAGTGTAACTTAACAATATCTCTTTTTGTATGTGAAATTGTTTGATGCGAAATGTGTTGAAAAAAAATAAGTTCCCCGTCTTTAAAGGCAGAAATATCTGCTTCTCCATTTATGTCAGTGATTGTGGTAATGTTTTTAGCTTTGTTATAAATAGCTACTCCTGCGAGAGGATAATCGCTGGTTTCTTCGTAAACCGTAATTTTTTGTGAAAATATAGATGTGCTACAAAAAAACAAGACAATTAAAGCAAATATAGCTTTCATACAGTAATGATTATCGGAATATTTGGACAAGTACATCTACAGATTTCGGTTTTTTAAAACCTTGCAAATGTAATTGATAATAACTTAGCAATAAGGTAAGTATTTCCAATCGTAGTTTTCCGGTTAGTTTTATGTGCTCTGTTGCATCAAAATTTATGCCGAAGAAGGTTTTAAAATAGGTTATTTTTTCTCCCGAAACACAATAGGAATTGGTGCTGCTTTCTTGAAAATTTCCTTCCAGAATGTTAAAGTATTGATTGTTAGTTTTGTCTAGTTTTGGGTAAAAGCCCAGATAAGCCGAAAGTTTTAATAAAAAAAGTATATGAAAATTGGCAAAGTGGTTATGTGTGTCTAACCAAACAAATGAGTGGGAAAGAAAAGCAAATAAATCTGTATTTTTTTCTTCCTCCTGAATAGCAGTTTTTAAAATTTCAGACAGAAATAGAGCCAGTGTGCTTTTTGTAACTTGTGTTTGAAGCGTTTGATAAGGTACACTAATTTTTACTTCTTTAATACTTTCAAGAGTTCCTTTGTTTTTATGTATTGCTACTATTTCCAATTGGGTTAGGGGTTGAAAATAAGAGGCTCTTAGCTTTCCCTTCCTGCTTTTTAAAACTCCTTTAAGCATATATTTTTTGAGTCCGTAGTCTCTCGTGTAGCAAGTAACAATAAGATCTGCTTCGCCATATTTTATGCTCGAAAAAACAATAGCTTGGGTGGTAACGGTCATTACCTAACAATCATTATTTTGGTTACTTTGGTTTCTAATAAATCTTCGGTTGAAACCAAAACCAAATATACACCTGAAGCTACTTTGTATTTTCCAAAAGCGGTAGTGTCCCAGAGTACACTTCCTCCTTCCGATGTGGTTTCAAAAACAAGACTTCCGGTAATATCGGTTATTTTTACATTGGCATTTTCGGTAAGTCCGTCTATGGTTACATTACCGGTAAATCCGGGTCGTACCGGATTTGGAAAGGCATATACATTGCTTAAATCATCTCTTGGAGCTGTAGCCGTACCTTTATAGGCAACCAGTCCGTTTTTTGTGGCAAAATAAACAACACCGCTTAAATCGTCTATTGCAACGGCTTGCACATTATTTGATGGTAACGGTGAATTATCCTTAGTAAAATGGTGTATGGTTTCTTGACCATTTGAGGTAAAATGAAAAACTCCGGAAGAAGCCGTAGCAATCCATTTATTGTTTGATCCATCTATTTGAATGTCGGAGATAGATTGTTCAAATAATAATTCTTGTCCGGCACCCACACCCGTATCATTAATAATAATAGGTTTTACTTGTGTATTTGCACCATCTTCAAAAAAACCGGAAACATTGTATAAAACCCGAAGCCCTTTAAGGGTTCCTATAAAAAGTGTATTGTTTTTATCAAAAGCTAACGATTTAATTGCTTTTGAAGGTAAATTCCCGGATTCGGTGTCAATCAAATTAAATTTATCTTCGTTGGGATTATAGCCAATTAATCCGTTTCTTAAAGCACCAAAAAAAACATAACCCTCTCTACTGGTAGCTAAGTCTGTAAAAGCAATTTCGTTTTCAGCATCTATAATACTTGAAACATCAAAAGACTGAAATTGTCCACTAGGGCTCATTTTTATCAGTGCATCATTGGTTAGTGCTTGAGCTGTCCATAGATTACCTTGTCTGTCGTAATCTAATCCGAAAATTCTAATTCCAATAGCCGGGTTTCCTTGAGGGATTTCCAATATTGTATTGGTTTCGTTAAAAAGAATACTTGGGGCTTGGTCTTCAATTTTAAGTAGCCCTTTTAAAAATGAAGTCATATATACTTCATTGGGATTATCGGGGTTTATTTGAATTCTTACCAGATCGTTAGCATCAAAAAGCTCTTCGTAAGGAATATTTGTCCATACATTATCTTTGAGATTGCTTATTCCTATTTTGGTTAATGGGTACGGATTGTACGAAACGGTTACATCACCATAGGCAACCCAAAGTTGCCCTGGAGAAGCATCTAAAGTAAAAGGATGATTGTTAATGGGACCATCGGGTACTACTTGCTGTGCTTGATTGCTTCCAAAAGGAACAATTAATAAACCGTCTTTTGTGGTTCCTAAATATTGGTTATTATTAAAAGCAAAACCGGACTGTAATTGAAGCGTAAAACCTGAAACAGTATTGGAGGTCGATGCGAGTAATTGGTAATTTTCGGTATAGGTGTTAATCGTTGTTTCGGTAGTAATAGTGAGTAGGTTGTTAGTAGATTGAAAATCGATAATGTTTTCATTGTAACTATCTATTTGAGTAACATTTCCTAAATCATTTACTGTATAAATTTTATTGTTATTTGCAGCGGCATATAATTTATCTCCTACTAATTGAATGCCTCTAAACCCAATTCCGATGAGGGTTGTCCAATTTGCGAAGTCTACCAAATTAGAATTTTCTACTTCTGCTCTTTTAATTCCATTAAGTCTTGTTGCAGCATAAATATAAGGCGGTTTAACGGTAGTTTTTAGCACATCTATCTGTGCACCGTTAGTTCCTATAAAATAGGTGTCGCCAAACTCTAAGGTAGCTAAATCATAAACCGAGATACCGTATTCCGCAGAAATGTAAAGTAAATCATTATATTCATTAAAATGATTAATACGTTTTTTATTAGGAGGAATAGTTGGCTTTTCAAGAATATCAACAACTTGAAGTACATTTTCTTCATTGTCTCTAATAATTTCAAACAAACCACTTTCGTGTCCTATTATTAGAAGCCGGTTGTTTTCACTGTAATGAATACTCGTTATTTCTTCACCGGAAAGACCATTTATGGTAGAAATAGTGTTAATTTCTTGTGTGCTTAAATCGTAACTAAAAATAGCATTTTCAGAAGCAACATAGAGTTTGTCATTTCCTTGGGTAATATCTTTGATAGAAACATAAGAGAAATATCCTATCCACGAAGATTCAAAATTTTGTGAATAACAACTTATAGAAATAATAAGTGCAAAGAAAAAAGTGGCAATTCCTTTCATTAATTTGTTATTGTGGTTAATCTATTAACACGCTAAAATAGTTTTTATTGCCAAATATGAATACAAAAAAGGTTGCTTTTTTTAAGCAACCTTTTAGAAAATAAATTTTTACAAAAAATTATACGACTCCTTGTGCAAGCATTGCATCTGCAATTTTTACAAACCCGGCAATATTGGCTCCTTTTACGTAGTCTACATATCCATCGCCATCTTTGCCGTATTTTAAGCAAGCAGCGTGTATGTTGTTCATTATAGTATGTAATTTTTGATCTACTTCTTCTGCTGTCCAACTTAATCTTAGCGAGTTTTGAGACATTTCTAATCCTGAAGTAGCTACTCCTCCTGCATTAGATGCTTTTCCGGGAGAGAATAATATTTTATTGTTTTGAAAAACTTCAATAGCTTCGGGAGTACAAGGCATATTAGCACCTTCTCCTACACAAAAACAACCGTTGTTAACAAGGGTTTCAGCCTCTTCTTTGTTAAGTTCATTTTGTGTTGCACAAGGCAATGCAATGTCGCAAGGTGTTCCCCAAGGTCGTTCTCCTTCAAAATAACGAGCAGAAGGATATTTAGTTACATATTCTTTTATTCTTCCGCGTTTTACATTTTTTAAATTCATTACAAAGGCTAACTTTTCTTGGTCAATACCATCTTGATCATAGATGTAACCTGAAGAATCGGATAAAGTTACTACCTTTGCTCCCAATTGTGTTGCTTTTTCGGTAGCATATTGGGCTACATTCCCCGAACCGGAAACTACTACGGTTTTACCTTCAAAGCTTTCACCTCTGGTAGCTAACATATTTTGTGCAAAATATACATTTCCGTATCCGGTTGCTTCGGGACGAATAAGTGATCCTCCGTACGAAAGTGCCTTTCCGGTTAGCACTCCTGTAAATTCATTTCGTAAGCGCTTGTATTGTCCAAAAAGGTAACCAATTTCTCTTCCTCCTACACCAATATCACCGGCAGGGACATCGGTATCGGCACCAATGTGTTTGGATAATTCGGTCATAAAGCTTTGGCAAAAACGCATTACTTCGGCATCGCTTTTTCCTTTTGGGTTGAAGTTTGAACCTCCTTTTCCGCCACCCATTGGTAGTGTGGTTAAACTGTTTTTAAAAACCTGTTCAAAACCTAAAAATTTTAATATACTTAGGTTTACAGTCGGGTGAAATCGAAGTCCACCCTTGTACGGACCAATTGCCGAGTTAAACTGTACTCTGTATCCTTTGTTTATTTGAATTTCACCAGAATCGTCTGTCCACGGGACACGAAACATAATTACTCTTTCCGGTTCTGCCATACGCTCGAGAAGTTTTTTGTTTTGATACTTCTCATTTTGTTCGATAAACGGAATAACTGTTTCTGCTACTTCGGTTACTGCTTGAATAAATTCAGGCTCGTTGGGGTTCATCTTTTCAACTGAAGCAATGAACGTTTTTATACTTTCTTTCATTGAAAAATAATTTACTGAAAAAGTTTTCGTTAATTTAGGAGTGCAAATATAACTCTATATCTAAAAACAAGGGGTAAATATTCAGAAAAACATAAAATTCACTTTAAAATTTCCTTGTTAAATAAGTTTTTATATATTTGTTACGTCTCAATCTAAACCTAAAATATGATGAATACCAGAATATGGCTATTGGTATTGTTCTTTTTTGTATTTTCAAAACAGGATATTTCTGCGCAATTTGGCTTCTCTCACGAGATAGGATTTATTACCGGACCGCTTGCGATGTATTCGGATTTTGGTCAACGAAATAACTTTGATACCAATGTCGGAAACACAACAATTGCTTTTGGTTTAATACATTACATTAACTTTTCTTACAGAGCAGATTGTAATTGCTATACAAAAGACACCTATTTTAATGACCATTTTAAAATTAGAAACGAGATAGATTATTACAGAGTTAAATTAGAGCATTTTGGTCGTTGGGTAGAGCCACAAGAAACCGGGTTGTTTGCTGATCAATTGCGTGCAATGAAAGGATCGACTCGTGTGTTTGATATAGGATCGCAATTAGAATATTTTCCGTTAAGCATTAGAGATTTTGCTGCCGGTGCATATAAAATTGCTCCTTTTGGAAGTTTTGGAGTTCATTGGGTAAGTTATGACCCTGAGGTTTATTCAGAATTAGGACCGTTAAATACACCTGCTACAACACCTATCAAGTATTTAAATGCGTTTCAGCAAGAAGGCGCTTCTACTTGGTCTGTTGTTATGAGTGTAGGAATACGCTACAAATTATCTCCTTTAAGCGACTTGATGCTAGATAGTCGCTGGCAATACTACTTTTCTAACTGGGTAGATGGTTTAAACCCTTCTCTCGAAAATAACGGAAGTGTACCCGTACCCGAAAATAAAGCCAATGATTGGATATACTGGATAAACGTTGGTTATATTTATTATTTAGATTAATCTTTTGTTTAAGGTTGAACACGTAATTCTACATCCGCAACTTAATACTTCAACGATTAGACTAATAATTCTCTCCATATTCTTTTTGATAAATCTGGATAATTATAAAAAACAAACTAATTAAGAGCGGTCCAAAAATAAGCCCAATAAACCCGAATAAAGGAACCCCAATTATAACACCGATTAGTGTAATTAAAGGATGTACTCCGTCTAGTTTTTTAAGTACCAACAACCGAATAAGATTGTCTGTAGATCCTACCACAATAAACCCATAAAGTAAAATTCCCCAAGCTTGAAATTGGTTTCCTGTTGATAAGCTAATAAAGAAAACAGGTAAGATGCCAATGAGTGTTCCCACAAACGGAATCATAGATCCTATGGTTACAATTACAAACCAGAAAAACGGATTTTCTATTCCGAAAATTAGAAAACCAACGAGAGCCACCACTCCTTGAGCGATTGCAACCAATGGAATTCCCAATGCATTAGATCTCACCATTTTTACACCTTCATCGCCTATTATTTTCATACTTTCTTTACTAAACGGAGTAAATTTTTCTAATGTGGTTTTTAATCCTTTTGGAGAAACAAACATATAGAAAAGCATAAAGTACATAATTGCAACGGCAATAAAAATGGTAAAAGTGTTTCCTGCAATATTTTGTAGATTTTGAGTTAACCAGCTCGAAACAGCCGAAACGTCTATTTTTGAAGCCAAATCATAACCCCATTTTTGTTCTAGGATATTTGTTTGTTCTTTAAAGGCTGTTATAAAACGTTCAGAATTTTGTACAACTTGGCTTACTTTGCTTCCCAACATAGCAATAATCCCGCTTACAGGCAATAAGATTCCTACAAATGAAATAAGCATTAATAAAGAAGCTGCTAAGTTTCGGTTCCAACCTTTTTTAACCAATTTATTCATCCAACCTCTCATTAAAACATAAATGGTTATAGCACCTAACACACCTGATAAATAGGGAAGGAGTTGTTTAAAAATTAGCCAACCTATAGCGATAATAATGAGAAGTGTAAAAACTTGTCTAATAATTTTTGATGGAATAGTATTCATTAAATGTAATGTTTTGTTTTTTAGTTTTTCAATCCTTTAATATAATTAATACTTACGGTTGCCAATTCGTTATTCGGAAATTTTGAAAAATGTTCGGGTAATGTTTGTAGATTTAGTTCGTTCAAAATTTTCATAAAAACGTCAATTTCTAAAATATATTGGTCTGAAAATCCGTGAGTGGCATCATAAGCAGTTACAGCTGTTTTTCCGATATTTTTTGCAGCTAATTCGGGATTTATGGTGTGTAGCTCAATAAGCAACAACCCAAATTTTTCGATAAAAGGTTTCCATTTTTCAAAATGTTCTTTTAGGTTTTCTTCTACAGCATTGTTAGCGAGTCTTTCTCCGCAACAGGCATAGGCACCGGTTGAACTGCTAGTGCGTTTTAAGTTGGTATTTTTGGGTGTAATCCATGGTCTGTTGTGGTCTAAAAAAGTTCTAACGTTTAACAATTCGCTAAGTTTAATTCCGTAGTCGTTTATTAGGTTTTGTTGTAACTGTTTTGGGTTTGCAATATCTCCCCAAATAACTTTTGCCCAAATATCGGCTTTGATTAAATTAGCTCTGGTAACTTTTAAAGCGGCTTTATTATAATCTACACCAACCAAAAATAAAGGATGTTCTTCCAATAGTTGTCCACGTGAGGTACGTTGCTCTATTACTTCAAATAAATGTGTTAAAAAAGCCCCGTTGCCACACCCCATATCTAAAATGCCTTTGGGTTGCTCGGTGATAGGTTTATTGAAAAGCTGAATAATGATTTGGTCAATTTTTTTAAAGTAAGCTGCGTGTGCGCCACCACTACCCCAAACGTTCATCTCTCTATCTACATGAATTTCGGTTACGTTGGGTAAGGAGCTTCTAAGGATATTGGCATTTCCAAACATTAACTCATCAACACGTCTAAAAGTAGGTATGTACGATACGGTTACACCATAGGCGGATGCTCTTCGGGCAAAGAAAAATCCTTTATTGGTAAATTTATAATGAGCATTCTTTTTAGTAAACCATCCCAAATGAACAAAAAAGTCTAATATTTTACTAAAACTTTCGGGGTCTTCATGAAATTCGTCTGCTGTAAAAGAGGCTTCCATAAAATACTTATGAAACATGCCGTCCATTGCTAAAAAAACGGTTATGGGTCCCACTAATATACCTTCGATATGCTTGGCGATTTGTTTTTCAATTTTCAATTCTTCCTCATTGGAAGAAGTAGCGGTATATTTTTGATTTTTATAGTTGTTAAAAATCTTATTCAGTATAAAAAATTGTTCTTCCTCAAGAGTTCGAGGGTGAAATTCTTCTGCTGTTTTTAAAAAATAAACTACATCTTCGTAAAGGTACATCTTTTTAAAAGCAAGAGCTGATTTTTTGTTTGTAGAAATGGTAATAACATTTGTTGTATTGTTTACTTTGTAGTCTAACCATCCTTGAGAAGCAAACATTCTTAACCCTACATTTAAGTAACCTTCATTAGCGTTAAACTCCTTAACAACTTGGTGTAACGTGGCTTTTTTTTCTTTGAGAAGAAAATCTAAAACGCCTTTTTCTTTTAAGCTTATAGCTACAGGAGCAATGGCAATACCATCTAAATGTCTAAATAAATGATTTCGATATTTGTCTTTTTCTTCTTGGGAGAGCATAGAAGAATTATTTATTAGATTGATTGAATTGTTGAATAAAAAAATCTGAATTTTTCTTTAATTCTTTAATGGTTTTTTCATCTTTATAATTCAAATAGTAGGCTATAAAAACTAATCTGTCTTTTAGTACTGTTGCTGTCATTTCCATTGCCATAATGGTTGTTTCAGTACCAACATTAAGACTCATTAACAATACCACACTGGAAGCGTTGGATTGAGGTTGATATTTTTCGAGCAAAATAGGTTGTGTGAGTGTAACTCCCTTTTTTTGTAATTCTTCGTTGGTTTCTTCCATTGTTTTAGAAATAAAACTGCTCGACATCATGTTAACAACTTGCTTCATTTCATCAATGGTCATTTTTTTGTTTTTAGCCTGATTGGGTGCATATACTTTGTAATAATTATCGAAAGTAAATGTAGGTTCATTAAGTTTGGCTATATTTTTATACGTTTCGTTAGAAAGGTAGTATGCTAGGGTGGTATTATTACTTGTGTCAAAAGGATCAAAACGTTGTTTTACCTTTGGGTTTTCATAGCACTCTACCCATCCCGTTACTTTTGGTAAACAAAAAGATGTGTCGCCAAAAGCTACTTCTCGTGAACAGTCTTTTACTGTTTCTTTTTCGGGTTGTTTTTGTGTGTTTGTGGTTTTTGGTTTGGTTTCGGTGTTATTCTTACAACTAATGGTAAGACTAACAGCAATAAAAAGAAAGATAATTTTTTTCATGATTTTAAAAATGGTTAATTAGTGCCAACAAATTACTACTATTTGCTCAAATAAAAAAACCTTTAGACGAATCTAAAGGTAAGCGTGTTAAATTATTTATAAAAATAGAAGTTACTCTCCGGTTTCCCAACCTACCATAAAATATTTAAAAGTAGCTGTATCCGGAATTTGAGAGGCTTCTATTTTAACATCAAATTTGTATCGTAAATCTTCCGGTAATTGTTTTTTGTCGATAGTTATAAAAACATCGCTGTTTTTTAAAAAAACAACCACCGAATTTATAGTTGTCTCTACATTGTCTATCTCATAATTGTCTTTAATATCTTTAAATGTACTCTTTGTTGTTAGTCCTTTTTCGGTTTTAAAACGCGGGTCAAAAATTTGAATATTATTTATTTCCGATTCGGGATTTCTTTCGTTTCTTGGCGAAATTAGCAATAATTTTTTTCCACCTTTTTCGTAAATTTCTACCTCGCCTTGAGTTGCTGTTGTGTTTTTAGCGGGATTTAATTTAACTATAGAATCTTGTGCAAAGATAGAGTCTATTTGTTTTATTTTCGATTTTTTGGTTAGTTTACCTACTCGATCTTGGGTTATTAAAAAGGGGTCTTCCTGTTTGTCGCATTGTATAAATAAAAGTGTTGTAATAGCAATGAAGAGTATTTTTTTCATAATAGTTTTTTTGTTTAGATTTTGTTAGAATAATTATAGTATTTAGCGCATCATTTTACCTAGAATTCCCAATACGCTTCGTATAACGGTAGGGCTGGTAAGTACTTTAATAAAAGGGTTTTGTGTGCTTCGTCTTCGGGAAGAACTTCGTCTGGATGTACTTCGTCCCGAGCTTCTTCTTGAACTACTTTTAGAAGCAGCTTCTTTTTTGGCTAATTTTTCGGAAGCTTCTATTTTTTTGTTCAGCAATTCGTAGGCACTTTCACGGTCTATTTCTTCATTATACTTTGAGATGAGTTTAGATTGTTTAAGTAAATCTTTTAGCTCATCGTCTTCTAAAATATCCATTCTACTCATAGGAGCTCGCATAAGCGTTGCGGATAGAGGAGTGGGAATTCCTTTTTCGTTTAATGCCGTAACAAGTGCTTCACCTATCCCCAGAGAGGTAAGTACTTGTGCTGTGTCATAATAATCGGAAAGCGGATAGTTCTCGGCAGTAAGCTTAATGGCTTTTCTGTCTTTAGCTGTAAAAGCACGTAAAGCATGTTGCACTTTAAGTCCTAATTGGCTTAAAACGGCATCCGGAATATCGGTAGGATTTTGTGTTACAAAATAAAGCCCCACGCCTTTTGACCGTATAAGTTTTACAATGCTTTCTATTTGGTTAAGCAACGCATCACTGGCTTCTTTAAAAATAAGATGTGCTTCGTCTATAAATATCACCAATTCGGGTCTTCCGCTATCGCCCTGTTCGGGGAAAGTAGAATATATTTCAGCCAACAGGCTTAGCATAAAGGTTGAAAATAACTTGGGACGGTCTTGTATATCGGTAAGTCGAAGAATATTAACATAACCTCTTCCATCTTCATCCACACGAAGTAAATCATCTACTTCAAACGATTTTTCACCAAAAAACAAATCACCTCCTTGTTGTTCCAGCTCAACAATTCTTCGTAAAATTGCTCCGGTTGATGCAGGAGAAATACGCCCGTAATCTTTTGCTAATTCGGCTTTTCCTTCGTTAGTTGCGTATTGTAATACTTTTTTAAAATCTTTTAAATCTAATAACGGTAACTTATTATCATCGCAATATTTAAAAATCACTGAGATGATTCCGGCTTGTGTTTCCGAAACATTTAAAATTCGAGAAAATAATACGGGGCCAAACTCGCTTACCGTTGCCCGAAGCCTAACACCACCTTGTTTTGATAGCGACAATATCTCTACAGGAAAAGCTTTAGGTGTAAACGGAATACCAATTTTTTTGTGTCGCTCATCTATCTTGGGATGTCCGGGACTGGGCTGTGCAATACCACTTAAGTCACCTTTCATATCCATTAAAAGTACAGGAACTCCTTTATCAGATAAGTTTTCGGCAAGTACTTGTAATGTTTTGGTTTTTCCCGTTCCGGTAGCTCCGGCTATTAACCCGTGCCGGTTTAATGTTTTTAAAGGAACTTTTACTAATGCATTGGTAATGGTTTCGCCTTCCAGCATTGCAGCACCTAGTGTAATAGATTCTCCTTTAAAAGTGTTTCCTTTTACTATATAATCGAAAAATTGTTGCTTATTTGCCATAAGAATTTATTTGAGGGTAAAAATACTAATAGTTTTGAAATTTTTTGTTGTTATCTAAAATAAGATTTCAAAGTCTAAATATGTACCTTTGTAAACATGATAGAAGAAGTTAAAAAGAAAGTAAAGAAAGGAGAATTGCTTCCGCTAATGGAAGCGTTTTATACCATACAAGGAGAAGGGTATCATAAAGGAAGTGCCGCTTATTTTATTAGGATTGGCGGTTGCGATGTGGGTTGCCACTGGTGCGATGTAAAAGAAAGCTGGGATTCCCGTTTGCATCCACCAACGGCTACAAAAAAAATAGTTGATGAAGCTGCAAAATATGCAAATACAATAGTAGTAACCGGAGGCGAACCGCTTATGTGGAATTTGTTTCCGTTAACCCAAGCACTTCAACAAAAAGCAATGAAAACCCATATAGAAACATCCGGAGCTTACCCTTTAACCGGAAATTGGGATTGGATTTGTTTATCGCCAAAAAAAAATAAACTTCCCTTACCCGAAATTTATCCTTTAGCACACGAACTAAAGATTATTGTATACAATAAAAACGACTTTAAATTTGCTATACAAGAAGCAAAAAAAGTATCTCATAACTGTATCCTGTATCTTCAACCCGAATGGAGTAATCGAGAAAAAATGATTCCGCTAATCGTAGATTTTGTTATGAAAAATCCGGAATGGAAAGTTTCTTTGCAAACACATAAGTATATGGATATACCTTAAAAACAGAGGGTTAATTATTTTTTTAATATTTATTCAGAAATTTTTTCAAAAGGGACTTTTACTCTAACATTTCCCCAGCCCAAGTGCATTAAAACCGTGTTTTTATCTTCGGTAAAAGTAATTGAAAACGCCTCTAAAGACTTATCTGTCTTTTCTGAAGGAACTTTAATTCGTACAACATCATGTTCTTGATCATAATAATAAGCTCCCCAAGTATTTAAATCTAAATTTATAATTATTGCCCATTCTTTTTCTCCCGGAATGGTAAAAAAAGAATAGCTTCCGGGTGGTAATATGGCGTCGCCTAATTTAAAAGGTTTGTACAAAATAAGTTCGGTGGTTTCGTTAGCACCGGTTCTCCAAACTTTGTTTTTGAGAGCCAAGCTATCTAAACTTCTTCCTTTTAATTGAGGACGACTGTAAATAATCTTTATTTCTTTATTCGAGTTTTTATAACTTTTTGGAAAAACAGCAATGTCCAGAGGACTTACATTCAACTTACTAAAATTTAATGTGTTAATTTTACACTACACCATTGCTTTAATTAAAAATGGAGTCTTAAAGATGTCCAAAATTAAGTACCGTTAATGCGGTTATTTTTTCACATAAATTGTTAATAACTTATTGCTATAAATAGCCGTAAAGAAGTTGTAAAAGCAGGGCTTTTTTTATATTTGCTTTTATTGAAAAAAATATTAAAAACAACACATATTTTTATGAGCGAAGAACAGAAAAAAGGAAGTTACGGAGCCGATAGTATTCAGGCTCTTGAGGGAATGGAACATGTACGTATGCGTCCATCTATGTATATTGGTGATATTGGAATAAGAGGATTGCATCATCTGGTATACGAAGTGGTAGATAATTCCATTGATGAAGCGATGGCAGGTTATTGCGATCGAATAGATGTAACCATAAATGAAGACGGGTCACTTACAGTAAAAGATAACGGGCGTGGTATTCCTGTAGATATTCATAAAAAAGAAGGCGTTTCTGCTCTCGAAGTAGTTATGACCAAGATTGGAGCCGGAGGAAAGTTTGATAAAGATTCATATAAAGTTTCCGGAGGATTGCACGGTGTTGGTGTATCGGTAGTAAACGCACTTTCTGCGCATTTAAAAGCTACGGTGTATAGAGACGGAAAAATATGGGAGCAAGAATATGAAAAAGGGAAAACACTTTATCCTGTAAAACCGATTGGAGAAACTAACGAAAGAGGAACCCAAGTTACCTTTATTCCCGATTCAGAAATATTTAAAGAAAGCACGGTTTTTAATTACGAAACACTGGCAAACCGCCTTCGAGAACTTTCTTTTTTAAATAAAGGAATTACCATTACAATTACCGATAAAAGAGTAAAAGACGAAGAAGGTCAATTTTTGTCAGATACTTTTCATAGTACCGAGGGTCTTAAAGAGTTTATTCGTTTCTTAGACGAAACCCGCGAGCCTATTATTGCCGATGTAATTGCTATGGAAGGAGAAAAAAACGGAATTCCCGTAGAAGTGGCAATGATTTATAATACTTCGTTTAACGAAAACTTACATTCCTACGTAAATAACATAAACACACACGAAGGCGGAACCCATTTATCCGGTTTTAGAAGAGGTTTAACGCATACACTTAAAAAATATGCAGATGCTTCCGGAATGTTAGATAAACTAAAATTTGATATCGCCGGAGACGATTTTAGAGAAGGATTAACAGCAATTGTTTCGGTAAAAGTAGCCGAACCGCAATTTGAAGGACAAACCAAAACCAAACTGGGAAATAGAGAGGTTTCTTCGGCAGTAAGCCAATCTGTTTCCGAGATGCTCGAAAACTATCTCGAAGAACATCCCAACGATGCCAAAACCATTGTACAAAAAGTAATTTTAGCCGCACAAGCACGTCACGCTGCTCGTAAAGCACGTGAAATGGTACAACGTAAAACTGTTATGGGCGGAATGGGACTTCCCGGAAAACTTTCCGATTGCTCTGAACAAGACCCCGAAAAATGCGAAGTATTTCTCGTTGAGGGAGATTCGGCGGGAGGTACTGCCAAACAAGGACGAGATCGTAACTTTCAAGCCATTTTGCCGCTTCGTGGAAAAATACTCAATGTGGAAAAAGCCATGCAACACAAGGTTTTTGAAAACGAAGAAATACGCAATATCTTTACGGCTCTTGGAGTGAGTATAGGTACCGAAGAAGATAGCAAGGCACTTAATCTGGAAAAATTGCGATACCACAAAATTGTTATTATGTGTGATGCCGATGTAGATGGTAGCCATATCTCAACCTTAATACTAACGTTTTTTTTCCGGTATATGAAAGAACTTATTGAAGCCGGTCATGTGTACATTGCAACGCCACCGCTTTATTTGGTTAAAAGAGGAGCAAAAAAAGCCTATGCTTGGAATGACGAAGAGCGAGATGCATTGATAAAAGAATTTGGAGACGGAAGCAAAATACAACGTTATAAAGGTCTAGGTGAAATGAATGCAGAACAACTTTGGGAAACTACCATGAAACCAAACCAACGAATATTGAGAAAAGTTGTGATAGACAACGGAACTGAAGCAGATCGCATTTTCTCTATGTTAATGGGAGATGAGGTGCCACCAAGAAGAGAATTTATTGAAAAAAATGCCGTTTATGCTAATATAGATGCGTAAGAAATGAATTAAGTCTAATTTTAAAAACCTCACAAATTTTATTTTATGAAGAAAATTGTGAGGTTTTTCTGTTTTTAATGAAAAGAGGGATTTTTAACCCGAAAAGTTCACGGAATTTTTAAACGACTAAGTACTGCCAACAAATTTGTGTATTTTGAAAACGCCCAAATTTGGGGCATTTCTAAGTCGGGGTTTCCCGCATTTTCCCCACTTTGTCCATAGCAGATTCATATAATTCACTTCGTTTTTATATGAATAATACAGGTT
>WFXA01000266.1 GCA_015490835.1 Flavobacteriaceae bacterium | reverse complement strand
ACTAACACCTTTTTTGAATAATGACAAAAACAGCAGACTCGGTTTGGAACAATTGTTTGGCTTTTATAAAAGATAATATTTCTTCGCAAGCATATAAAACCTGGTTTGAACCTATTAAAGCTGTTAAGTTAGTTGAAGATGCCCTAAGTATTCAAGTTCCCAGTAAGTTTTTTTATGAATGGTTAGAAGAGCATTATGTAAAAATACTAAAAGTTGCGCTTACCAAAGAAGTTGGAGAAAATGCAAAATTGGTGTACATCATTAAAATGGAAAACACCTATGGCAATAAAATGCCTTTTACCGAAAAAATTCCCAGCGCCAACCGAAGTAAATTACATTCGCAAGAAATTGATGTTGCAATAAAAAACAAAAGCCCGGAATTAAAAAATCCTTTTATTATTCCCGGAATAAAAAATGTAAAAATTGAATCGCAACTCAATCCCAATTATAATTTTGATAATTTTCTGGAAGGCGAATCAAATCGATTAGCGCGATCTGCAGCGATGGCTGTTGCTAATAAACCCGGAGGAACATCCTTTAACCCCTTATTAATATTTGGTGGTGTGGGACTAGGAAAAACGCATCTCGCTCACGCCATAGGTGTAGAGATTAAAGATAAATATCCCGAAAAAACCGTTTTATATATTTCTACCGAAAAATTTACACAACAATATATAGATGCAGTAAAAAAGAACAACCGAAACGATTTTATTCATTTTTACCAAATTATTGATGTTTTAATAGTAGATGATATTCAGTTACTATCCGGAAAAGTAGGTACACAAGATGTATTTTTTCATATTTTTAATCACCTGCACCAAAACGGAAAACAAGTAATACTTACAAGCGATAAAGCTCCGGTTGATATGATGGATATCGAGCAACGACTGCTATCTCGCTTTAAATGGGGATTATCTGCAGAGTTAAATCATCCCGATTACGACACTCGTGTAGCTATTATTAAGAATAAATTATTTAGAGACGGCGTAGAAATGCCGGATGATATTGTAGAGTTTGTTGCAAACAATATAAAAACGAATATTCGAGAACTAGAAGGAGCAATTATTTCACTTATTGCCCATTCGTCGTTTAACAAAAAGGACATTACCATAGATTTGGCGCGTAAAATTGTAGATAACTACGTAAAACACACCAAACGAGAAGTGTCTATTGATTACATTCAAAAAATAGTAAGCGATTATTTTCAAATGGATGTAGAAACACTACAATCTAAAACTCGTAAAAGACATATTGTACAAGCCAGACAATTGGCGATGTTTTTTGCAAAAAAACTTACAAAAGCTTCACTGGCTTCTATAGGTTCGCAAATAGGACAACGCGATCACGCAACAGTACTACACGCCTGTAAAACAGTAGATAATCTCTCATGTACCGATAAACAATTTAGAAAATACGTAGAAGATTTAAATAAAAAGTTAACCTTATAAAGTAAGGGATTAACGATTTTTAATACTCTTACACTTACTTGCATCTTTTAATTTAATGAAAACCAAGATTTTAATGGTTTGTTTGGGCAATATATGTCGCTCTCCATTGGCGCAAGGCATCTTAGAGTCTAAAGTAAAATCAAACCAAGTTTATGTAGATTCTGCCGGAACCGGACATTGGCATGTTGGAAACAAACCCGATCCAAGAAGTATTGCCGTTGCAAAAAAACATGGTTTAGACATTTCGCAACAAAGAGGAAGACAATTTAGTGCAAATGATTTTAAAATTTTTGACAAAATCTTCGTGATGGATAATTCTAACAAAGAAGATGTAGTAGCATTAGCGAATAATCAAGATGAAAAAAATAAAGTCTCTTTGATTTTAGATGTTCTTTTTCCTAATGAAAATGTAGATGTACCCGACCCTTATTATGGAGGCGAACAAGGTTTTGAACATGTTTACCAAATGCTAAACGAAGTTTGCGAAATAATAGCCTCCGAATTATCGTAATCTGTTTTTTTTACTTATATTTAGAAAAAAATTTTACTATGAAAATCAAGATTTTCTATTTATTCGCTTTAAGTGTTTTTTTTTCTACAACCGCACAAACTGTTGAAGTAGAATTGTTTAAAAACGGTTTTAGCAGTCCGGTAGATATTCAAAATGCAGGAGATGACCGCCTGTTTATTGTTGAACAAGGAGGTAGAATTAGAATTCTTAATACAGACGCAACAATTAACACAACACCTTTTTTAGACATTTCATCACAAGTATCTAGTGGAGGTGAACGTGGTTTGTTGGGATTGGC
>WFXA01000265.1 GCA_015490835.1 Flavobacteriaceae bacterium | reverse complement strand
ATTTATTAGCAGACGGCTAATCAACCGCTCTTTTTATTCGTTTTAATTTTTCTATCGAAAAAAATACTCTGATAACAAATACTAATAATCTTATCATTAACACAAAGCTATGATAAGAAAATAAGATTTTCTTATCATAGCTTTGTGTTAATGATAAGATTATTAGTATTTGTTATCAGAGTATTTTTTTCGATAGAAAAATTAAAACGAATAAAAAGAGCGGTTGATAAACCGTCTGCTAATAAATTGAAAACAAAATTAATTTTGCCGGATTTGAAGCCTGTTTTTAAGTTAATACTTGAATAATTTTTAAATAAATTATCCCAAAATTTCAAACAGCTTTCCCGGAAGCGGTCTTACCACGCCTTTTAATTCTAAGTTAAGTAAAATAGTAGCTGCTTTAAAGGTAGGTATGTTACATTGTAGCGCAATAGTGTCGAGTTGCTCTTTGCCGGTTTCTTTTAAGTAATTGTAAACCGGTTTTTCTTCTTCTGTTAATTCTACAAAAAGTTTTGTTTGTAGTGTTTTAGGCTTAGACTCTTCTATTTCCCAGCCCAAAATATACAGGATGTCTGCAGCACTACTTAACAAATGAGCACGTTGGGTTTTAATTAAGTTATTACACCCGTTACTTTGTGAGTCGGTTACTCTTCCGGGAACGGCAAAAACATCTCGGTTATACGAGTTAGCAATATCTGCCGTTACCAAGCTGCCTCCCTTTTCGGCAGATTCAATTACTATGGTGGCTTGTGAGAGTCCGGCAATAATTCGGTTACGTCTTAAAAAATTAGTTCGATCAAATGTATCGCTACTCCAAAATTCGGTAATAAATCCACCGTTTTTTTCAACCGCTACAACATATTTTTTGTGGTTTTTAGGATAGATTTGATTTAACCCGTGTGCCAAGCAAGCAACGGTTTGTAAGCCGTTATCTATCGCTGCTTTATGAGCTGTAATATCAACACCATAAGCAAACCCCGACACAATAATCGGATTTAGAGGAGCTAATTCGGCGATGAGTTTTTCACAAAAAGCTTTTCCGTAGGTACTGGCTTTTCGAGTACCGACAATACTAATTATTTTCTTGCTTTTTAAATCAATGGTTCCCGAATGAAAAATTAAAATTGGACCATCTAAACAATGCTTTAAATTTTCGGGATAATTGCTGTCTAAAAAATAGCTAAACGAAATATTGTTGTCTTCAATATAACGTAATTCTTCTTCGGCTGCATCCAGTTGTAATTTTTCAGAAAGGTCTTTCAGTTTAAACGCTCCAATTCCATCTATCTTTAGCAAGTTGTGTCTTTTTTCTTTAAAAACTCCTTCAGCAGAACCCACTTTTGTAATTATTTTTTTTGCAGAAGCATCTCCGAGATTTGCCACCCGTTGAAGCGCAAGCGTATATAATAATTCTTTTTTTGAAAGCATAATAAAATATAGGGGGAGTCATTGCAAAAATACAAATATTAATCACAATAACTTGTTTTACAATAATTAACCGTTTTATTACTTATTTTGTTAATAAATTTATGATAAAGAAGTAAAAAAAACTATATAAAAAAGTATTTTTGTTTTATGCAAATAGCATCTTACATAAAAGATTTATTATATCGCTACGAGTGTGTTATCATCCCGGGTTTTGGAGCATTTATAACCCATTTTCACAGTGCTAAAATTGATGCTGAAACACAGACGTTTTACCCGCCCGGCAAAATGGTTTCGTTTAACAAACATTTACAAACTAACGACGGATTACTGGCTAATTATATTGCCACAGTTGAAAACTCTAATTACGAAACCGCTTTACAGAAAGTGCGTAACTTTTCAGGAAAACTTTCTTTAGAGTTAGCCGAGGGTAAAACCGTAACCTTAAATGATATTGGAGAATTTTTCCTTAACAAAGAAAATAAGGTTGAGTTTTTTCCAGAAGAAAACCAAAATTTTTATACCGGATCATTCGGGTTAACTAGATTTGTTTCAACCAAAGTTACCCGAGAGATTTATAAAGAACAAGCACAAGCATTAGAAGAACGCACACCCATCTTATTCACTCCCGAAAAACGCCAATCAAAACCCTATTTAAAATATGCAGCTATTGCCTTAATAGCATTAACCATAGGAGGTTTTGGCGGAATGAAACTATACAAAGAAAAAGTAGAAGAATACAACTTTGCACAAAAACAAAAAGCAAATAACCTCCTTGAAAATAAAATTCAAGAAGCTACCTTTGTCATCGATAATCCCTTACCTTCTATTAAACTTACTTTTTTAAAGCAAAAAGGAAAATACCACATTATTGCAGGTGCTTTTAGAGTTGCCCAAAACGCCGACAAAAAAATAAAAGAACTATCCTCTAAAGGATATTCCGCTTCTTTGATTGGTATAAACAAATACGGTTTGCACCAAGTAGCTTATCAAAGTTTTGAGGACAGAGTCGATGCACTAAAAGCACTTCGTACAATCAAAAAAACACAAAATCCTAATGCTTGGATGTTGGTTCAAGACTTAGACTAACCTATTTTTAAGTTGTGAAACTCCCTCCTAAAACCCCTAGCGAATCCTGTACAACCATTACAGACATTGTCCTGCCCGGAGAAACAAACCCTATTGGCAACATGTTTGGAGGCGAATTATTAGCACGAATGGATAGAGCCGCAAGTATTACTGCTAGAAGACACAGCAGAAGAATCGTAGCAACCGTAGCGGTAAATAATGTTTCTTTTAATAAAATGATCCCGTTGGGAAGCGTGGTTACCGTTGAAGCAAAAATTTCACGTGCTTTTAACAGCTCGATGGAAATTATCATGGATGTTTGGATTGAAGACCGAGAAAACGGAATTAAAACCAAAGCCAACGAAGCAATCTATACCTTTGTTGCGGTAGATGAAACAGGAAACACCGTGCCTGTGCCTCCCGTAAAGCCTGAAACCGAGCTGGAAAAAGAACGCTATCATGCTGCTTTAAGAAGAAAACAACTAAGTCTTGTTATTGCCGGAAAACTTAATCCTAATGATGCTACCGAGTTAAAAGCATTGTTTTTTTAGTAACCATTGTTACAATGTACTTTTAAGGAGATTTTTACCTTTGCACAAACAACAGGTATGATTGGAAAAGGAACTAAATTATATAGTATTTTTAAAATGAAATGTCCTCGTTGCCACGAAGGAGATTTTTATAAAGGACATCCTTATCAATTTTCTACAATGGGCGAGGTAAAAGAAAAATGTGATAAATGTGGTTTAAAATATTCGCTAGAACCTAGTTTTTATCATGGCTCATACTATGTAACATACGCTCTGGGTGTTGCTTTATTTGTTGCTATCTGGGTACTAAAAATATTTTTTTTTCCGGAAGCAAGTCCCGGAGCACTACTTATTGCTATATTAATTTCACTTGTTATTTTATCTCCACTAATGTATGCGTTATCTAAAATTATTTGGATTAACTTTTTTGTTAAGTACGAAAAAAACATCTTTAAAAAAAAGAACGTAACTTCGCAACATGATTCAACAGTTAAAAAATAGTTACGGACATCTTTTTGAGGATGCACTACTTACAGAAATTAACCAAGTGGGAACATATAAAGATATCCCCGAAGGATATAAGTTAATTGAAGTTGGGCAATATATTAGAACCATGCCATTGCTTATTAGTGGTGCAATAAAAATAATGCGGGACGATGATGATGGTGATGAATTACTGCTTTATTTTTTAGAAAGCGGTGATACTTGTGCCATGACTTTAGCCTGTTGTATGGGAAATCATAAAAGTGAAATTCGTGCCATAGCAGAATTAGACACAAAACTAATTATGATTCCCATTGAAAAAATGGAAGAGTGGACGGCAAAATACAAAAGCTGGAGAAACTTTGTTTTTAACAGTTACCATAACCGATTACTAGAAATGTTAGAAACCATAGACAGTATCGCCTTTTTAAAAATGGATAAACGACTATTAAAATACCTTAAAGACAAAGCTACAATTACAAATGACAATATTATAAAAAGTACCCATCAAGAAATTGCCTACGAACTTCACACCTCTAGAGTAGTCATTTCTAGATTGCTGAAAAACCTAGAAAAACAGGGAGTTATCCAGCTTAATCGCAACTTTATTAAGCTCAATTCTATCGATTAATCCCGCACTTTTTCACTTCTATATTTACTAAATTTTTAATCAATTTATGAGTTATGTAACTTTTGTTACTATGTAACTCATGTTACATATTTATATTTAACCCGCTTTTTGTATATTACAATTAGCATATATCACTAATCAATAAATTAACAACTGTGGAATTTTTTTTACAACCTTACCCTTGGTATGTAGCAGGACCACTCATAGCCTTGGTTACATTTTTTCTTTTCTATTTTGGAAAAAGACTCGGTATTTCTTCTAACTTAGAAACTTTTTGTGCCATAGGCGGTGCTGGTAAACTAGTAGATTTCTTTAAATTTGATTGGAAAAAAAAATCATGGAACTTACTATTTCTTATAGGCACTATTATTGGAGGGTTTATTGCCTACCAATACTTAACCCCTTCCGATACGGTAGGAATCTCACAAAAAACAGTTCAAGACTTAACCGCTCTAGGTTTTAAAAATCCGGGAAAAAGCTATTTACCAAATGAAATTTTTAGCGTTGAAACAATGCTCTCTGTAAAAGGATTTCTAATTCTTTTAATAGCCGGTATATTTGTAGGCTTTGGCTCTCGCTATGCCGGAGGATGCACCTCGGGGCATGCTATTGTAGGGCTAAGTAATTTAGAACTACCCTCTCTAATCTCTGTAATAGGATTTTTTATTGGCGGTCTTATTATGACTTGGCTCATCTTACCCTTAATCTTTTAACTTCTATTATGAAAAACATAAAATTTTTAATTCTCGGTATTATCTTCGGAATTATTCTAAGCAAAGCAGAAGTTATTTCTTGGTATCGTATTTACGAAATGTTTAAGTTTCAATCCTTTCATATGTATGGTATCATTGGTTCGGCAGTAGTTGTAGGAATGATTATCTTTACTTTTTTTAGAAACGGAAAAATTAAAAACTTTCAAGGTGAAAAAATAATAGTAGCTCCAAAAAAGAAAGGATTTTATAGAAATATGTTTGGAGGAATTATCTTTGGGTTTGGTTGGGCACTGGCAGGTGCTTGTCCCGGACCCATGTTTATTCTTCTAGGCAGAGGTGTTCTGGCTATAGTTGTCGTTATTGTCGGAAGCATTTTAGGTGCATTTTTATACCATACCTTTAAAAATAAATTACCACACTAAAAATAAAATATTAAAAACAATAAAATAAACAAATGAGATACGGTTTTATTATTGATAATCGGAAATGTATAGGGTGTCATGCTTGCACGACTGCTTGTAAATCGGAACACGATGTACCTGTTGGGGTGAACAGAACCTATGTAAAGCAGGTTGAAAAAGGAGAATTCCCAGATACCCGAAGAATTTTTTCTGTCATGCGTTGTAACCATTGTACAGATGCTCCATGTGTTACCATCTGCCCTGTTGAAGCTTTATATACTCGCGAAGATGGTATTGTAGATTTTGACAACAACCGTTGTATTGGTTGTAAATCGTGTATGCAAGCTTGCCCCTATGACGCTCTTTACATAGACCCAGATAACCATACAGCAGCAAAATGTAATTATTGTGCCCACCGTATCGATGTTGGAAGAGAACCTGCTTGTGTAACGGTTTGCCCTGAACATGCCATTATTGCAGGTGATATGGAAAATCCAACGACCGAAATCTCTCAACTACTAGCAAGACAACAAGTAAAAGTTAGAAAACCTGAAAAAGGAACCAATCCCAATCTCTTCTATATCGATGGAGACGAAGCATCTTTAAACCCCGAAGCAACCGATAAGTCCGGATCTTGGTTATGGAACTCACAATCTCGAGGTGTTGGGCACTATGCCAAAGCTGCCGAAAAAATGCTTCACACCAATGACGATATCGATTTGTTACAGATGACTATTGATAACGAGTTAGAAGCCGCTTACCAAAAAAAGGAAACCGAAAATCCAAATTATATAGACGTTTTAACCGGAAAAGCCCGAAGAGTTTACGATACGCCGGACAAAGGTATCCTTTGGGGGTGGGAAGTTTCAGCCTATGTAATGACCAAAGCCATTGCTGCGGGAGCTTTTTTAATTCCGTTTATTGCTACTATTTTAGGTTATGAAATTTCAGACACCACCAAACTTTGGTCGGCAGGAATTTCATTAACATTCCTTGCATTAACAGGCTTGTTTCTAATAATGGATTTAGATAGACCGGATAGATTTCTTAATGTATTACTTCGCCCACAATGGAATTCGTGGTTAGTAAAAGGAGGATACACCATCACTATTTTTGGTGTTTTAGTAACCGTTTGGGGAGCAATGACTTATTTTGAAGTACAAACTGGAGAAACTATATTATCATGGGTAACCGCATTTTTTGCCGTAATGCTTGCCATTTATACCGCATTTTTATTTGCACAAGCAAAAGGACGTGATTTTTGGCAAAGCCCATCTTTAGCATTACATATGCTAGTACATAGTGTAATGGCAGGAGC
The DNA here is from genome assembly GCA_015490835.1 of Flavobacteriaceae bacterium. Taxonomy (GTDB): domain Bacteria; phylum Bacteroidota; class Bacteroidia; order Flavobacteriales; family Flavobacteriaceae; genus Marifrigoribacter. The sequence goes on along the minus strand of WFXA01000265.1, from coordinate 3,092 downwards.
CGCTATTTTTGCTTTGGTATTACTCGTTGCAGGAACCGAAAATTGGATGTCAATATTAGCCACCGTTTTAATTATTGCATTATCGGTAAATTTATTTACTATGATTACCGAATTAACAATGACACATCCAAGCACCGCTGCCGAAACGGTAGTAAAAATGATAACCAAAGGAAGATATAAAAACATATTTTGGATAGGAGCTGTTTTAATAGGTAATATCATTCCGTTAGCATTATTGGTTTTTATGCCAAGTGCAACCATCTTAACCATTGCAGCAGTTATGGTATTAATAGGAATCTATGCCACCGAAAAAATATGGGTAGAAGCTCCGCAAAGAATACCGCTAGCATAAGAATGATGATTTATGATTTTGGATATATGATTAGAATTCATTTTTAAAAATATAACAGTTGCTATAATGAAATATGAATTACAAAAACGAACAAAAAAGTTTGCTATAGATATAATTAATATTACTAGACTGTTACCAAATAAATCCATCGGATGGACATTAACAAATCAAATAATACGTTCTGCAACTTCAGTTGGTGCAAATTATAGAGCCGTATGTAGAGCAAAAAGTGATAAAGATTTTATTTCTAAAATGGAAACAGTAATTGAAGAAGCAGACGAAACACTTTTTTGGTTAGAAATAATAGAAGAATTAAATGTAATAAAAAACGAAACTGAAATTACTCGATTATTAAAAGAAGCGGATGAATTAGTCGCAATTTTTGTAAGTTCAGTTAAAACAGTAAAAAACAGATTAAATAAGAATAAATAAGATTTTGGAAAATGAGAACAAACATAAATAGTAAAGCAATCATAAATCCAAAATCATAAATCCAAAATCATAAATCCAAAATCATAAAAATGGGATATAAAAAACCGTCTTTTATCGAAAGTATTGCAGAAAAAATAGGAATCATCCCCAATCTGCACAAAGAAAAGTATCAAGAATTTGATGGTGATATGCGTCACTTTACCGATGAAGAAGTGGCACAGATGTATGAAAATTTCCCGCCACCTGAAAAATGGGATAACTGGGTAGAATACAACCCAAAAGTATGGCCAAAAAAAGAAAAAGTAGAATACCAAATAGTTCCTACTACCTGTTTTAATTGTGAAAGTGCTTGCGGACTTACTGCATTTATTAACAAAAAAACTCAACAAGTAGTTAAGTTTGAAGGCAACCCGTATCACCCTGGGAGTCGAGGAAGAAATTGTGCCAAAGGACCAGCCACCATCAACCAAATTACCGATCCAGATCGTATTTTGTTTCCGCTTAAGCGAAAAGGAAAAAGAGGCGATGGCGAATGGGAACGCGTTACTTGGGACGAAGCTCTGGACACCATTGCAGCTCGAATTAGAAAAGCCATAAAAGAAGACCGCCACAATGAAATTGCTTACCACGTAGGACGCCCCGGACATGAGAAATTTATGAATTGGATTTTGCAAGGTTGGGGAATCGATGGGCATAATTCACATACTAACATCTGTTCTTCGGGAGCACGATTTGGTTACAATATTTGGTACGGTTATGACCGTCCGTCACCAGACCACGCCAACGCAAAATTTATTCTTTTAGTTTCAGCACATTTAGAATCGGGACATTATTTCAATCCACACGCCCAACGTATCATTGAAGGAAAAATGAAAGGAGCTAAATTAGCCACAATGGATCCTCGCCTTTCAAACACCGCATCGATGAGCGATTATTGGTTGCCTACCTATCCCGGCACCGAAGCAGCAGTTCTTCTAGCAATGGCTTTAATCATTTTAGAAGAAGGATTGTATAACCGAGATTATCTTGAAAATTGGACTAATTGGAAAGAATACCTCAAAGCAAGACACAGCGATAAAGAAGTTACTTTTGAAAACTACATCGCTGCGATGATCGAAGAATACAAAGAATTTACACCTGAATATGCCGAAAAAGAATCGGGAGTAAAAGCTGAAACTATTGTTGAAATAGCAAGACAAATAGGCGAAGCAGGAGAGCGTTTTGCATCGCATAACTGGCGAGCTGCAGGAGCTTCAAATCTAGGAGGCTGGGCAGTTGCCAGATGCTTACATTTTTTAACAGTACTTACAGGAGCAGTAGGAGCAAAAGGAGGAACTTCTCCTAACTCGTGGAATAAATTCAGCCCTACGCAACCCAACCCACCAAAACCACAAAAAAAATGGAACGAACTCCATTTTCCAAAAGAATATCCATTAGCATTTTTTGAAATGAGTCAACTATTACCTCATTTCTTAAAAGAAGGAAGAGGAAAAATGGATGTCTATTTCTCAAGAGTTTTTAATCCGGTCTGGACTTATCCCGACGGATTTACTTGGATGGAGATGTTTCAAGACGAATCTAAATTTGGCTTACACGCCGCCTTAACACCAACATGGAACGAAACCGCTTTTTATGCCGATTTTGTACTACCAATGGGATTGGCTTCCGAACGACATGACATAAACAGTTATGCCACACACGGAGGTACGTGGGTAGCCTTTAGACAACCCGTTTTACGGGAAGCCGCTCGAAGAAACGGAAATCCCGTAGAATATACTTATCAAGCCAACCCGGGAGAAGTTTGGGAAGAAGATGAATTTTGGATTGAACTTTCGTGGCGAATTGACCCCGACGGAAGTATGGGTATCCGTAAACATTTTGAATCGCCGTATCGTACCGGACAAAAAATTACTATAGACGAATACTACCAATATATTTTTGAACGCGTACCTGGTTTACCTGAAGCTGCCAAAAAAGAAGGAATTACCGAACTTCAATACATGCAAAAATACGGTAGTTTTGAAATTGAAAAAGGCGAATCGTACAAGAAAAATGAAACTCCTTTAACCAAAGAGCAATTAGAAGGAAGCACTGTTGACCCAGAAACCGATGTAATTTCTAAAAATGGAAAAGCCATAGGTGTAATGGTTAATGGTAAAGCAGTAGTTGGGTTCCCAACACCATCTAGAAAAAACGAATTCTATTCGCAAACCATGGTCGATTGGAATTGGCCCGAATATGCAACCCCAAAATATATTAAAAGTCATATTCATTTAGATAACTTAGACAAATCAAAAGGCGAATATGT
>WFXA01000264.1 GCA_015490835.1 Flavobacteriaceae bacterium | reverse complement strand
GTTTTACATCTTGTTAAATGAAATTTCGGATAACTGTTGTATTCTGTAATCCAAGGTTCTTTAATAAACATATACCCACGATATTCCTTCCCTTCATATTCCAAATAAATTCCGTCATCACCAAAACGAATGTTGCCAGCTTTATATGCTTCTTCAAAGTCTGTTCGAATAATTTTAAAACCACTGCCAGATTGAATTTTTGGGAACTCCCATTCATCCATCTTTTTGTCTAATATATCAAACTTGTATAACATAATTATTTTTCCATTTCTTTAAGAACTCTATCAACCAGTTTTTCACTTGTTGTAATAATCCGAAATTCAACACGCCTGGAAAATTTATTATTAGCTGGATTTCCAGTTAGAATTGTTAATTCTTTATTGTCATCTAATGTGCGACCATATGACAAACCATTAGCAGTTAACCAAAACTGAAGTTTCTTTTCGTCTAATTTTGAAAGGGTTGAGTAGTAATTCATATTCCTAAAATATTTCAAAACTTCAGTTGATCTTAGTTGGGATAATATTATATTTCCAATGTATGGGTCAGCGTCATATTCAGGAGCAGGAACAGCATCTGTATGTCCCTCAATTCTTATTTCCGAAATTTTATCTTTATATTTTTCCTGTAAAAGAACACCAAAATATCTCGGAAGAAAACTTTGTAAGATTGTATCAAATTTAGGCTTTATGTCCTTTTTCCCTGATGCAAATAAAACATCAGGATTAGTAAACTTTATGGAAAGGTCTTTATCTAGTTTTACTTCCCATTTTTCAAAATCAGCTTTAAAGACGCTATCAAGTTCGTTATACAATTCTTCTTTTGTTGCTTTGAATTCTTCGAAGATTTCATCCCGTTCTGCTTGTTTTTTTTGTACTTCTAAAATATATGATATTGCAATGAATAAAAACACCACCATTAAAACAGTCATAATGTCTGAGAATGAAATCCAATTATTATCTGACTTTTCTGACATATCTTATTATTATTTATAATTTGCAATAATTCTTTGAATCAATGTGTCTAAATTTTGTAGAGTATCATTTAAGCGTTCATAAAATTCAGCATTAATATTTTCCAAATCACTTGAAAGTCTTCTGCTTGCTTGTTCGATAACCTGAACACCTTCATTAAGTTGTTTTTTAGTGTTATTCCAAAATACTTCGTTTATATCCTTTATTTTTTCAATTTCCTCTAACCTAGTAAGAAGTTTAGCAACTGAATCACTGAAATTCATTTGATTCTTAACCCAATTATTCAGTTTGTTTGTTGTTTCATCGAAAGCATCCGTATTTTCTTTCAATGTGTCAATTGTATTTGTTAGTTTTCCAACAATCTCTTGATACTTTGTATCTTCTATCATTACTTTTTGAAGTTCTTCAATAAGCTTGGTGAGATGACTATTTTCGTCTGTTAATTCTTTTGTGTTATCTGTAATTTTTTGGATTGCTGAAGATGTTATGGCAAATTCTTCAGAAACTTTTACAAATTGGTCAGTCAAACTCTGAATCATTTCTTTATTCTCTTGTTGCCAATCATTTAATCTTTGAACACTATTATTTAACTCTTGGAAGTTCTCCTGAACCAATTTGTTTACTAGTTCACTCATTTGTTTGTTGAATTCTTCTGTTGCATTTTTCATTACTTCAACTAGTGCTTCTGTGTTATTTTTAGCAAGAAGTTCTGCAAATTCTTCAAATTTTTGACTTATTAATTCATTGTTTTTATTCATCGATTCAACAATCCACTCAACATTCTTTTTGGTTTCTTTGGAATACTCATTTTGCTCTGAACGGAGTTTTTGGATTTGTGTTAATAAACTTGTTTCTTCATCTCCACCAAGTGATTTATGGACTTGTGCAATAAGATTATTTTGTTTCTCATTTTCTGTTGTAAGGTCAGAAAGTTGATTACGCAATTTTACAAAGTGCGTTGAAACACTTTCATCTCCTTCGCCTATCAATGAGTTATTTAATGTTTCGAAATTTTTATTGGTAGTTTTTTGATTTACTTCAAGTATATTTGCAATTCGATTTAATTCAGCAAGTTCCCCAGTTGGTTTAGGCGGTTCTTTCAACTCAACGCTGCGCAATACTAATTGTGAAACACGACCATAAATCAATGATAGAGAAATACCAATAATTGAGGTCGCGAACGCGGTTTTCATACCCTCAAGTAAGGTTGGAATACTGTCAGTTATGTTATGAACATCAAATTTTTGAAGTCCAAAGAAAATTCCAACGAATGTTCCCAATATGCCTAAAGTGGTAAACACTGAAGGGATAGAATCAAATACATAAGAATTATATTTTCTAGTGTCTTTTACTATCCAAAGTCTAATGATATAGAAAGTTGAAAAAGCTGTCCATCCAATCAATAGTCCATAAATTACAATCATGTATGCTGTCATATTCTTCAATTTAATTTTTCGTGCACTGGCAAAAATTTAGCTCTTTTGGTTTTTTACTTTAGGCTTTGTGAGTCGGCAAAAACCAAATGTGCTAAATGTGCGCTGGCTTTTCACAATGAACGCCAACGGTCTTGTATAACGCTTCTCGTTGCGTTTGTTCGGCACTAAGATAGCAAATAAAACCGAAACTTCGGCTTGCGGGCGTATTTTTCCGAAGGAAAAATCCGGACGCAATGAGCGTTATATTTTGTTGTGCGTAGGTTTTTGACGAGATAATCCATTAATTGTTTACTCCTAAGTTCGATAATTTATTTGAAATATTATTTTTTTCTAAAAACATCTTTAAGCCCTCGATATCTTTAATTGATATAGTGATTTTTTTATTGCTAATTGTTTTTATAAAAAGCGCATATTTACAATCTGTGATATATCCTTTGCCATATTTCCTTGAATGTCTTAAACCCATACCTAGAAAATCTGAAAATGGGCTTACCTCAATAATTTTTAGTTCGTCAATATTAGTTAACAGTAATTTATTATTTGGTAAAGGAAATAAGCCAAACTTCATATAATTTGTATTTATGTAAAATTTTACTTTTGCAATAGCAATAAAAATACCTATTATAGCTATAACTAACGAGATATATAAGAGATTTGTGTTTTTTTCTTCTTTACTCAAAGAGTAAAAAAGAAAGAAAATGAATTGGAAAATGAAAATTACCAATATACCTTTTGGAAAGGAAGATGTATCACGAAATTCTTGCATAAATTATTTTTTTCAAGTCCAGAAAGTTAGCATTGAGAGTTTTTTGTAACGGGAATAAGTATAATATAATACCAGCGGTCATAGACAATAAAAATGTCGCTAAGCCGTGAATTAAAAAAATAGAAATATGGAATAGGATAAGAATTAAACCGATTTTAAACTTTATTTTCGGTTTAAAGAATATAGCTAATCCAGCAAAAATTTCTAAAAGTATTACGCCCCAAGTTAATATAGTTACTGACCAATTATTTGTGAAAATCCATCCAATTGATTTAGATATTATAGGTGGCGCACCAAAAATATTCTCATTAAACCAGTAGTATAGTGCTGTACCGTTATTCCATTCGGGCGCAAAAACTTTCGATATACCTGCATTAAAATACAAAAATGCCATTTGTAATTGAATTACAAATAGTGCAATTAGTTTATTAAATGGCAGTAAATTATTAAAATCCCATTTAGGAATTTGTGATTTACAAGAAGTCCAAGAAATTAATCTATTATCGACAAAGCAGATTGGTATCAACAATAATGTAAGTATTACATTCAATTGGTCACCTCCTTCAACAATTAACATACTATAAAATACAGAATATGAAACCCACGAATGTAAAATACACGTTAAACGAGGCATAAATCCAATAATAACAAGTATTAATATTATTAAGCATATTGTATAAGGGATTATTAAATTCCATTCCCATAAAAACATATTTAATGACATTATTCCGCTCATATTTTCTTTAAGCAAACTTAAATGGGTATTTCGAAAGTTGTCTGTTAAACCGCCGAATACTAATGTTAGCAGGGTTGAAAGTGCTAACAGCATTCTTGAAAATGATATTAGATTTAAGAAGAAAATTTTTTTCATTTTTGTTAAGAAAGTTTTTATTCTAAGCATAGCTTGGCAACCTTAACAGGGTTATATTGTTCTTGATTTTCTTTAATCCATACAAAAGGTATTGGCTTTTGTAATATAAGTAAATATGTACCTGACGTGAAATACTTATGCTCTTTATTAGACTTTAAATTAAAACAAGTATCAATCTTTGTAGTAAATATTTGACCATTAGTTAATTTCATCCAATTAGAATTAGCTAATTGACTTGCGACAATTGAGCTTTCATAAGCTATATATCTTGCTTTTCTCGAAAAACCAAAAAAATTACTAAAAGATTGATTTTTTATGGTAAGTGGTTTCCATACATTATCATCTGATAACTTAAAAACATCTAACTTGTCTTCTCTAGGGCTTTTGGTAAAAAAGCCCCAACCTTCAGGAAAAATAGTATTAACTTGTCTTTTTAATGACTTATTTACTATTAGTTGTGTTTCAAGAGAAGATAAAAAAACTACAGATATAACTAAGCTCCAGATTGCTAAAATTATTTTTTTAATCATAATAATCCTACTTGAAATAGTTACCAATCTCTGCGAGCACAAGCTCTTTTTCTAACAAGTCTGTTTGAGAATTATTTAAATTTGACTTAGAGTTTAGATAATTATCCCAATAAGCTGCTTCTACCGCAACACTATAAGCAGCGACGACAAAACTTACAGCCGCAACAACTATATATGCTAATGCGGCAGCAATTACTACAAGAAACCCTCTATTTGGGCTGTTTAAGTCATCTGTATAACTTACTTGATTAAGCAAATTTTCAAGTTCAAGCATATCTTTTTCTTGTGTCAAATCTAAGTTTAGTATTTTTTTCATTGTCTCATCATCATTTTGAATAGCTCTCGATATAGCAAACTCTTTTGGAAACATTTTTGAACTCAAACCGGCTTGTTCAATAATTTTGACAGATTTATTCATTATTTTCTCAATAGAGTATAAATTGCCCGATTGTAAAGTTTTTTGGCTCTATGTTGTTTTGTGTGGGTAAAGGTAAAAAATATTATTTTTGGATATGGAAAATTCAGAACAAATATTTACAATTGCATTGGGTTTAGAAGCACCTTGGCATATAGACAAAATAGTT
>WFXA01000263.1 GCA_015490835.1 Flavobacteriaceae bacterium | reverse complement strand
TTCCCATGTGTGTTTAAAAGCAATCATGGATGTTTCATCTGTTTATAATTTTATATTTTGTTCATTTTCAACAAGTTATAATCATTCCCATGTGTGTTTAAAATCAATCATGGGTGTTTCATCTGTTTAAAATATTTAATAAAGCGGAAGACGGAAAGCCCTTTTTAATCATCTCCGCTGGGTTTGTAAAATTCACTTCGTTATTATATGAATAATACGGGTTAATAGGCATTTCATAGGTTTTCTAAAAAGCTCCGTTTATTAGTGTGTTAACAAAAAAACAGAGATACATAATTTTACTTTTGCAGTAAAGATAAAGAAATAGTATTTTAGCCTGTTCAAGCATTTGTATAATTTTTTTAGATAACAGCTATATGAGTAACGAAAAAGACGCAAAATTAAAAGCACTTAAACTTACCTTAGACAAATTAGATAAAACCTACGGAAAAGGAACCGTAATGAAAATGGGAGATGCTCCCATTCAAGAAGTAGATGTAATTCCAACCGGTTCATTAGGTCTGGATTTAGCCTTAGGAGTAGGTGGCTATCCGAGAGGTCGAGTCATAGAGATTTACGGTCCCGAATCTTCGGGGAAAACAACACTTACACTACACGCCATTGCCGAAGCACAAAAAAATGGTGGAATTGCCGCATTTATAGATGCCGAACATGCTTTTGACAGATATTATGCCGAAAGTTTAGGAGTGGATATTGAAAACCTCATAATATCTCAGCCCGATAATGGTGAGCAAGCCCTCGAAATCGCCGATAATTTAATACGTAGCGGTGCTATAGATATAATTGTTATCGATTCGGTGGCAGCACTCACACCAAAGAGTGAAATTGAAGGTGAGATGGGCGATTCTAAAATGGGGTTACATGCACGCCTAATGTCGCAAGCACTTAGAAAACTTACCGGATCGATTAGTAAAACCAATTGCACTGTAATTTTTATCAATCAATTGCGTGAAAAAATTGGGGTGATGTTCGGGAATCCTGAAACCACAACCGGCGGAAATGCCTTAAAGTTTTATGCTTCGGTACGATTAGACATAAGACGTTCTACCCAAATTAAAAATTCCAACAGTGAAGTGACGGGTAATAAAACGCGTGTAAAAGTTGTAAAAAACAAAGTAGCACCTCCTTTTAAAATGGCTGAATTTGATATTATGTACGGCGAAGGAATTTCTAAAGTAGGAGAAATATTAGACATTGGTGTAGCCTATGAAATTATAAAAAAAAGCGGTTCATGGTTTAGTTACGAAGACACAAAACTAGGGCAAGGAAGAGATGCTGTAAAAGCTTTGTTGCTAGACAACCCGGAGCTTATGGAAGAGTTAGAACAAAAAATAAAACACGCAATAGAAGCAGATAAATAAGAAACACTCGGCTCCCCACGCAACCATTTGTTTTTTTGGCATCTATTCACCGTAGAGCCCAAATTATTATGATAGTTGCAGACAAGTTAAGGCTGTTTCAATCAATTACTAATAAACGGTACTACTTTTGACATTAGAGGAGCTCATACAAAAATGTAAGGAACAAGATATACAAGCGCAAGAGTCTTTGTATAACAAATATTCGGGCATTTTATTTGCTATTTGCCTTCGATATTCGCCAAATTATGAAGAGGCACAGGATAATTTACAAGATGCATTTCTTACAATTTTTAAAAATATTGAGCAGTTTAAAGGAAAAGGTTCTTTTGAAGGTTGGATAAAACGAATTACGGTAAATACCGTTTTACAGAAATATCGTAAGCAACGGGTATATAATTTGACTAATGAAGCACAGGTTCCTGAAGAAATTGACGACGAACCTATTGAAGATGAAAAAATTCCGCTGGATTATTTACTACAAATAATTCAAGAATTACCCGACAGGTACCGATTGGTGTTTACGATGTATGTTCTGGATGGATATTCGCACCAAGAAATAGCAACAATGATGAATATAACAACCGGAACAACCAAATCTAATCTTGCCAGAGCAAGAGCTATTTTAAAAACAAAAGTAAAAGCCTATAAAAAAGGCTTAAACAAATAAACAAAACAACAAACCCTCCTCCTTTTGGAGGATACATAATGAAAGGAAAAAAGAACATAGACACGTTTTTTAAAAAACGGTTTAATGACTTTGAACAATCCCCACCTCCCGAAGTTTGGAGCCAAATTAAATTTCAACTTCAAAACGAGAAAAAGGATAAAAAAGTGATTCCGTTTTGGTTTAAAATTGCCGGTGTTGCTGCACTAATTGTTTTATTAGTCACAATAGGAAGTGCTGTTTTTAATTCAAGCAATCCTCAAACTCAACAAATTACTCAAGAAGATGTTTTAATAAACCCGAACAAAGACAATTCTAATGGTGAAACTAATTCTGTTTTCACTAACACTAAATCTAAAGACCAAAATAAAACGAACGCTTCAAAAAACAATTCACTTGTTGTTGAAGAAAATTCCGCTATAAAAATTTCAGAAAAAAATAACTTACCTGTTTATAAAAACAAAACCTCCAAAACCCCTTCTAATACCGGTATATACACTATCTATACTAAAAACAAAGAGAATAAACTTTTAAAAGATGATAATATACTATCTGAAACAAAACGACAAAACAATATTAAAGAAAATAATCCTGCCAATACAACTATTGCAATAGCAAACAAAGAAGAAAAATTAACAAACAAAACTATAAATAAAGACGTAACCAGTGGCTCTAAAAAAGATGAAAATGGAGTTGCAAATACAGACGAAAACACAAAACAATCTATTTTTGATGCAATTGAGGATAAGAATAATGAAGAAGAACAAAACAAAAAACACACACAGTCTAAATCTTGGGAGGTAACTCCTAACTTTGCTCCTGTTTACTACAGTAGTTTATCAAATGGTTCGTCTCTAGATGCTTCGTTTAAAGACAATCCTCAAAAAGGAGATATTACCTTTAGTTATGGAGTACAAGTAAGCTATGCAGTTTCAGACAAAATAAAGATACGTTCCGGTATCAATACAGTAGATCTTCGCTATGCAACAAGTGGGTTAGATATAGGCTCGGGTCCTGTTTCCTCTGCACTTAAAAGTATTGACTATGGAGGTAAACAAACTGTTGTAACCGTTGCCGACAGAGGTACGTTTAGTAGTCCTGCCAATGGAAACACTTCTGCTTACCAAGACATTAACCTAAAGTCTACCTCAGGAAATGCCGAGTTAATACAAAATATTAATTACCTCGAAGTCCCATTAGAGATTCAATATACGTTATTAAACAAAAAGTTAGGCATTAATCTTATAGGTGGATTTAGTACTCTTTTCCTTTCAAATAACGACGTTTACGTAAGAGACGGAAACTATAAAGAAACACTTGGTAAAGCAAATAACCTTTCTACAACTAGTTTTACTACAAATGTAGGTTTAGGTATAAATTACAAGTTTACCAAAAAGATTTTATTTAGCATTGAACCACTGTTTAAATACCAATTAAATGCATACACCGAATCTTCTGTAGATTTTAAACCTTATTATATTGGTCTTTATTCAGGATTTCGATTTAAGTTTTAGGTTAGTTTAAGTTGGTCGGTGTTGAGGAAGCTCAATTCCTAAGAAAAAACCGCTCTTTTTTAAGGGTGGTTTTTTTAATTTACTTGTCATTATGTAACGAAAACAAAAGTTAAGTTACTATATCAATATTTTTTTGTAAATTTGTGGCTCATAAGTAGGTTGATCTTACTTTCCAAAATTCTTTTTGGAAGCGGATTAATCAAATTTGGGGCGAAAACTCATCACTTAGTGGTGAGTTTTCTTATTTTTATACTAGGCAGATAAATTTGTATATTAGCGCCTATAGTACAATCTTTTTGTGTTGAAAAAACTAATCTATATTTGTTTATTATTCTGTGTTTATTCCTACTCTCAAAAAGGAATGCAAATAAATGCTGAAATAGATTCTATTTTAAAAACAATAGATTCTATCTCATCACCTTATCAAAAAGCAAAACTATTATCTGGTTTTTCTGGTAAGTACAATTACCAAGAAAACACATATCCATTAATTTCAAAAATTAAATTAATTGGTCATAACACTTCAAACAAGACCATTAAAGCAATTGCTAAATATACAGTTGCTAATTTTTTATTGTTTAACGGAAAAAGCGACTCTGCATATATTCAAATACAAAAAGCAAATTCATTAATTTCTGAAAAAGACGACCCTATTTTAAAATCTTCTATTTTAACAACCCTTGGTGGGTATTATAAACAAAAAGGTAATGTTACCAAAGCCATAGCTACATTATTGGAGGCAAAGCATATATTAGACAATGTTTCTCCAAAACAATTGTCAAAGGATGAAGCTTTTAAATTAAAAGGTAAAAAATTGGTTTTACATAATACCTTAGCTAATTTTTATAACCAAATGGAAGACTACTCTGCTGCCATTAAATATTACGATTTGGCATTTAAAAGTACTCAGGAATTGGGATCTCAAATGTATGGAGCAATAGTACTTTCAAATAAAGGCGATTTGTTATCCAACACCGGAAACTATCAAGAAGCACTGGAAGTTTTACGACAAGCCAAAGATTTAAAATTAAAAAGCAATGCTCCAAAACGCTCTTTGGCAATTACCGAAGTAACAATAGGAACAGCCTACCGAAAATTAGGCATGTTAAACAACGCCTTAAAAAGTTATAACCGAGCCTATAATTTATTTAACGAAGTAAACAATACTTCCGGGATTGCTAACACCCTCTTTGAAAGAGGAAAACTCTATAACCAATTGGGAAAATATCCGTTAGCAAAAAAAGATTGTGAAAAAGCTAAAAAACTTGCACTGGAGTTAGGCGATTTAGATTTTCAAAAAAATGCGTGCCAATGCTTGTTTAACGCATACAAGGAATTAGATGATTATAAAAATTCCCTTGCCAATTACGAACTATTTGTAGCAGCAAAAGATTCGGTTTTTAATGAAAAAAACATTAAAAAAATCACCCAATTGCAAATGCAATACGATTTTGATAAGCAACAAACCGCACAAAAGCTTAAAACTCAAAAAACCGAACAACAACGAAAATTATTTCTCATTTTTGCCGTTTCAGGTTTTATTATTATAGGCTTATTAAGCTTCTTTTTTATTAAAAACAGAAATAAAAACATTCAAATCTCAAAAGCATTAAACGATAAAGAAATCTTACTAAAAGAAATTCACCACCGCGTAAAAAACAATCTCCAAGTCGTTTCTTCCTTGTTAAGTTTACAACAAATGCAAACCAAAGACCAAGCGGCAAATCAAGCACTTGAAGAAGGCAGAAATCGTGTAAAAGCAATGGCGCTTATTCATCAAAACTTATATCAAGACGAAAATTTGGTGGGTGTAAATACCAAGCAATACATCGAAAGATTAGTAGCTAACCTGGTAAACACCTATAAAACAAACAATAAAAAAATAACGGTTAAAACAGACATAGAACCTGTTAAACTGGATGTAGATACCATTACCCCATTAGGACTCATTATTAACGAACTTATTAGCAATGCTTTAAAATATGCCTTTAAAGAAAGTGATTCAGGAACAATAACTATTTCATTAAAGAAAGAAAAAGATACTCTTACGGTTTCGGTTTCGGACAACGGAATAGGATTGCCGAAAAATTTTTCTTATCAAAACTCAGAAAGTTTAGGTTATAAATTAATACATTCGTTTAGTCAAAAATTACAAGCAAAATTAAATGTATCATCATCTAACCAAGGAACTAAAATAACATTAAAAATCAACAATTTTAAAACTGTTTAAATGAGTAACATAAAAGTTTTAATTGTAGAAGACGAACCCATTATTGCCGAAAACATCAAGGCGTTGCTTCAACAAGTCAATTACACCGTTGTAGGGATTGCTTTTACCAAAAATCAAGCCCTTGAACTTTTAGAAAATACCAGTCCTACCATAGCACTTCTTGATATTAACCTAGGAAACAATTTACACGGAATTGAAATTGCAGAACACATAAATACTCATTATAACATCCCTTTTTTATACTTGACTTCCTATTCCAGCAAACTCATTTTAGATAAAGTAAAACACACGTTTCCAATGGGTTATATTGTAAAACCCTTTGATGAATCCGACCTTTTTACAGCTATTGAAATTGCTTTATCCAATTATAGCAGCATTAAAAAAAATACCGTTATTTCTTTAGAAACTATTAACAAAAACTCCGATATACAACTTACCAAAAAAGAGTTTATCATTTTACAAGAAATATATAGCGGATTATCCAACCACCAAATTGCCGAAAAACATTTTGTAAGCACCAATACCGTTAAAACACACGTACAAAACATTTATTCCAAACTTAATGTACACAATCGAGCCGATGCCATTGTAGCCATACGAAAAATTTTAAACAGCTAAAATTCATCCTTTTGGATGAAAAACCCCTTCTTCTCTCTTCTTAATTTAGCCACTAATAACCAAACCCATTTTCAATCATGAAAAAGTTATTTTTATTTGTGCTATTTACACATTTTGCATTTGCTCAACTTTCGGTAAGTATTTCAAAAGTTAATATTCCAAATAAAATGGATCCCGGCACCAACATACAAGTGTACGTAGTTGCAAAAAATACCGGAAGCGAACAACTAAAACGCTCTAATTGTAGTCTGGAAGTATCCTGTAAGTCTTGCCCCGATAAAGAAGCCGGCGAAGCTTTTGAATACCAATACGATGTTCCTGTTATTTTAGAACCCAACAAAGAGTATAGCTTTAAGTGGCTAATAAAAACACCAACCATACCCGGCGATTACAAACTTAACATTGCCATTAAAAACGGAAACTCAATTTTAACCTCAAAAGAAACCAACGTTACTATTGAAGAAAATTTTGAAGCCGAAATTAACAACACTTTAAAAGGAATTAAACTAGAACCCGAAAGAAAATATCCCCCTTATACCATTACCGTAAAAAATACAGGAAAAACCACTTGGCCAAAAGGAAGCTACAAAGTAAAAGTAGAAACCGATGATGCCCCCGACGATGCCGAAGACGAAGACAAAGAGGCTCTTGAAATAGAAGAAGACATCGAACTTTCTAACTTAGAACCGGGTAATTCTAAATGGGTTAGCTCCGGATCATTTGACAGCCCATCTGTAGGAGGCGATTACAAACTTAAAGTAACCGTTTTAAAAGACGGTAAAACCTTTAACGCAAAAAATGCCGAAACCACAATAGAAGCATCGGTATACGAAAAAGATCCCGAAGTTACATTTACCGAAAAAGTAACCCGAAAAATGTATCCTAATAAGGAATATCCGGTTTCGTTTACCGTTAAAAACAGTGGCGATGTAAAATGGCCCGAAGGAAAATATACAATTAAGTCAACCCTTACCTCTAAAGCTTCAAGTAAAGTAGATGATAAAGTTTTTGAAGCAGAAAAAAGTTTTAGTGCGAGTGAATGGGAAAAAGGGAAATCTGCTACGGTTACCTTTCCTAAAATAAAAGCCCCTATCGAACATGGAAAATATACGGTAAAATATCAAATCTTACTCGATGATAAAGAATTTGAAGCCGACGATTCAGAAATAACGGTTTATTATGAAGTAGTGGAGCTTAAACCCGAACTCAATGTAAACCGTATTACCCTTGAAAAAAGAATGACTCCCGGAAAAACCTACAAACTACGTGTAGATGTAAAAAACAACGGTGAAATCATAGCCTTTAAAAACGATTGGGTAGTGAAATGCAAGATACGCAGTAAAAAGCCTTCTAACTACAAACCTCCTCGCGGTGTTTTTGAATTTTCATTAGACGGAGTCGAAATTACCGAAGGAGCCGTTAAATATGTAACCGGAAGCATTAAAGTTCCGAAAGTGGAAAAAGAAACTACCTTAAAATTAGATTTTGAAGTGTATTATAAAGGCTCTCGAATGGGAGGACCCAAACAATACGACATAACCATTAAACCATAATTAAAACCCTTAAAAAATGAAAAAATTAATCTTACTATTAGTCCTTATTACCTTTTCAATGACCGCACAAGAAAAACCAAATGTTATAGAAGTAGAACCCGTAAAAGGAGAAGACGTAACTTATACGGCAAACCTTAAAGACGGTGTTTTTATAGACGATTTATCTTGGGCTTGGAATAGCCAAAATGCTTGTTTTGTTGGTTTTCAGTCGCATAAATTTACCGGAAAACACGTGTTTTTTACAGGAATTATCCCGACAAGAAGCGAAATATCGGTAACCGTAATACCCAAAGACCCAAACGCAAATTTTAGTATCTATGCCTACGAAGTAGGAGTAGACAAAATGCCTATTGTGCCCGATTTACCAAGTTGCATTCGTTGCGAAGCCGACTATAAATGGGACCGAAAATACAAAGGTGCTACGCAAGACCACACCAGAAAAGTAAAGAACTTAGTTGCTATTACTCGCCCGTACCGAATGATTATAGGAGTAACCGGAGCAGACGGTCTTGACGAAGGCGAATTTACTTTGGTTATTTCAACAAAATAATTAACAAAAACCTATCTAAATAAAAAAGGAAAAGTAACTATTTATTAAAAAAACTTATATCCAAAAATGAAAAAACATATTCCTTTTATCATTTTTACTTTAGTATTAGGTTTTAGTTCTTTTGCCCAAGTAGGAATTGGCAATACAAACCCAAAAGCTAGTCTGGATGTAAGTGCCAGTAACCCTGCTAGTCCTTCAAACACAGATGGAGTTTTAATACCAAGAATAGATAATTTTCCTACAACAGACCCAACAGCTGCACAACAAGGAATGATGGTTTATCTTACTACAACTTCTGGTAGTAATCCTCCCGGGTTTTATTATTGGGACAATACATCTGCAACTTGGATAAGTGTTATTGGCAGTACTGTAAAAAAAATAAATGACCTCAGTGATGGAAAATCTGATAATGATGGAACTGAAGATGGATCCTCCATTTTTCTTGGTGTAAATGCTGGAAGTAATGATGATGAGAGTAATAACGCAAACATTGGTATTGGTAAATATGCCTTAAGAACCAATAACAGCGGATCATTAAATGTAGCTATCGGGTTTCAATCCATGTCGTTCAATACTTCTGGAACCAACAATACGGCATTAGGATACCAATCAATGTTAGACAATACAACAGGTGATTTTAACACGGCAATTGGAACTTATGCATTATACAACAATACAACCGCAAACTTCAACACATCATTAGGACATTCTTCATTAATGCAAAACTTAACTGGTCAATTTAACATAGCTGTAGGAAATAACTCATTATATACAAATACCACAGGATCAAGTAATTTGGCAATAGGTTTTGGAGCTGGTTATAGCAGTACTGGAAACGGAAATCTATTTCTTGGCTATCAGGCTGGTTACAATGAAACTGGAAGTCATAAACTTTATATAGAAAATTCAAATGCAAATGAAGATAATGCATTGATTTATGGAGATTTTAACACCAATATCTTGCGAACCAATAGTGAATTTCAAATAGGAAATCCAACAGGAACTGGGTATGCTTTTCCAACAGCAGATGGCACATCAAATCAAGTAATAAGAACAGATGGTAATGGCAATTTAAGCTGGGTAACACCAACTCCCAATACAGATAACCAACAAGTAGATTTATTTGCTTTATCGGGTACTACGCTGGGTATTTCCCTCCAAAACGACGGTGTGCCACCCGTAACGGTAGATTTATCGAGTATCGGGAACGATAATGACTGGACAACAGTAGGTGCAGATATTGAAAGACAATCCGGCGATGTTTATATTGGCGATACATTCAACACCAACAATGATTTATATATCAGTAATAACATAATTGATTGGGATAACACCTCATATTTTCTTAACCCGAATAACACTAGCAAAGTAGATGAAATAGAATTTGATAGCGGAAGTGCATCAGACCCAAGTATTCGATTTTCTTCTACCGGTACCGGATTTTTTAGTCCCATTGCTAACACTATCGCATACAGTGCAAATGGAATAGAAGCTTTTCGAATTTCAGGTGCCGGTAAAATCGGGATTGGAACGATTAATCCTAACACATTATATAATCTTACATCTGTTTCAGGAATAGCAAATCATTTAATAAACATTGGACCAACTAATACAATAGATCCTTTAATTAATATAAGTTCTTCTGGAGATGGCACTAAAGGAATAAATGTTTCCCTAACTTCGGGAAATCTTTCAACAGATAAAAATATAGTAGTTGGTTCTCTTTTAGGTTATGGATTTAGCACATATTTAGGATATTTTCAGAGTTCATCGAATAAATTATATGGGTTATATAATTCTTCAACAGGAACTTTACCATTTATTGGTTTAAATAATTCTAGTTCAGGAACATTGTCCAATAGTGCATTCACCAATATGGGTATTTATAACTACGTAACTACAACCGGATCTGGAAATTTTACAGGTATGGAAAACAGAGTTAACAGTAGCTTATCGGGAACAATCAAAGGAGTCTATAATTATTTTACAAGTAATTCTAGCGGAATTCAATACGGAGTTCACACCGTTATGAATAGTCCCGACATAGGCGCAAAATACGGTACCTATATCGATATAGCTGCATCAGCCGGAGGAACTCATTACGGTATTTACAGCGATGTGCAAAAATCAACAGGGTATGCCGGCTATTTTATTGGCAGAATGTCTTTAGGAAACACCTCCTCAAACAGGTATTTAATGCCGGCATCAGATGGTGCCGCCAACCAAGTAATTACTACCGACGGAGCCGGAAATTTAAGTTGGGTAACTCCTCCTGCAAATACAGATAACCAACAAGTAGATTTATTTGCTTTATCGGGCACTACACTGGGCATCTCTCTTCAAAACGACGGTGTACCGCCCGTAACGGTAGATTTATCAAGCCTTCAAGACGGTACCGGCACCGACGACCAAAACATCTCCGGTTCCGGTTTATCCGGTACAACTTTAACCATTGGTATTGAAAACGGAAGCAGTGAAACCGTAGATTTATCATCACTTCAAGATGCCGATTGGTACGAATCGGGAGGCACGCCACCTAATAATATTAATGATAATATTTATACGCAAGGTAATGTTGCTATTGGAACTACAAATGCCGCGTTTAGATTAGATATTGCAGACTCTCAATCAAGTAATTATGTAGCAAGAATTAATAATACATCAGCAAATGCAGATGCGGATGGATTAGTGATCCGTTTAGCAACCTCATCAAACCCAACTTCAAATAATTATTTTATTGCTTTTAACACTGGAATTGGTGCTAACAATGGAAGCATAAGAGGTAATGGTACGGGTGGTGTAAATTATGCAACAACTTCAGATCGCCGCCTTAAAACACAAATTGTTTCAATTGAAAATGCACTGGATTTAATTGAAAAAATACAACCCAGAAAATATGAATACAAAGCCAATCTTGGTAAAAAAGAGTACGGCTTTATTGCTCAAGAGCTACAATCTGTTTATCCGCAAGCCGTAAGTGGCGACCCCAAAGGAAATGTGGTAACCGACCCTATGATGGTAGATTATTCTCGCCTAACACCCATACTAACCGCCGGAATAAAAGAACTTAAAACTGAAGTAGAAACGCTTAAAGAAGAAAACAAAAAATTAAAAGAACAGCTTAAAAAATACGAAGACCTTGAAAAAAGAATAAAACAATTAGAAAATAATAAGCAGTAAATTCCCCAATTAAACCTTTTTGCTTTTAATACGTCAAACTACTAACTAAAAACAGTAAATTATGAAAAACACATTAAAAACTTCCTTATTGTTGGTACTCTCATTAGTACTATTTTCTTTTCAATCTTCGGTTACTTTTAATCAGACTGAGGATTTTTCAGTTGTAAAACCTTGGATTAAGTTAGGAACTAAAAAAGTTTCTAAAGGTGCAGACCACGATGTTATGATGGTTACTGCGCGAGAAGGTAAATTTCGAAAATTAAAATTAAAAGTAACGCACTCCAGAGTACACATTAATACCATAAAGGTAGTTTATGGCAACGGTACATCTAATTTAGTAGTGATAGACCGAAATTTTCAGCCCGGAGATACCAAAATAGTAGACTTACCCGGAAACAAACGAATAATAAAAAAAATAGTTTTTAATTACCATACCAAATTTTTTGCCCTGGGAAAAGCAAGGATTCACGTTTTTGGAAAACACTAGTTGTTGATGTTACAATCCTTCAAAAAAAGCCACTTACAATTTTCAAGTGGCTTTTTTAAGTGATAAATCTTCGTAAGCCAAAAAGAATACCCAAATGTACTCCTTCGTGAAAGTTATTAAACTCCAAAGCTTCGTTTACATTACTTAATGTAGTATTTGTACTTACAGTATACGGATTATATTTTTTAAACAATCCTTGTTTAAAATCTTCTTCGGTTTTTTCCAACGTAGTAAAAAGTTGTTTTTTTAATAGCATTACATCATTTTGTGTAACTTTTGTTCCTTCAGGAGAGCTTCCTTTTTTATAAGCTCCAATTTCATCCTCCGAAAGTTGCATGGGCAAACCGGACAAACCATACACCAGTAATTGTTGCGTAACCACCACGTGTTTTATATTCCAAAAAATAGAATTACTAAAACCTGCGGGTATTTTGGTTAGCTGCTCTAAGGTATATTCTTCCAAAAAAGAGTTAAAAATAATTCGGGTTTTTCGGGTAACTTCAAATGTAAAATTCATTCTTAAAAAATTTAATGCTAAAACTACACAATATTTTTGGGAAAATAAATTTACTTTGCCATTGCAATTTTTCTTAAAAATGAATAAAGTATATACGCTTTCTACTTGTAGCACCAGTAACCGAATTTTAAAAGAACTTTCACTTTCTGAAGGTTTTGAAATCCAAGATATAAAAACAAATCCGTTAACTCTAAACCAGTTAGAAGAATTAAAAAAATTAGCCGGAAGCTATGAAGCTTTGTTTAGCAAAAGAGCCCAACTGTATAAAAAAAGAAACTTAAAAGAAAAAAAACTCTCTGAGGAAGACTATAAAAACCTGTTACTGGAACATTACACCTTTTTAAAACGTCCGGTTTTAGTATTTGGAGATAAAATTTTTATAGGAAACAGCAAAAAAACGGTAGAAGTCGCTAAAAAAGCACTGCAAAATGAATAACAAAAGAGCTTTTGCACTTTTGGCTGCAACTGCTGCAGCAACTATATATGGTGTAAATCATACCATTGCTAAAGACCTTATGCCGCAAATTATTAAACCCTACGGATTTATATTATTAAGAGTAAGCGTTGCCGGAATATTATTTTGGATAACTTCGCTTTTTCTTCCGAGAGAAAAAATTGAAACTCGAGATTGGGGTCGAATTCTTGCTTGTGCTTTTTTCGGGATGGTACTTAACATGCTTGCCTTTTTTAAAGGATTAAGTCTTTCTACTCCCATTAACAGCTCGGTGGTTATTACTTTGGTTCCGGTTTTGTTATTAATTTTATCGGCATTGTTTTTAAAAGAAAAAATTACCCTTCTAAAGTCGGTTGGAATTGGTTTGGGATTAATTGGTGCGTTGGTGCTAATAATTTTTGGAATTAAAACACAACCCAA
The DNA here is from genome assembly GCA_015490835.1 of Flavobacteriaceae bacterium. Classification (GTDB taxonomy): domain Bacteria; phylum Bacteroidota; class Bacteroidia; order Flavobacteriales; family Flavobacteriaceae; genus Marifrigoribacter. The sequence continues at coordinate 4,148 of WFXA01000263.1, read as the reverse complement.
TGCACCCAATATTCCGTTGGGAAATGTGTTTTTTATCGTAAATGCCGTTAGCTATTCGGTGTATCTTATTATGGTAAAACCGTTAACTTCAAAATACAGCTCGGTTACTTTGATGAAGTGGTTTTTTCTTTTTGCAACGCTTATAAATCTTCCGGTAGGAATTTCACAATTTACACAAGTTGCTTGGCAAGAACTACCTTTAAACATAGTAGGACAGCTCGCTTTTGTTGTAATAGGAACGACCTACTTTACCTATTTGTTTAATATTTTCGCACTTAAACATTTGCGTCCTTCTACTATTGGTGCTTTTATTTATTTGCAACCGGTAATTGCTACGCTTTTTGCCGTTTTAGTAGGAGCAGATAAATTAACTTCGTTACGAATAACAGCTGCTATTTTAATTTTTACAGGAGTATATCTCTCTACACGAAAACCAAGATATAAATCATAAATATTTCTAAAAATGTACAATAAATAATAATTTGCTTGTATTTTTAACTTTCAAACCAATAAAACAAAAAAGATATGAAAACTGAAGAAATCGCACAAAAATTAGTAGATTGGTGTAACAAAGGAGAATGGGATAAATGTTATCAAGAATTGTACAGCCCTAAAATTGTAAGTATCGAATCCGGAGATAATCAAGTGAGCAACGGGATGGCTGAAGTAGCCAAAAAAGGAGAATGGTGGGAAGAAAACTTTGAAGTACACAGCAGTAAAGCCAGTAAGCCAATTGTAGCAGATAACTGGTTTACTGTGAGTTTTACTATGGACACCACTCACAAACCCAGCGGACAACGGAGTGTTAGTTCAGAAATTGCTGTTTATCAAGTAGAAGACGGTAAAATCGTTCGCGAACAATTTTTTTACAACCAACCCAATGAAGGATAATAAATGGATACAAAAAAGGTGAAAAATGTTTTTAGAGAAGGTGCTATAGGTAGTGAATTTATAGCGCAATCAATCGCCAAGCATCAGGTTAAAACAGGTATTGGTGCGCACAATATTTTTTTAGGGCAAGTACGAGCCGATGTAATAAACAACAAAACCGTTGCGGCAATTGAATATACGGCGCATCAAGAAATGGCAAATCAGGTTTTTCATGACATAAGAGAAACTGCACTTTCAAAATTTCAATTAAGTTGTATGCACATTTACCACAGTTTAGGAATGGTAAAAACAGGCGAAATTTGTTTGTTTGTGTTTGTCTCTTCTCCACATAGAAAAGAAGTCTTTAAAGCATTAGAATTTATTGTAGAAGAAATAAAGGCTAAAGTTCCCGTTTTTGGAAAAGAAATCTTTAACGATGCCTCTTACCAATGGAAAGTAAACCAATAAAATTACATCAAAAATTTTGAGCTAATCGATTTGTTTTCTTGAACACTTAACATTACTTCGGCAAACAGATTGGCACAAGTAAGTACTTTAATTTTATTGCTTTCTTGCTTTAACGGAATAGAATCGGTTACAATGAGTTCTTTTAAACACGAATTTTCAATTCGTTCATAAGCATTTCCCGAAAGGATAGGATGTGTACAAATTGCTCGAACCGAAAGAGCTCCGCGCTCCATCATAAGGTCGGCAGCTTTAGATAATGTTCCGGCTGTATCTACCATGTCATCTACGAGAATCACATTTTTTCCGGTTACATCACCTATAAGCTCCATATGCGAAATTACATTAGCTTTGGCTCGTTGTTTGTAACAAATTACCACATCGCTTTCTAAAAATTTTGAATAGGCATACGCTCGTTTTGAACCTCCCATATCGGGTGAAGCGATGGTAAGATTATCTAAATTTAACTCCTTAACATATGGTAAAAAAATAGTGGATGCAAAGAGGTGATCTACCGGTTTTTCAAAAAACCCTTGAATTTGATCGGCATGTAAATCCATTGTGATAATACGGGTTGCACCCGCAGTTTCAAGCATTTTTGCTACCAATTTAGCTGCAATAGGCACACGAGGTTTGTCTTTTCGGTCTTGACGCGCCCAACCAAAATAAGGTAAAACAGCGGTAATATGCCTAGCAGAAGAGCGTTTAGCGGCATCAATCATAAGTAACATTTCCATAAGATGATCGCTATTGGGAAATGTAGATCCGATGACAAAAACCCGACTTCCTCTAACCGATTCTTCAAACGAAGGCTGAAACTCTCCATCGCTATAGGTTGAGGTAATAACTTTTCCTAATGGTACGCCAAAGGCTTGGGCTATTTTTTCGGCTAGGTACTCGCTTTGTTTACAAGTAAAAATTTTAGGTTGTGGAAGGCAGGAACTCATAATTAGGTAATTAGATTGAAACACCGCAAATGTAAAATTTAAGTAGTGTTACAACCAAAAAATAATAACACTAATTATTAAATGTTGTTAATAATTGTTTATTTTTGCGCTTACACATAGCCTTATCAGCTCAAGTGGCGGAATTGGTAGACGCGCTGGATTCAAAATCCAGTTCCCTCGGGAGTGTGGGTTCGATTCCCACCTTGAGTACATTTTAGACGGAAGTTTTTTACTTCCGTTTTTTCATGTTGCCAATCCCATTATGTACTTTTTAGGCGTAATACCAAACTTTTTTTTAAAAGCTGCTATAAAATGACTTGCTGTACTGTATCCTACCTTAAGTCCTACTTCGTTTACATTATGACTTCCCGATGATAGAAGTTGGCGGGCATACTCCATTTTATAATCAAATAAAAACCCGAAAACCGATGTGCCATACACCTGTTTAAAACCTTCTTTTAATCGGTTAATAGGAAGTCCCACCTCATTTGCCAACTCTTGTAAAGATGGAGGCTCGGTAATTTGCGAAATAATAATTTCTTTTGCTTGTTTTATTTTTGGCATACTTACCTGATCGGCTAAAAAAGGACATTGCTCAGCTTCAGACTGATTGGATTGATGAAAATAAAGGCTTAATAATTCAAAAACTTTTGCTTTAAAATATAACTTTTTAACCGCATTGTGAAGCGAATAATGTAACAACTGATTTAAAACAATACCTAAAGCAGGGGTGATTTCTTGATCTTTGTAATACTTTTTTTCTTTGTTTTCTTCACTTAAAAAAGTGATGTAATCGGCATCTGAAGAAAACAATTCATGAAACTTTTTTATAGGAATTAATACCGAAAGCAAATTACTTTCAGCATACAACGTTACATCGAGAGGCAATTCTTGTTTAGGATTGTACAGTAACAACGACTTCCCTTTTTGTAACGGAATGGAGTACGTACCTTGATTAAAATTAAATGCTAATTTTCCTTCCGTACAAAAATAAAACTGAATATAATGACGTTCTATTTCTCGTTTAAAAAACTTTGGTTCTTCTTTGTTATTGGTAAACAACAAGACCGAAATAGCATGGTCTAATTGAACCTCTTCATACAAACTTTGAGCGGTATTTTTATGCTTATTTATATTCATTTTACAACTTTTTTTTGTTTATAATGAAACAACATACTTACAGAAAACCCCAAAAATAAAGGTTATTTTGTTAATTCTTGATAAAATTTAAAGAAATTACACTCCTTGACATAAATGATGCCGATAGCGTTACTTTTTATTATAGCCTTGCCTTACTTTTGCAATGTTTTTTTAAATTTTTCGATATTGAAAAATCAAGCAATCCCAAATAATTGAAGAAAATTTTGAAATTACAAGTCGGTTGTGAAATAGTTTTCAAATTTCAAAGTCATTCGGTTTGGCAAACAATTTTATCGGGAGACTTTTTAACTCGGTAATTCAAGCCAGTAAGAGGATAAAAAGCGAACCCAAACTATCCAATGGTGCTACTTCGGTGAGTTTTGCTTCGGTAAAGTATGCTATATTCAATTAATAAATGCAAAACTATGGTTAAAATTAGCTAAAAAACTTCATTGGGAGTTTTAAATCCTAATAATTTTCTTACCCAATTTGTTTCAAAAAAAAAAAAAAGGAACTGAACAATCTTTGTAACTAATCAGGTTTAAATATAGACAATTTTTTATGAGACAAAGGCATTAAAAATTATTGTTTTTATGTAATATTTTCAATAATTTATTTGGGCATTTGCTTTATTTTTTTTAATTTCATGGTATGAATTACAAGGACTTATTGGCTGAATTTAAACAGATTAAACAAGAATTGGATATAGTTAAACAAGAGTTGGAT
>WFXA01000262.1 GCA_015490835.1 Flavobacteriaceae bacterium | reverse complement strand
GACAGGATGTCTTTGGATATTTTTTCGCTGGCAAAATCTTTATAGATTTTTATAAAAAAACTCTGGTTTTTTTCTGAAATGTTTCCTAAAACTTCCCAATTGTGGATTATTTCATCGATTGCTTCAAAGAATATTTCTCTATCTTCCGAAACGATGATTTTATATAAATCAATTAATTCGTGAGCTTTGTCATTTATAAAATATTCCTTTGCCTGAATTGAGGTATATACTGAACCACCTCCAACAAAAGGCTCATAATAATTTTCAAAATAGGCAGGAAGATTCGGAATAATATATTTTAGTTCCTGTTCTTTTCCTCCAGCCCATTTTACAAGCGGTTCAAGTTTTCGCTCCTTTGTGTAATTTGCAAAACTTAAATTAATTTGATTATACGTTACTACTGGTTCTTCAACAATTGAATTCATAGTGTAGATTTATAAAATTTCATATTCCAATTTTCTCATATTTAATAAAGTTTTCCAGTTTTTGTCCACATTGCCTACAACGGTTTTGTATAACGCTTCTCGTTGCGTTTGTTCGGCACTAAGATAGCAAAAAAAACCGAAACTTCAACTTGCGGGCGTATTTTTCCGAAGGAAAAATCCGGACGCAATGAGCGTTATACTTTGTTGGGCAACGTTTTTTATTCAGAGTACTTTCTCATAAATAAATTTACTCCTTCTAACATTAATTTAATTCTTTTTCGGTCTTCTACATCTTCCCATTGTCCGTGAGCAGCAGAATTTCTTATTCCGCCCCAAGAAACAACATCTTTTAAATCTTGTTTTGTTATTTTTTCTTGTCGTCTCAATTCAGTCGAATATGCGTCAAGACTATTCTTTATTGTAGTCAAGTCAAATCCGTCATCTTCGAGCCAAGTTCTTAAAAATTCTTCAAGAGAAGCACCAATAATTACAGCAGGCGCAGCAGGATGAACTTTTTTGTCATTTAATAAGTTTTCGGCTTGTTCCAAATAATCAGAAACAGTTTCAATTTGAATTTCTCTTTCAAGTGAGATACTTCTTAAAAGTCCATTGTCAACAAATTCAATAAATGACTCCAAGACTTCGAAAACTCTTAAAGATTTATATGCATCAGTTTCGGCACTTTTAATTTGAGATAAAGTTTTGAAAAAAGAAGTGTCTTCTCCAGCATATACTCTTAAAAATTCCCTTGCTTGAGTTAATCCACCGTGAGAATTATTTTTCGTGATTTCAATTATCCTTTTAGAATGTTCAATTATTTCTTCTTTTGTCATATTTTCTTCCAAATGTTGCCCAACGGTCTTGTATAACGCTTCTCGTTGCGTTTGCTAAGCACTAAGATAGCAAAAAAAACCGAAACTTCGACTTGCGGGCGTATTTTTCCGAAGGAAAAATCCGGACGCAATGAGCGTTATATTTTGTTGCCATTTGCTACGCCACGTGTCGCTGCTCACGTTCTGCTATTTCGGATATGATTTTCCGTTCTGTTTTGTTTTCCGCATCTTGCCCGAACGGCTGTGCTTGTTCAGTCGGACTGGTATTTGGCAAATTCCGCCCTGATTTTAGTTCCGTTCTGCTTAAAATTCGGTTGCGCTTTTTGGTCGGTTTTGGGTTGGAAATTCCGTTTGGGTTTTTGTTGTTTTTATTTCGTTTTAGTTATTTTCTTTTCGAAATAGGCGAGGGCTTGTCGGTTTCGGTAACAAATTCCAATCCGCTTTTTATTCAATTCGGTTGATTTTAGTTTGGTTCGGCGTAGTTTATGGCAACGGCTGCGATATGAAACGTGCGCAGCGATAGCAAGCATGTTTTCATATCGCATGTTCTCGGCTGTTATTTCTTCATTCTATAAGCCTCTTTTAATTTTAAGGCAAGCACTGTTTCGTTGTCCTTATCCATGAATTTATTACATGTACTGTATTTAGGTGCTTTAATTCCTTTCTTCTGGTAAATAATTGACTCAAACTTTTTCTTCTTTCTTCGAAATTGTGGATGAAAATGCTTAGGTGCAAAATATAGCATATATTCACAAATCTCAATTCCTTTTTTAAATTTTTGTACTCTTAAACATATGTCAAGAAACTGGTATAATCCCGCAATAATATTTTGTCTCACGCCCGACTGCATTTCTTCCAATTTATATTGACAAGATTGATTGAATAATCGTACTCCCTGTTTATTATAAATATCTTTACACACTTGAATTTGCTTTCTTCGTTCCTTTTTATATTCATCAAATGCAATCTCTTTATATCTGTTTTGGGTATTCAGTTCAAGCCAATCATTAATCACCATTATGCATCTATAAGTTAACAACTGTCCTGATATTTCTAAATTAATACTTTTTGTTAAATCAATACCTCTTGAAGTAAAATCCAACAGGATTTTTATTGCCTTATACTTTTGTTCATCTGTCCCATTCCCCCAATAATATGTTGCATGCATTTTATTGTAAAACGAATTATTTGCAAAAACATGCCTAAATTCATCTAGTAAATCTAAAGCTTTTCTTTTATTTCCTCTATCTACTAAGTACGATGCTAAACTCAAGATTGCTTGTACTTTAATATCTTCTGGGCTTGTAGTTCTATTCAGTATTTGCCTATAATTATTTATTACTTCTTCTTCATTTTTTGACAATTGACTTGCTTTTGCATTTTGAAGTAATGCTTGTTCATTGTCAAGACTTTTATCTCTATTGATTTGGTTTAGACGGCTAACACATCCTCGTTTAAAACTATCTTTTCTCCCTTGATAATAGTTACTCATTATTTGAAGTATTTCCTTTGAGTACACTTCAAAAAACTTATTATCATCATCAATTTTTATGACTTTTAGTCGAACCAATTCCTTTATAGCAGACCAAAAATCATCTTCATCATTTTCTAAATTCAAAATGTACTTTATCTTATTAATTAGGTTGGACAAATCATCAGAAGATACAAGTAGGCTTATAGAAACAAACACATCTTTGGCGGTTGCGGATAAATAATCATCATATAATCTACCATAAAGGAAGTTTTTAGCCGCTGTACTATCCTTAATATCTTTCTTTAGAGCCTCTTGAATATTACCTTTTTGTCCAATAATAAATGCAAGTTGGAAGATGAATAGAGGGCGACCACTTGTGATAGAATGGACTAACTTCAAGTTTTCCTCCTGTTCTAACTCTTGCTTTATTTCTAAATGGATATTCGATATTTCATTTTGAATTACTTCCAATAAAAACTTTGAAGTTTCAAGCTCGTTCAACTCGTTGGTGGGAAGTTCTTGTCCAATGATTATATTGGCTCTTGTAGTAATTATTACTTTATGGTGGTTAATATTAAGTTTTAAAATAAAATCTCCAATTTTTTCTTTCTCAGGTTGAGAGAAAGTTTCGAAGTCATCAATAACTATGCATAATTTCCCTTCATGATTTATGATTTTCTCATCACTATCTGAGTTTTCTCCAAAAATTATGAGGTTCAAACTTTTAATCAATTCCTCAAAGGAAGAAATATTGTCTGTAATTTCTTCAATTTCTCCCGTGTAGTAATTGTATCGTCTATCCTTAGCAGATAAAAAAGTTATGTAATCGAATTTCTTGTGTTCATCATTTGCTAAATCTTCGCAAATACTTTGCACCGTAGCAGTTTTTCCAACGCCTCCATGTCCCCATATTGTTGCACAAACAGAGGATTTGTTTTTTGTAAGAAATTTAAAGATTTTCTTCTTGATTCCTATATCAATATACTTATTGTAATTATTGGCATATATATTTATAATTGTTCCATTCCCACTTTTTCTTTTTGTACTATCTTGTTCAATATCCAGTGAAATTAGTTCTTCCCAATTTTGGAAGTATTTTCCGCTTTTGAGTAATCTATTATACTTGACCTGTCCCAGCAACTTCTCTTGTATGTTGCAAAACGAATAAAATTCACCTTCATCCTTCAATAAAATAAATGGTGATAATCTAAAGTATTCGTTAACTCCAATAGTCCCATACAAATTGTTAATTTGAAAATTATAGATTTTTTTAGGGCAGGTCCATGGAAGGTAATCAGAACCATTACTTAGAAATCTTATACCATTGAACACATCATTTTCCTCAGAAACTACTAAAATCAAATCAACATTACTGGAAAGTATTGAAACATTAGAGTTTCTTATCAAAGAAACTAAGTTATCCAAAACAGAAATTAGGCTTTCTGTTTCATCACTAAAAGAATATCCATGACCAATTTTTTCATTCCTTAAAGATGGGTATTTATCAAATGCTTGAGAAACTTTTTTATCCCCAAAAATTTCATTATCAATATCTAAAACCCTACAAAGTCTTACAATTGTTCCAATTGAGGGAGAGATAATATTTTTGCTAATAATTGCCCTATCATCTGAGTCAATTTTAGTTAAATTTTTATTCCACAGGTAGCCTAAAATGAAAAATAAAAAGAATTCAAATCTTGCTTGATGGATTACCTTTAGTTCCTCTACTTTATTAAAAGAATTAAGTAATTTGACTTTTTTATCAATGTTCGATTGAATATAATTCATGTTCTATTTGTTTTGATTTTTATTCTTTATAGCCGAGAACGGTTTGCGTATAATTTCGTTGCGTGAAATTAGTAATAAACTTCATAAGTACAAAACCAACTTGAAAATCCGATAGGATTTTCCTAAGTAAGCCAAGACTTAGCAATGAATTATACGCGTTGTTGGTAGCCGTTATGTTTTTTAACTTTTCCACTCATTGACAAATATTATACTCTTGTTTTTAAAAAAAAGTCTGTAGGATAATATTCTATAGAGTCTTTTTTTAATAAATACTTTTCAACCTTTCCTAAATTCCTTTTTATAATAATCCATTTAAAAGGTATAGATAATGATTTGTCAATTGTTTTTGCAACAAACTCTGAACAATATAACTT
>WFXA01000261.1 GCA_015490835.1 Flavobacteriaceae bacterium | reverse complement strand
TTAGTATGGTTAATGCCGTTACAGAATGAAAATAGTTCAATGAGAGAACTTGAAATTGAACTATATTGAATTCGTATCGGTATAAATAATGAAAACTCTGTAAAATAAGTAGTTAAGAATTAGTGCATTTACCTAGTAAGTTTACAAAAAATTAGAATAATTGTCCTTGTTTTTTTGCACCGGAAATTAATCACATTCACAAATAGCATCAAATTCACTAATGTCTGAATAAATATATCCGGCATTTCCAGCACATCGTGTCCTAAAATATATCTCATTGTTATTTACTCCATTTGCTATTTGATTTATATATAGTTTTCGTAACGCACATATATTTTCTAATGGATTTTCGGATGGAGAGTAATCTCCATTTATCTCAACAATTAAATCTGTAAATTCCAGATTATCAATCCCGGAAAGAGTAGTAAGGCTATCATTATTATCAATAACTAAACTGTAGTCACCGTTGCCTCCATCAGTTATTTCTGTTAGTGAGATTAAATTTATTTGGTTCAAAGAATCATTATTCCTGAGTGCTAAAAATGAAGCTTTTTTAAGCATAGGAAATGAAAAATCCATCACATTTACAGAACTTGATAGATAAATATAGCCTGTTTCCAGCAAGTTGGGAAAGCAAGAAACAGAGGTTAATGAAGGGCAATAAGTTATTGACAACCCAATAGATTTATCCACGTGTTGAAATGTTCCAAGTTCACTTAAACTTGAACACTCATATATATCGATAAATGACTTCAACTCACCGGTAATATTATTTAATGCGGCAATGGATGATAAAGCAGGATTATCTTTAATTTTCCATTTGGGAAACTCTTCATAAAAAATACTGGTATCAACATTTTCTAATCCTTCAAAACTTATTAAATTATCGTTGCCTATTATATGTATTCCTCCAAGACTTGTTAATGATTCTAATCCTGTTAGATTTATTAATTGGTCATTATTTCCCAAATAAAGAAAATTTATCTTATTTATAGAATTTAAACCTGTCAAGTTCTCAAGTACAGGCATATTGGTTATTTTAAGTTTAGAAATTTCGGATATATTTGTTAAACCTGTTAAATTTGTAATTTCACAATTATTAATATAGAGGTTGTTAATTTTTTCAACACAGCTTAAAAATGAAATGTCTTCCATGTTTGATACGTAAACATTTCCCAGTAACTCCTTATAAGGGTTTTCTACAAAGGCAAGAGCATCATCTATCGAGGAAATGTAAAAATCGATGTCTGTTGATAGTCCGTTATTTTCTATACATTCTAAACTAATTTCTTCATTTTCTTCAGATTGATTTTTTTTAGAATCCGAACTACATCCAAATAAAACCAATGTTAAAATACTTGCTAAAACGAGAGTATTTTTCATATATTTATAAATTAACATTTTTTAGTCTTTAAAATAATCCTATATTCTTCAAGTATCTAAAAATCGATTGTTTTTTTGTCAAACTTATATTATTAACAACGGAAATTAAATTCTAAGAATCTATTCTTTTCTAAACTCTTCCATTACTTCATTACTTACTCCCATATTTGAAAAACCGCCATCGTTATAAAGGTTTTGAAGCGTTACCCGCTTGGTCAAGTCACTAAACATGGCAATGGTATAATTTGCACAATCCAGTGCGGTTGCATTTCCTAAAGGCGACATTTTTTCGGCGTAAGCCATAAAACCATCAAATCCTTTAACTCCTTGCCCTGCTGTAGTGGGAGTAGGTGATTGTGAAATGGTATTTACTCGTACTTTTTTATCTTTCCCGAAGAAATAACCGAAGCTTCTTGCTATAGATTCTAAATAGGCTTTGTTATCAGCCATATCATTATAATCCGGAAACACACGTTGCGCTGCCATATAGGTTAACGCTACAATGCTTCCCCACTCATTCATCGCATCTTTTTGATAGAGCGTTTGCATAACTTTATGAAAAGATAAAGCAGAAACATCCCAACCTTTAGCCGTCCAATCGTATTTTTGATTGGTATAATGTCTTCCTTTACGAACATTGATTGACATACCAATAGAATGTAATACAAAGTCTAATTTATCACCAAGAATTTCCATTGATTTTTCTACCAGATTTTCTAACTCTTCCAGATTGGTTGCATCGGCAGGTATAATTTGCGAACCGGTTTTTTCGGCAAGTTGGTTAATTTGTCCCATTCGCATTGCAATGGGTGCATTGGTTAACACAAACTGCCCTCCTTCTTCATGAACTCGTTCTGCGGTTTTCCAAGCAATAGAATTTTCGTCTAATGCGCCAAAAATAATTCCTTTTTTTCCTTTTAGTAAATTGTATGACATAATATAAATTTCTTAGTTGCTAGTTAAATTGCTTGTTATAAAAAATTATTTTTATAAGTAAGGCAAATATACACTAATTTAATAATTCTTTTGCGTGTGTTATTGCAGTTTGTGTTTGGGTTTTTCCACCAATCATTTCTGCTATTTCCAGTATTCGTTCTTCTTTACTAAGTGTTTTTAGGTGTGTTTGGGTTATGTTATCTTCTACTTTCTTAAATATTTTTATATGGTGGCTGCCTTTAGCTGCTATTTGAGGTAAGTGCGTAATTACCAACAATTGCATGTTTTTACTCATGCTTTTCATTATATCGCCCATTTTATTGGCAATTTCGCCGGAAACTCCGGTATCAATTTCATCTAAAATAAGCGTAGGGAGTTTTTTATATTTTACTAAAACGGCTTTAATTGCTAACATAATACGACTTAATTCGCCGCCGGAAGCAATTTTTTTTAACTCTTGAAAAGGCATTCCTTTATTTGCAGTAAAAAATAATTGTAAGGAATCCATTCCGTTGGTTTTAAATTCTTCTGTAGCTGTAATTTTAAAATCAAACTGTGCATCCGGAAGTCCAATCTGTTTTAAAATTTCAATTACTTGATTTTTAAACTTAGGAATGGCTTTTTTTCGGTTTTCAGAAATATTTTTAGCCAGATTTACTGCTTCTTGTTGCAGTCTGTTTTTTTCATTTGTTAACGTAATTATCCGGTTTTCAAAACTTTCAACTTTCGTTATTTTTTCACTTAATTGTGATTGAACTTCAACCAATTCTTCTACAGAAGCAACCGAATGTTTTTGCTGTAACCTGTATAATTCTTTCAATTGTCGGTTTATGGCTTCCAATGCTTCGGGATCCATTTCAACTTGTTCTACTTCACAAAAAATTTCGTTAAAAATATCTTCAATTTCTATAAAAGAGCTTTGCAATCTGTTATAAAGTTCTTCGTATTTTTTTGAAAATGATTTAATTTTCCCCAAAGTCTGAATTGCTTCTTTCAGTGTTTCGATACTACCTATAGATTCTTGCGAAAAAATTTGAATTACTTGCCCCAACGATTGCTGAATTAGCTCTACATTGGAG
>WFXA01000260.1 GCA_015490835.1 Flavobacteriaceae bacterium | reverse complement strand
GTTGAATTTTATTAAGGAATCTAAAAATTTTCTACCAAATTCTTTTAAGAAAGCCGAAAGCTCTACTTGAAAATGTTCGATCCGCAATGTTTCAAGAATACTCCAAAATATTGTTTCAACTCCAAAATGCCAATATTCATTGAGTTGATAATAGTACCATCCAAATGAAGATTTTGATTCTTTGCCTAAAAAATCTTTTCCTTTTTGCTCATAAAGCTCACATGTGAAGAAATCCCAATTATCCGTTGTGTCATTCTGATTGATATATGATAAAACAGTTAACATAGAATCTTTTCTAAAGTATGTTTGGTTGTCAGCATTTTGAAATAATGGTTGGTCGTTGCTGAAAAGCAACTTTGTATATAATTCCCATTCGTCAGAATCTTTGAGTATTGATGTTATTGACAACTCATTATAAAGCTTTTCTGAGTCAGACTTTTTTAAAACTCCGTTTTCTATGTTGCTAAGAAATAGTTGTTTTGTCGAATCCGAAATATTTTTGTCAAAAGCTTGTGCTAATACCGTTCCTGTTACAATTGAATCATCATCGTGTTGAGTGCAAACAAAAACTGGCGAATCTTCTCGATGGATTATTAGTCCGATTATTTGTAAAGCTCCTGAATAATACTGACCAAAGGCACCAGACGAATATTTCCAGTATGTACTTTTCCCTTTTTCAATGTCAGCCCCTAATATTAGATTAAATTCAGTATCTGCTTCTTTTTTGTTTATTTCGTCAGCCGCAAATAGGCTCCCTGGTATTTGAGTTGTGTCCTTTTCGTGTAACTGCATTAATAAAGCAATCTGATATTCTCCTCTTCTGATAAATTTATTCTGAATTTTCGGATTAGTGTCTCCAATTTCTTTTGCGTAAATTTCAAGTAACCAACAATAAAAACCGTAATACCGAATTCGGTTAGTCAAATTGGTTAGTCCTGGTAATAATGTTGAATAACTTGCTTGAGATGTAGTTTGTAAACCTAAAGAATCACGTCCAGTAGAATAATCATTACTTTTTCCGAAGAATGGAGCTTTCCAATTACCTTTTTTTAGTACAGCCATAATTTTGTTATTCGGTTTTTGTGGGGTGGCAAAAATTGCACTCTTTTGCAAATTTTGGTTTGCGGGTCAGCTTGTGCGATTTGCAAATGTGTGCAATGTGCGTGGGCTTCTCCAACTGTCCCGAAGGGCAGAAGTGGGCGGGCAAAAACTATTTTTTTCGTGCACAAATCTTCAATCATTGAGCCAATATTTTCAATCCGTTTTTTCAAATTTTATAATTAGGTTTCAATGTTTCAGTTTTGTTCTTTTTCATTTGCAGCTAATGGTTTGTGTATGAAGCGTTGTGCATTTTTAAGCACTTCATTTTCGGTTTATTACTATCTTTATTCAAAAGCACTAACTTTGACTTAATCACTTATTGACCAATGATTTATACACTTTGTGCCAGTTGCACAAGCTCTCAAAAATAGGAATAAAATTTGTAATCAGGAATAAATTTCGTATCTTGTTGTATGCAAGGAAAGAAAACATACCAAGAGAAGCTCTTCTCTCAATTTCAGTTAAGCCATCGAGTACCCAAGGAGAACTTTTACCGTCGATTAAAGGAAGAATTAGATTTACATTTTCTTTATGTACTGACTCGTCCCTATTATGGATATAGCGGACAAAAGAGTATAGATCCTATTGTATTTTTTAAATTATGATATTGATGAAGATCTCCTTTGGCATTCTACCATAAGTCGTACACGACAGTTATATCCAGAGGCTGTTTTTGAAGAAGTATTTACCAAGGTTTTAGAAATGTGTATTGAAAAAGGAATGGTAAGCGGACATACCCAAACCATAGATTCAGCTCCAATAAAGGCAAATGCATCTATGGATCGTTTGGAGTTAAAAGTTCCCGAAGATCAATTAGAAACCCATCTAAAAAAGATACGCCATATAAGTGCTATGGATAAACAGAAGCCTTTTCGTAAATCCAAAGAAAACAAGGCAAGTAAAGAGGTCCAAACCCTAAGAGCTAGTAAAGAAGAGTTACAATCCATAAAGAGCAGAAATAAACGTTGGAAAAAAGACCAAGACCAACGACCTGGAGCTGGTAATAAAGGTTCTAAATACACTTCAAACAAAACACATTACAGCTCCACCGATCCCGATGCCCGAATAAGTGTAAAGCCAGGAAAGGCACGAAAGTTAAACTATATGAGTCAACTAAGTGTAGATATTGCCCATCATCTGTAACCTATTACAGAGAAGAGTATGCGCGAAATATAGCTAGGGTAAACAGCAAAAGAGGTAGGTATATGAAAGCCAAGCGGCAGAATACTGTTGAGCCTGTCTTTGGAACACTTACCCAGTTTTTGGGTCTTAGAAAGATAAACACTATTGGTATAAAGCAAGCCAAAAAAGTGATGCACCTATCTGCAATGGCTTATAATTTAAAGAAATATCTAAAATTTATAGACAAAAAAGTAAGAAGTGATGCTCAATCACTTGTTTTTTTATGGATTCAAAAAATAAGCATTCTAAACGCTAAAATAAGCTCTTTTAAAGCACTAGAAAAAAGAGTGATTATAAACTAAATGTAAAAGTAAAGCCTCTAAAAACGAGGCTTTTTATTTAATTATTTTGATTTATTGGTGCTTGTGCAACGATCACCGGTGTTGTGGTGCGTTGTGTGTCCTGCGTTTCCACAGGGTACAAAGATAGTAAGTTCTTTGAAATGGAAACAAAACTATTATTGAGATGATAGGCTTTGTAAAGAAACCGAAACGAGCCAGCCCCTTACTAAAGGTAAAGTTGGAGGACTCACATAAGGAGTAATTACAATGAATTGGACTATCAGATAAGATGTACAGGCATATTGTCTAAACCGCCTTGTGGTGCTTTTGTAAAGAGCATTGGTACTGAGCGACAAGGTCAAAGCACTAAAGCCGTCCCGATAGCTATCGGGAAGGTTATTAGTTGTATGGTGTGGATATAGGAGTTGAACGAAAGTGAACCCATCGACGACGTATCGAAAATAACATTTACTATGTCAAAATCAAAGGGGAGGGCGACCCTGCGAGACAGAGTTTAGCGGACGACCTGTTAACTGGCTAAACGGCATACGGTATTAAGTGGGCAAGACCTATATTTAGGCTCAATAATGGAACAGGAGAACCAGAGTAAATATGAAAAGCAAAAACTGTAAAAATCCTATCAGGAAGAGCAGGAAAGTAGCGATGATTTACTTTGGGGCGGATGAAGTCGTAGTAGCGAACATACCCAAGAGAGTAGGAGTAATACACCTATTAGCGAAGGACTTCACATAGTGAGTTTGTTATTTTATTACAAGTTGAAATTCAACGATGATTTTAAATAATAGACAATAGTTAATAAACTACACTATGAAGAGCCGTATGATGCGAGAGTATCACAGTCTGTCCCGTCTATACGGGATACGGTTCTCCCGCTAAGTGGCGGGACAAGTTGTGAGAGGTTTAGGGGTGAAATTCCCCTTTACCTACTCGACATTGTTATTCCGTAGTTTCTTTTTTTCTTCGTTTAGAAATTCTTTTCCTTTTGTTTTTGCGAATATAATCGCTAATAGCTTGTTTTTCCTTTTCGGTCAAAGGTTCTTGATTTCCGATAAAATCTACGTCTAATTCTATTTGTTTTTTTGTTTTCATCATAATAAGTTTGAATAATATTTATTGACTAATTTTAAAGCTGATTTCGTATCAATTATCATTAATCTCCCGCCAATATGAATTGCGCCTAAACTTTTAATATAATGATCGATTAATTGCGTTTTTGAAATAAATGAAACATTCCCTTCGTGTCCACGCTGAAAAGATAATTTGCAAGCAAAAGCAACAAGATTTCCGGGAACGCCGGAATACATTTTGTTTTTTCCTTTATTGAATGGTGCACTTTCAACAAGGTGCATAAAAACGTGATCGGATTTAACTTCTAAACTAACCAATCCTTGTATTATATTTGGGTTATTTACAATGGTTAATTTATAAATATCCCTTTCGGGTTGTTTAAGTTCTTGTTTCCAATTAAATAGCCAATTATTCTTTTTGGTTATAACTTTCAAATCGTTTTTTGTTACTCTTGAAACTTCTGTTTGAAAACTATCTCCCGTAACAACATTCTTAATAGAATTTGTCAATTCATCAATGATAAAATCTAATCC
>WFXA01000259.1 GCA_015490835.1 Flavobacteriaceae bacterium | reverse complement strand
TTGTCAATCACATATACCGAATCGAAATTAACTACCTTAAAGCCCCCCAGCTTGCGCACCCCGTTGGGGCCCTGACGGGGGAAACAGATTTTTCTTTCCAGCGCTTCTGAGTCAAACCCGTAGAACTGTATGCAGTTTTTCTCGCGGTTTTGATAGGCAAGGTAGCGTTTGCCATCCGCTTTGTCGTGATACACGCAGAGAAACATTGTTTGGTAACTGGTAGATTTGTCAATGGCAAACCGCTTGGTATGCGTTACCTGCATTGTCAACGAATCCACCGCCTTTTCTTTGTCAACTTTTTTCTCTCCGGTTTTTTCCTGCCTTTGGCAGCCCTGCCAACAGGCCAGGATTAAGACGATAACACTTATATACGAAAATTTAGCCATTGTGTGAAGTGGTTTTGCAAAACTTGCCTGAACGAAATTTACCAAAAACAACAGCAAAGGCAGGCCTGGCCAAACCTTTACTGCTGTTTATATTGCGGTTTTTTTTGTATTATCCGGTTATAGTTTTTTGCCCGGAACACCAATGGTATCAAGGCAATCGGTAGGATCGCCTGTACAGTCATTTATTTTAGGATTCCACGTATCCTCAATACCCGGGAACTGGGCCTCGGCTTCGTTGGGCATAAAAGCGAAAAAAGCCAAAGCAGCAATGGCACCAACACTCAGAAGATTTAATAACTTTTTCATAACATTAACTTTTGGTTAAACATAAATTTTCAGCTAACCTCTGTAAATTTTTTCCAACATGCAAGTACCATGTCCGATTAAGTCCGATAAAGTCCGATAAAGTCCGATAAAGGGAAAACGCATGGGTGGCAGGTGGGTTATAGATTTTTTATTTGTGGTACGGGTTGGGTGAAATTACATTATGCAGATAGCAAATGGCTGTCCGTGTATATAGTACTACATTTGAATTAACAAACCTTATATTGTTCCAAAGCTACCAATAAAAAGGGGTGCGATATTTCAATCACTAAGTAAATATAAAACTATTGCAAATTTCAGATCCTTAGATTTTATTATTGCAAATTTGTTTCCCATTACTACAAACTGGTAAGTTCTGCGATCGTTGTTTTGCTGCATTACAAGGTCAATGGTTTCCCCCCCAAAATCATTAATATTTTTGATAGGTGAAACATCAGTTATAGATACGAAAAAATTACTATTTTCTTTTAATATTATTCCATAATCAAGTAATTGTACATCATACCAACCAGGTTCTTTTACCGTAATTAAAATGTTTTTTTTATTTTTTTTTGTTAAACCTGTTCTATTGTAAAGTTGAAAATACTTGTATTTACCAAAAGATTCATAAAAGCTAATAAGGTAGGTTTTTTCTTTCTTACTATGGTTGTCAATATAAAAGCTAGCCGATTTAAGTATTTTATCTTTATCTGTTATTTTATACATGTTGCCAACACTACTTCCAATAATACTGCTACCCATTTTAGCGAGGCTACTATCGGCCGTAGCCGGGAACAAATAGTTGTGACTACCTAATGAATCTTCATTCATTTTTTTTGCATCAATTTGGACTTCATCCATTAAAATTATTTCATTTAATAACTTGATTCTGTTTGGATTTTTGTCAATAGATAATGTAACTATAGTATCCTTATACCCCAAACTGGATATGAAAAATTGGAGAACACTATCTGAGCTATGAACCTGGATTTTAAATTCACCGGCAATGCTCGATACTCCACCGTAAATTGCCGGATCAACTGATAGTATAGTTGCATAAGGTATGGGTTCACCTTCTTCACCTAAAAGCAGTCCTTCAATTACTTTAACTGTTTGGGCATATCCCCAACTAATGCTACAAAAAAGGGAAACAAATAAATAATATTTATTTATATTCATTTTTTAAAATCCAAATAAATTCTTCAAATCTTTTTCTTTCAAATTTAGGAACAACATAATTTGTTATAAATTGTCCTTTAGGTCCAATAATTATATAAAAAGGTTGGCTTGGCAATGTCCTTAAAGTAGTAACCAATTCATTTTTATTTACTTC
>WFXA01000258.1 GCA_015490835.1 Flavobacteriaceae bacterium | reverse complement strand
GCCAGATATAGAGGTATAGAAAAAATGCATACACAAAATTTAATGGAAGCAATGAGTTACAATTTATATCGAAGTCCGGGGATAATTATGTCAAATTCTCAAAAATAACAGAAAAAAACAGAAAAAATAAGGCGTATATGACCTAAAAAAGCCAAAAAAACATCAGATTCTACAAATTATTGACTGAAAATTTTATGCAAATCAATAAAAAAATGAAATCAGGTGGTTTTGCAACTGTCTTATAACCATTATTTGAAAGACGCAACTGCCACCACCACCACCACTATTCCCGCTGGTATTGTTTCCAGTATTGTCTGAACCGTTGCTGCCACTATTGCTATTTGGAGGTGCGGTCGAACAAGGATGTCTATCCTCAGATGTTACCGCCACTCCGGCATTAAACGTGGTTTTGTGTACGTAAACGCCTTCTGCGGTGTATAATATGATGTCGCCGGTATAATTGCCCATATTCATCTGTCCGGTTTGGGTCGAAATCCATTCTGTATCAGGTCGTGTTTTCATAATATAACTATACACGCCTGTGGAGGTTTCTTTAACCACTAAACTTAAAAACGATAGTTCACCGTCGGGTTCGGTTTTGGTCATAGCAAAGGTGTAGTTCTACAGATTGTACGGGTTGGTTACCTGCAAAATGTTTGCCGTTTGAACTTGTCCTACGGTTAAATCGGGTTAGCGAGTTCCGGAAACACCTTTTAATTGGTAGGTAAGTCGTCCGTTTGTTTGCTCGTTAACAAATTGCATAATCTCGGGAATATCCGAGGCATTTACACGTCGTGAAGTGGTTGAGGCTTCGTTGCTAATTAGAGCTTCATCTTCTACTTCAAGAACATCTTCTTTACAGCTAAAAGTACCCATAAAAACTCCAAAGAGTAAAAAAGTTAAAAACGTTTTAAAGTTTAATTTTTTAATCATGGTTTGATGGTTTAAAGCTACCTTTTTTTTACCACATTGCCAAACTATCAAAGTCAGCACGTAAAAAACCGGAGGCGGTTACTAAAATTTTTATAATTGTTTTCTGTGTTATCACATAGTTTTTACAGCCTGACTGTAAAATTATAGCGGGGAGTTGATGGCAAATATATAAAAAAATATTTTAATATGTAGTATTTTAAGGTTACAATTTTTTCTAAATAAAAATGGATTTTGCCGGTATGGCAATTGTTAGCGAGCAACAAATTCATTTATTAAAAGAAAATATTCCAAAAAGGGTTGGAGGCATCATTAGATCCATTCGTGTTAAAAAAAATATGACTCAAACCCAACTTGCGCAAGCAACCAATAAAGACAGACAATATATTTATAAAATAGAAAAAGGTGTCGTTACACCCAATATCGTTACCATAGCCATACTTGCAGAAGCACTTGAGGTAACTTTAAAAGAACTAGTTGAGCAAGTTTAAACCTATCTTACAAAAGCCAACTAATTTAACTTATCTGCTAATTTTTTAAAAACCTTTTTCGGTTCTTTGTTTTGGTATAAAATAGCATAAACGGCATTTATAATGGGTGTTTTTGCTTTTTTTTCTCCTTTTTTTTCATTGAGTTCGTAAGCACTTTTTGTAGCGTAGTAACCTTCGGCTATCATTTTCATTTCCATTTGTGCGCTTTTTACCGTGTAGCCTTTTCCTATCATATTCCCAAACATTCGGTTTCTACTAAAAACCGAGTATCCGGTAACCAATAAATCGCCTAAATAAGCAGAGCCGTTAATATCTCGTTTCATTTTATACACTTTCTTTACATAGCGTTTCATTTCTCTAATGGCATTGCTCATTAATACGCTCTGAAAATTATCACCATAACCTAATCCGTGAGCAATTCCGGCAGCAATGGCATAAATATTTTTTAACATAGCTGCATACTCGGTGCCTATAATATCTTCACTTATCGAGCATTTTATGTAGTCGCTGTTTAAATTATTAGCAACAATTCGGGCTTTTTTAGCATCGGCAGAAGCAATGGTTAAATACGAGAGTCTCTCCAGAGCGACTTCTTCGGCGTGGCAAGGTCCGGTTATAACCACAATATCTTCAAAAGGAATTTTATGGTGTGTATAAAAATGATCGCCTACAATAAGACTGCTTTCCGGTACAATTCCCTTAATGGCAGAAACTATAACCTTATCTTTTATCGAAACGGTAAGTTTTTCGAGTTCTGAATATAAAAATGCCGATGGAATTACAAAAACCAAATAATCTGCATAAGACACCATTTCGTTAATATCGTTACTAACTTTAAGTTGCTTTTTGTTAAAAGAAACCGAACTTAAATAATTAGGGTTATTACCGTTTTTTTTAATATACTCTGCAGCATAAACACTTCGCATATACCAGCCTACTTCGTCAAGATTTTCGGTAAGCATTTTTACAATTGCGGTTGCCCAACTTCCTCCTCCAAAAACAGCAAATCTATGTTTATCGGTCATATTTTTATGTTTTTTGAAAATCAAAAATACGGAAATTAGTTTGGTATTTCGAATACAATATCCTTCAAATTATTCTTTTAAAAAAAACAATAGCTAAAGTTATGCTTAAACCTGTCTGTAACAATGTTCGTGTTTCATTTTTTATTTTCTTAGAACTTATGCGTATCTTTGTAGCTACATTCAGATTTAAAAAAAACAAAATAAAATGGCTACAACAGCAACCGCATTTGGAATTGAAAATGCACTGGAAAAATTAGGAGTAAAAAAACACAATCAAGGCACTTCCACCGGAAACAATTGGTTTGGCGATGGTGAGGTAATCGAGTCTTATACTCCTGTAAACGGAAATCTAATAGGTACGGTTACAACTACCACGCGAGAAGATTATGACAAAGTTATAACCACAGCACAAGATGCTTTCTTAAAATGGCGTGCCGTTCCGGCTCCCGTTCGAGGAGAAATTGTTAGACAATTTGGTAATAAACTAAGAGAGTTAAAAGAACCATTGGGTCAATTGGTTTCGTATGAAATGGGAAAATCACTTCAAGAAGGTTATGGCGAAGTACAAGAGATGATAGATATTTGTGATTTTGCGGTTGGGCTCTCCCGACAACTTACAGGGCTTACCATACCGTCGGAACGTCCCGGTCACGTAATGCGTGAGCAATGGCATCCGTTAGGGATTGTAGGAATTATTTCTGCGTTTAACTTTCCCGTTGCCGTTTGGTCTTGGAATACTGCCCTAGCATGGGTATGTGGTGATGTAACGGTTTGGAAAGCTTCCGAAAAAGCACCACTTTGCTCTATTGCTTGCCAAAATATTATTGCCGAAGTATTAAAAGATAATAATATGCCCGAAGGTATATCTTGCATTATTAACGGCGATTATCGAGTTGGAGAAATGCTAACAACAGATAAACGTGTACCGCTTATTTCTGCAACCGGTTCTATTAGAATGGGGCGTATTGTTGGTACTGCCGTTGCACAACGATTAGGAAAATCATTACTCGAGTTAGGAGGAAACAATGCAATTATAATTACACCAACAGCCGATTTAAAAGTGGTGGTTCCCGGAGCCGTTTTTGGAGCCGTAGGAACAGCCGGACAACGTTGCACCTCTACCCGAAGACTTATTATTCACGAAAGTGTTTACGATAAAGTAAAAGACGCAATAGTAGGTGCTTACAAACAAATTAGAATCGGAAATCCGTTAGACGAAAACAATCATGTAGGTCCGCTAATCGATA
This sequence comes from Flavobacteriaceae bacterium, assembly GCA_015490835.1. Taxonomy (GTDB): domain Bacteria; phylum Bacteroidota; class Bacteroidia; order Flavobacteriales; family Flavobacteriaceae; genus Marifrigoribacter. Next base: position 19,760 of record WFXA01000258.1, on the reverse strand, counting down.
AAGATGCAGTAGAAATGTACCTTTCGGCTATTGAAAAGGCGAAACAAGAGGGAGGCAATGTGATTGTAGAAGGAGGCGTGTTAGAAGGAGAAGGCTACGAAAGCGGTTGCTACGTAAAACCTGCAATTATTGAAGTAGAAAACCATTACGAAATCGTTCAAAACGAAACTTTTGCACCCATTTTATATTTAATTAAGTATAGCGGTGATGTAGAAAACGCCATTGCGTTACAAAACGGTGTAGTGCAAGGATTATCTTCGGCAATTATGACAAATGATATAAAAGAAGCCGAGCGCTTTTTATGTTTTGCCGGAAGCGATTGCGGTATAGCAAATGTAAACATAGGAACCTCAGGAGCCGAGATTGGAGGCGCTTTTGGTGGCGAAAAAGAAACCGGTGGCGGTCGCGAAAGCGGAAGCGATGCTTGGAAAGCCTATATGCGAAGACAAACCAACACGGTAAATTATTCAGACGAACTTCCTTTAGCGCAAGGAATTAAATTTGATTTGTAAAAAATAAAATCGAATAATTTTTGTAAAAAGCACCCTGTTTTGGGTGTTTTTTTGTTAGCGAAAATAAAATAAAACCCGAAGATTAATTTCGTCGTTTTTCATTTGGATAAAGAGTAAAAACGGGTTCGCTTTGCCAAAATTCTTTGGTATTTGTATCCATAATGGTTAATTTTCCTTTAAAAGCTGCTCCGGTGTCTATGTTCCATACATTTCCGAAATGTTGCGGTGTGGTTTTCCCAATTTTAGTAACGGAGGTGTGACCGATAAATATTTCGTTAAAAAGTTTGAGTCTCTTGGGGTATAAAACATCGTTTTGGTTTAGAGAAAGGTTTAACGAGCAAGCCGTTTCCCAAAGCGTTCTGTCCCAATAAATATACTCTTTATAATATTCATGTTGAGGTCCCGAAGTGTTAGTAAAACCGGCATGACAAAACAGATTGTTATTTTTATCAATATGGAAAGCACTTAGGTTTTTAAAAAATGCTATGTGCTTATCGATATCTTTTTTAGAGATGTTTTGGTAACTTTTTAATGTTTCTTGCCCACTGTGTTGCAGCCAAAGCTGTTTGGTATTTCCTTGTAAGTGTTGGTAAAACAAATCATCGTGGTTTCCTCTAAGAAAAATACAAGGTTGTTTTTTTGAAAAATCAAGTAAAAAATGAACTACCTGAGCCGATTCGCTCCACCCGTCGACATAATCGCCTAAAAAAACAAAAGTATCTTTATTTGAAAAAGTAACTTTATTAAGCACTTGTGGCAGGTTCAACTAGCAAATGCAACCTTGTTTTTTACAAATTTATAAAATATTTCAAAAGGTTTATTATAGTTTAAGTTTTTACGTGGTCTGTTGTTAATTTTTCTTTGTATTTCATTGATATTCTTTGTGTTTTCATAATTTATTGGTTTATTTTTCGGATAATATTGTCTAAGTAGTTTGTTCATATATTCAATTTGTCCTTTTTCCCAAGAACTGTAAGGGTTTGTAAAATAGGTTTTAGCTTGTAATTTTTCAGCCACTTTTTTATGTTCTGCAAATTCAAGTCCATTATCCATAGTAATAGAGAGTACAAACTCTTTATATGGTAGTAAAATATCTATTATAGCATTGGCAACTGCTTTAGCATTTTTACCTTCGGGCAAATAAGATGTCATAAGCTGTTTAGATACTCTTTCTGTAAGAGTCAGCATAAATCCTTTATGATTTTTTCCTGAAATAAGATCAGCCTCCCAATGCCCAAATTCTGTTCTATTATTGGCTTTATCTGGTCTATGAGCTATGCTTACTCTATCCTTTATTCTCACTTTTGAATGCCCTCCAATAGGTCGTTTTCTGTGTTTTAGTTGATGTCTAAGATGTTTATATAAATTACCTCCTTGTGCTTTATCCCTACGAATAAATTGATAAATACGTTCAACACTAACACATTCAATCTTATTCTTTTTACAATATCCTACTATTTCATCAGGAGACCATTGCTCTTTCTCTAAAAAACTTCGAACTCTTTTTTCAATCTCTTTTGTAAAACGTCTATTACTAGCAAATCTTTCTTTACGTTCATTTGCAAATTCTTGAGCTTTAAGTGGGTTGTATGTGCCTCGTTTACTTGAATTCCTTCTAAGTTCCCGGCTAATAGTACTTTTATGAACGCCTATTTCATCAGCAATGGATTGTAAACTTTCCCCTCTTTTATTTAAAACAGAAATGACGTACCTTTGTTCCTTAGTTAAATGCTTCATATTTATTGACTTTTAGTAGAGCACAAATATAAGCTTTAACTTAGGAGTGATTATGAGCAAGGGTTTATCCCTTCGCTCTTTTTGCTCCGTTTCGCTACGCTTCACTTCTCAAAAAGAGCGAAGGGATAACGAATATTAACTTACATTATGCTCCTAAATGTTGCATTTACTAATTGAACTTACGTAAAGAAAAAATAAAAATCTTTACATAATGAAGCTAACCCGAAAAATTCACGGAATTTTTAAACGACTAAGTACTGCCAACAAATTTGTGTATTTTGAAAACACCCAAATTTGGGGCATTTCTATCCCGATAATAGTCGGGAGGGGTTTCCCACATTTCCCCCTTTATCCATAGCAGATTCATATAATTCACTTCGTTTTTATATGAATAATGCGGGTTAAATCTCTAAAAAAATTTATAAACTGCAAACCAGTATTAAAACCGGTACTCGGCTTTTAATAGTACAAATCGTTCTAACAGTCTGTATTGAGTGGTAGCTGTGCTAATGTCGCTTATCGAAAAGGTTTTAAATGTTTCGGTGTTAAACAGGTTTTTGCCCGATAAAGAGACGGTTAATTTTTTCTTTATCAGTTTATAACTTGCTCCTACATCTGCAAAATAATAGGTGTTGTCTGATGCTTCAACAGCACCGAAAAAATACCGTTCGGTTTGTATCTGAAAATTAAATTTTTCGTTAATAGTAAAAGTAAGGTCCAAAAAACTTACGTTATTGGTAAACGAATTGGTAATGGTGGATTCTATTCGGTTGGTAGTCCAGTTACTTCCCAGATGGTAGTTAAATATACCTTGAAATCCCGAGCGTAGCTCAAAACCGTAATCGTAATTGGTTGATTTTATTTCTCTTAATTCCGAATTGTTAACGATGTTTTTGTAATTAGATTTGGTATAACTTGCTTTTATTTTAAAATTGGACGAAATACTTTTAAAGTACTTATTGATATCTGTAAAAATGGTTACTGCTTCTCTGTCTTTTATGGTTATTTTTTCAGATAGCGTTTGGTTTTGTGTTATGATGGAATTGGTCGAGAAAAAATCGAAATTCTTATTGTAAACCACAGATGTATTGGCAAAAAAAACATCGCTCCAATTACCGAGTTGATAGTTAAAGGAAAAGGTGGAAGCATCTAATTGGTTAAAGGTTCCGGTTCCTTTTGAAAACGAACGAAAGCCTGTTAAAACATAATCATTATAAACATCTAATATTTTGGCATTTGTCGTATTATAAGAATAGAATGAAGTGATTTTGTTTTTGTTGTTTATTTTCCAGTCCAAACCCAGTTTCGGGTTGATAAAAAACGGATTTTGGTTTTCTGAAAAACCGGCAAATGACAGCTTGTTAAAAAGTTGATGCAAGCCTAATTGTCCTGTTATTGCAAAATTGTTTATTTCGTAACGGTATTTGGTTTCTAAATACAAATCGTTGGTTTGGTAGCTTGTCTTGTTTTGAAAGTCGTTGGGTGTTTCTAAAGCCGTATTGTTTTCAAATAAACTGAAAGTGGTGTTTAGTTTATCGTATCTGTATTGGTTGCCAAACTGAAGTTCCAATAAATTGCCACTCTTTTTTCGGTCTAACAGGTGGGCTTCAAAACCTGCAAATTGCATTTGGTTTTCGCTTTGTTGCCACACGTTATTTGCGGTAGTGTTTGGAAACAAATCGTTATAAAAAAAACGATTAACGGTGTAGTTTTGCGGTGTTTTTTCGTTGATATATCTTCCTGTAAGCAAAAAAACCTTAGTGTCTTTAAATTTATTGGTATAGGTTATTTTTTGGTCAAAAAGCGTGTTGTTTGATTGCAGGTTTTCAATAGTAGATGTGCCGTTAAACAGCAAGTTGCTGTTGTCGTTGGTATCTTGATTGTTAAATTTTGTAACAACCTCTAATGTTTTGGTTTTAGAAATATCGTAATTAAAATCTATTTTTCCGAAACCGGTAAATTTTTTCTTTCGCAATACATAGTCTTCTGTGTTTGTAAAGTCGGTTCCGCTTGAAGTAAATGTGGTAACGGAATTTCTAAAAAAATCATTTTCGTCCCAATTAAAAAAGCCAATGGTTTTCAGCTTTATTTTTTTAGAAAGAGTAAAAATGGCGTTGAGCGATGCCAATTCTGCGTTGTTAAAATTGGTTCGAGAGGCTTTAAAATTGGGTGTAAAGGCGTTTAGGTTTATTAATGTGTTGGCACTTTGGTTGTCGCCGATGCTTGCTGGTTCGCCATAACGAAACGGACGGATTAAGTGGTTGATATCGCCGGTGGCATCATAGCCTATATTATTGAGGTTAGTAAGAAAAATATATTTGTTTTTCTTGCCGAAGTTCATCAAATAACTTTTTAAACTGTACCGATTATTGAGACTTATGTCATAACCCAGCGTTAAATTTCCAAACCATTGTCTTTTGGCATCTTCTTTTAAAACAAGATTTAAGGCTGTTTTATCGCTTTCTTCAATGCCTTTTAGCAGTTTGTTGTTTGAATATTTTTGTAATAGTTGTACTTTTTCCAATTGGTCGGGAGGCATATTTTTAGACAGTATTTTATATCCTTTATCAAAAAAGTCGTCGCCGTCTATCATTAGTTTTTCTATTTCTTTATTGTTTACTTTTATTGTTCCTTCGCTGTTTACGGTTACTCCGGGTATTTTTTTAAGCAAATCTTCTACCGTTTCGTCGTTTTCCGACAGATAGTTACTTACTCTTACCTCTATGGTATCTTTTTTTATATTTATTGCTTTTTCGTTTTGTATGATAACTTCGTCAAGCGAAAAGGCTTCTTGGGTTAGTATCACGTTTTTAATAATCTGTTCGCTGTCCGGAAGAATTTCGACAGGAATTTCTAGTTTTTTATATCCCAAGGCAGAGAATGTTAGCAGGTACTTTCCGGTTTTCCGGGTTTTTAAGGTATATTTTCCTTTTTCGTTACTGTAAGTATAAGCAACAATAACATTGGCACTGTCTTTTTTTATCAAAACATTTACATACGGAATGGGCAGGTTTGAGGTATCTGTAACCAACCCTTTTAGTATGGTTTGAGAAAATAAAACCTGCGTAAATAAAAGAAAGATTAATAAATGAACATTAGTTCTCTTCATTAAATATTTCTAAAGGTTTTGGACAGTCTTCACAATTTTTATCAAGTTTTGGTGTTTTAAAACCTTTTGGCATTCTACTGGCTAATTTGGAAAATTCTGCATTAATAATTTCTTCTTTTTTGTTTTGATATTCTTGTATGCTCATTGCTCCATTTAGTAGGTTTTTGTCTATTTTTCTAATATTGCAGTTAGCGTCTTTATTTATCTTAATTTCATTAGCATATATATGAAAAACTTTATCGGTATCATAAACCTCTAGTATTAAGCCCGAAAGTCCTTGAAATTTCCACGGACCAAAAGTCACCGGTATTTCATTGGTAAACCATGCAATATAATCTCTTCCTCTAAACCTAATTGTTGCTTTTTGGCAGGTAAAATCTCCTATTTTTTTGGTTTCATTTTGTAATTTCCAACTCCATTTATTTATGTTTTCCTTTACAAACAAATTTCGATTAGCAAAGTTATCCATGAAATAGAAATTATTGTTTGAATTATAATAGAATTTTGGAGTTAAATTTGTTCTTCCTATAATAGTCATATTTGTTCTATTTGTTGAGCCATATTCATTTTCTTCATCTTTAGTTTCATGTTTTTCTTGTGAGGCTTTTATATTCATCTCCTCATAAAGAGAAGTTTTATTATTAAATATTAATAAATATTTTCCTGTTAAGGGTAAGCCAAAGTTTTTTATTTGAGTATAACTAACCTCTCTACAAAGACGATTATTTTGAGAGAAACCTATAAAGGTTATGTTTAGTATTATTGTTATAACTAGTATTTTTCTCATTTTTTTTATTTAAGTTATTAAATGTCAAGGTGTTTTAATTTATTCTTTTTTTTAAAAAGTTTTTACGGCTTTGTATAGATTAAGCTTAATTTTTGTTGTTAAAAACAAAGCACTTGTACAGGTATTTTGTTTTTATCAAGACGAATATACCTACAAGTATTTAGGCTGACAAAAAAGAAATATTAATGTTTTACTAAAACATTGTTAAAGTTTTGTTTAAGCTATGGTTATGGATTTAAGTTATGAGTGGCTCTGGGCAGTCTTTGCAGTTTTTTTAAAATCAAAAAAAGGAAAAGGTAAACATATATTTTCCTGTTTCAAAAAATAATTTTCGTTGTTATTTGCATAAGAATAACTTAAAAACAGCACTATTATTAAGAATATATAACGTTACTGTTCTTTCATTTTTTCTTCCCACTCAAATTTAATTTCAATTCCCTTTCTGATATGTGCGTCGGAGGTTGCTGATATTAGTTTAATTCCTTTAGGTAATTTAGATTGAATTATACTTTCTTGTTCGGAAAAAGAAGGGTACCTTATTTCGCTAAAATATTTTTTAGCACTTATTATGGATTCTGGTTTTTTGATGTATTGAAAATTCGGTTTATTTGCTAGTGGCTTGTAAGAAGCTATGGTCCAAGTAAAAGTGTTTGAACTGTCGCTAATACTTACAATAAGTCCTGGCAAACCGTGAAACTTATAAGGACCATATGGCAAAGGGATTTCTAATGTGTACCAAGCTGTGTAGTTTCGCCCTCTAAAATATGCTGTTGCCTTTTTACAATTCAAAGAACCTATTTTTTTTTCATCATCATAATTTAAATTCCAATTTAAATTTAAGATACTGTCTTTCACAAAATATACCTTCCCTTTATGAATTTCTTTGGAATATATTTTTGAGGATTTAAAATCCATTTCAATAAACCTATCTATGTCTGCATATTGAATGTTATAATTAAACCCATCTTCGCTTGTTGTAACTAACGAGCCATCATGAACATCTTTAGCTTTACCAATATGGAATATGGAGTGATTGTTTGCTATATCAATTTGAAGTTTGCCTTTTTTTATTTGTGGTACATCCGTATTGTAATATATGTCATAAACTACTTCAAAATATTTTTGGTTCTGACTATAGGTCAATAAACCAAAAAGTATTAATATGATGTTAATAATTTTTTTCATAGTTTTTGTATTAAACCTATGTATGTATTTATTTGATTCATAAATGCATACATAGGGTTTGTTTAATAACTATCGCTTATTTAAGTGAGCTTGTACAATAGCTTGACCAGCATTTAGACAATCTTGTTCTGTTGAAGTCTCAAACTGGTATATATAAGTGGTTGTTGTTCCGTCACTATTTTGTTCTGTTATGATTACAGTACAAATCCCTATGCTTTCCAATACTTCTACATCGTAATTTGTATTTTTAGCAAAAGCAAATGTAACGGTCAGTAATAATACGAATGTTAAAAATAATTTTCTCATTGTTTTAAAAGTTTTTACGGCTTTGCAAATATACAAAACCTTGGTTGATAATTAAATTATTGTTAAAAACAAATAGCTGTTGCGCAACGTTTTATTGTTAATAACGGAGCGAATATATATATGCCCAAACTTTAAATGTTAAAGTTTTGTTAAAATATTTTTGTTCTTGATTAGTAAGCCTTGCGAGCTTGTTTTAACTTGCTATGGGTGTGGTTATGTCGTGTTAATATAAAAGTATAGATAAAAGCTCTGACCTTATGCCTATTGTTTTCGGGTTGGTGTATTTACTTAATTAAAATAGACTTACTGTAAAACTGTCCGCCTGTTTCAATACGGTAAATATATTGTCCCATGCTCAATCGTCTTTGTAATGCATTTTGTATATCTATGGTATGTCTGCCTTCAAAAAGAAGTGCGTTAGAGAGTACGCCTATTTCTCTACCCAACATATCGTATAATCGAACCACTGTGTGAGCGGTAACTGGCATATTAATTTCTATATACACACGGTTATTTTTGTAAACGGGAACATGAGTAAGTCTTGTTGTGTCGCCAAAATCGGGTGTTGATAAGGCTTCGCAAGAAAAGCCCAGTTCTAAGTCTTGGTAGGTTTCGTTAAGTAGTATGGTATTTACCACACTTGGGTCTAAGCAAAACCAATTGGTAAGTACGGTAGAATAGATATCTCTAAAATCGGTAGAAGGGATGAGGTTATCGTTTTCGTCCCAAGTGTTTAAATCGGGGTGTGTACCTACAAAGCCACTTCCGTTAAGTCCGCTACCAAAAAGCATCACCGGCGAAGCAGCACCGTGGTCGGTTCCTTCCGAGCCGTTTTCGTAAGGTCGTCTTCCAAATTCGGAGATGGTCATTCCTAATACTTTATCATCTATTGAGGCGGTTGCTAAATCGTCGTAAAAAGCCTTGATAGACGAGGATAAATCTTGTAATAAATTTTGCTGCCTTACTACTTGGTCTGCGTGTGTATCAAAACTTCCTAACGATACCATATATACTTTCGATCCCAATCCGCCTTTAATAAGTCGAGCAACCAAAGCCAGTTGTTGGGCTAGGTCTCCGCTACCATAATTGGCATTATTGGTAGCGGCATCATAGGCATCGCTAATTACTTGGGAGTAAAAAAGTGTTGTATTGGCTGTTGCACGCATAAAAAGCAATTTATCTCCATATACGCAATCGGGTAAATTTATTACATCGTGTAAGCCACCGGATTCGGCAATATTTTGTAATTGGTTTGCATTGGCGACGGTAAAAGCATAATTGTTGTTGTTTCCTTCAAAAATAAGGTTTCCTACATTGCCAATTTGCACAGCCGGAGGAATTTCGGGTGGATTAATAAGATAATCGGGGTATAAATCTTCAAAATAACGTCCCCACCAACCGGTTGGTTCTTCGTATAAATCGGCAGCAGAAGCCCAAATATCGGTAGATCTAAAATGTGATAAATTTTGCTCGGGATATCCTACTCCGTGAACAATTTTCATTTTTCCATCGCCCCAAACCGCTTGCATTTCGGTCATATAATTAGGAATGGCAAAATCGGCATTTAAATTATACAGCGCATTGGTTGGGTGTTTAATGGTGGGTCTTAAATTAGCATAGGTTGCATAATCGTAAACAGGGACAATGGTATTTAGTCCGTCATTCCCACCTTCCAGTCTAATAATTACTAAAATTCGGTCGTTCTCAGCATTGGCTAAGGCGACAGATAAAGGAGAGGCTTTAGAGGTTGTAATGGCATTATTAGCCAACATCATTGTACCGCCTCCGGCTAATCCTAATGCTTGAATAAACGAACGTCTGCTCCATTTTGTATGCTCGTCTTGGTGGGTGTTATTATGTATTCCGGCTTTAGCCGAACTGTTATGTTTGTTTTTTTTAGCCATAGCGTGTTATTTTAATTGAAATTCGGGGATGGTCGCAATGTGTTTAAGTAAAAGAGCTACTTGATACCAAGCATCGGGCCAGTCAAGATTCCAGATTCCGTCATCATAATAATTTTGTGGAACTTCCCATTTAAAAATATCGGTAGCTGCATCATAATCTGTTGCTGTAAAAAGCTGTTTGGGAACAAAATGGTCTATCAGTACCTGCGTGATAAATGCAGGGTCATTACTGTCATTAGTAAGGTCTTTTGCAAAATCGACAAAGCTGTTTTGAAATCCGCCGTCATATAAAATCCACAGGTAATTTTCAATTCCTTGCCATCTTCCGGTAAGTGTTGAAGAGTTAATCCAGTCTTCATCGCGTTGCCAACCTGCAACATTAGGGGGATTATAAAGTTGTTGCCCCAACACACCACTATAGTATAAAAAATATTCCATTAGTGAATCATTGTAAAAAAATCCGGTTTCTTTAACATAGCCGAAAATTAAATCAAATGGGCTTTTTATCACAACGCCTATAGCTCTTTCATTAAAAAAATGTTCACTTTTAAACAATTGTTTCAGCATGGGCACTAACTCGAAGTTATTATTGATGAGTGTTTGGGCTAAGGGCTGAATGATGTTGGCTTGTATTGAAGCATCTACTTCGGGACTTACAAAGAATTTATATAATTTTTCACAGATATAATTAGCAACTAAAGTACCTCGCTCTTGAAAAAGAATGTTAATAACATCGTCATAATTCCAATTTCCGGTTTGCCCGAAAATGGTTTTATTACCGTCCACCCAAGTACTGGCATCAAAATAAATGGGTGCGCCATAATCATCCCAATGGTTCCATCCGGTAAGTGCCTCGGCGGTTGCTGTAATATCGGCTTGAGTGTATCCGTTACCTTCGCCTAAGGTGAAAAGCTCATATAACTCTCGAGCATAATTTTCGTTAGGTTCGACATTTGTGTTTTCAAAACCGTTTAAGTAAATTAACATTGCCGGAGTAATACCAATGGCGTGTACAAAATCTTTTAAATTTCCCAATGCATGGGATTGACATACATTGTAGTATTGATACAAATAAGGAGCGTAATAGTAGGTTTCCAATCCGGTAACAAAATGATTTAACCAAAAAGCAACCATCCGTCCACGTAAGTCATCTGTTAAAAAATCATTTCCGGTTTGCTTAAGCCAATCTTGTATATATTGCTCGTTTTCGGTTTCATAATCGGTAAAATCATTGTATGACCAATTTCCCCAGACAGGGGTTGCTGTTGGAGGGAGATTAAATGCATTATCAACTAGGTTATCTATAAAATCATTTGGTGAAAGGGCTAAAGCATTATCCACTTCCAATTGGTTGGCACTAAAGCCCAAACGGCGATACGTGTGTTTTACCTTTTGAACATTCCAAGGGTTTGTCCCATCAGGAATATAGGGATCTAAAGTAGCGGTATTACAAGAAGGAAAGAGTACGGATGTATTCATTATAAATGATTTTGGGAAGCATAAACTTATAAAAAATCAAGCGACTATCAAAACTTTAACGATATTTTTTAAAAAAAGGTTTAATTTTACCGAGAACAAAACCACTATGCAAACTCCAAATTATTTAAAAAAAGGTGATACGGTTGCTATTGTTTCTACGGCTAGGAAAGTAAAATACGAGGAGTTAAAATATACTATTTCGTTACTTAAAAGCTGGAAGCTTAACGTTGTTTTAGGAAAAACCATAGGAGCTTCTTATAACCAATTTGCCGGAAGCGATAAACTTCGTACCAATGATTTTCAAACACAGCTTGATAAACCAAACGTAAAGGCAATTTGGTGTGCAAAAGGCGGATACGGAACTGTGCGTACTATTGATAAATTAGATTTTTCCAATTTTATTAAACAATCAAAATGGATTATAGGATATAGCGATGTTACGGTTTTACATAGCCATATACACAATCTAGGAGTAGAAACGTTACACGCACAAATGCCGGTTGCTATCGAAGATAAAACACAAGAAAGCAAAGATTCTATCAAGGAAACCCTTTTTGGAAACCCGTATGAAATAACAGTTCCTTCATATAAAAATAATAGATTGGGTAATGCTGCGGGACAATTGGCAGGGGGTAATTTATCGATATTGTATTCGCTTTGCGGAAGCCCTTCGGCAATAGATACAACTGGTAAAATTCTCTTTATTGAAGATCTTGACGAATACTTATATCACATCGACCGGATGATGCAAAATTTAAAGCGAAATGGCATGCTCAAAGGCCTGAAAGGCTTGCTAGTTGGCGGAATGACCCAAATGCGTGACAATACTATTCCGTTTGGGAAAACAGCGGAAGAAATTATTTTAGAAACGTGCGAAGAATATGATTTCCCCATTGTTTTTAATTTCCCCGCCGGACATATTCCGGATAACCGCGCTTTGATTTTGGGAAGAAAAATTTTACTGAAAGCAAATAAAGAAAAAACAACTGTAATTTTTGAAACATCCTAATGGCAACACATAATGAACTTGGTAAATTAGGAGAGCAATTAGCGGCAGATTATTTGGCACGTGAAGGATACACCATACTTAAACGAAATTATTTATATGATAAAGCCGAAATAGATATCATCGCTCAAAAAGAAGAAGGTGTTTTGGTGGTTGTAGAAGTAAAAACCAGAAACAATGACTTTTTTGGCGATCCGCAAGAATTTGTAACCAAAGGCAAGATTAAAAACTTGGTAAAAGCAACAAATGAATATATTATTTCCAATGACTTAGATGTAGAAGTTCGGTTTGATATTATTGCCGTATTAAAAAATAAAACGCAAGAAAAAATCGAACATTTTAAAGACGCTTTTTATTATTTTTAAAACGTGTTTTTGTGAGAAATGTCATTTTTTAGAGAAACCTACTGTACTAATTTTACTTTGTAATTAAACAACTAATAAAATGAATACTTTTTTTGAACAAATCCATCAATTTATTAGCCAACCTTGGCCTTGGTGGATGGGCGGTATTGTAATAGGGCTAACCCTGTTTTTACTATTATATTTTAATAAAGAATTTGGTTTATCTGCCAATTTAAGAACCATGTGCGCTGCCGATGGTGCCGGCGAATTTGCCGACTTCTTTGAATTTGATTGGGGCAAGCAAGGATGGAATTTAATGGTTGCTCTGGGTGCTATGTTTGGTGGTTATATTGCAGCTAATTATTTTGGAGGCGACGGTTTAGCACACGTTTCGCAAGCAACTATTCATACTCTTAATCAAATATCGGGAGATACATTACTAAACCATAGTAATGTTCATTTAGTTCCCGGAAAAGATGTAATTCATGGTGTTGATATCCCCGATTTTTGGAATTTATACTCATGGCAATCCTTATTTACGTTACGCGGATTTATAGTAATCGTAGTAGGTGGCTTTTTAATAGGTTTTGGCGCACGTTATGCCGGAGGTTGTACTTCCGGTCATGCTATTTCAGGATTAGCAGACCTGCAAGTACCTTCACTGGTTGCCGTAATAGGTTTCTTTGTAGGTGGATTGATAATGACTTGGCTTATCCTTCCTTATATTTTAAAAATCCCTTTTTAACTAACTTAAAAACTGATAGTATGAAACTTTTTAAATATATGGCAGTCGGATTTGTTTTCGGATTTGGAATGTGGAAACTAGAAGCCATTTCTACATTTAGAATTATTGAAATGTTCCACTTTCAATCTTTTCATATGTACGGAATTATCATTACCGGTGTACTAATAGGAATGATTATTACCCAACTTTTTAAAACCGGAAAAATTAAAACCAAAGACGGACAAATACACCAATTTAACCCCAAAGCACCCCAATGGTGGCGATATATATTAGGCGGAATTATTTTCGGAATGGGTTGGGCGCTTACCGGTGTTTGCTCAGGGATGATGTTTGTGCTTTTAGGATCAGGATATACTGTTTTTATTGTGTTTATCGCTGCTGCAATGTTAGGAACTTTTGCTTATGGTTATTTTAGAAAAGTATTACCACATTAATTTTTAAGGTGTTAAAGTTCCCTTAAACACCTATAAGCATAGACCAAAAGACTGAAACCGGACGTTACTATTTTTAACGGACGGTTTTTTTGTAAAGTAATTTTCCGTATTTTTAAACCAACTTTTTCAACTAACCAATTCTTGTAAAGGTGCTACCTAATAACCAAATTAATTAAAATGAAAGTATTCTCTCGTATTCTTGTTGCCTTAATGGTGTTTTTTGTATTTTCTTGTAAAGACAAAACCTCTTCTAAAATCGATAATTTATTTCAATTTAAAGATTATATTTCTTATAATACTTATGGAAACGTATCGGTGATTTCACCTATAAAAATTCAATTGGCAAAACCCTTAAAACAATTTGAAATAAATCAAGAAATTCCTTCCGAATATCTTATAACAACACCTAAAATTACGGGTAAATTAGTCGTTGAAAACAGCAATACTTTAATTTTTCAACCTTCTGAAAAATTGCAATCCGACACCGAATATATAGTTTCTCTAAAACTCGATAAACTCTATGACGACCTTCCAAAAGCGTATAAAAAATATACATTTAGTTTTAAAACAATACCTCTCGATTTTAAAATTAATTTAGAAAATTTACAATCGTACACAAAACAATTGCAATATCTTACCGGAAGCATAAACCTTGCAGATGTAATCGATTTTAAAAAAGCGAAACAACTTATAGAGGCTACACAAGAAACAAAAAATCTTCCCATTACTTGGGATTCGGTTACCGGCGATGCCAAATTTTTCCGGTTTAAAATAGATAGCATTAACAGAAAACAAGAAAATTCAAAAATAACCGTAAAATGGAACGGGTCTTCTATAGGAGCTTCAAACAAAGGCGAAAATACACTCGTTATTCCCGGACAAAACAATTTTAAAATAATAACTATTAAAACCACCGTTGCGCCGCAAGCTTCGTTGGCTATTAATTTTTCAGACCCCTTAAAAGAAAATCAAAACTTTTCCGGCTTGGTTTCATTAGATAAAGCAACCGATTTACGATTTGAAGTAGAAGGAAACGTGTTAAAAGTATATCCCGAAAGCAATATTGTAGGAGAAGTAAAACTACAAGTTTATAACGGTATTAAAAACACCGAAAACAACAAACTTAAAAACAATTTTTCCGAACTTATTTCTTTTGAACAACTTAAACCCGAAATTACCCTTATAAGCAAAGGAGTAATCTTACCGGCTTCGGCAACCACTCCTTTCTATTTTAAGACCGTTAATCTAAACGCTGTAGACGTACGAATTATTAAAATTTACCAAGACAATATGCTTCAGTTTTTGCAAGATGCTAATTTAAACAACAGCCGTTACTACTATCTTAAAAAAGTAGGAAGACGCATTGCCAAAAAAACCATTTCACTTAAAAACACAATACCTAATGTGTGGCAAGCACAAGCTATTAATCTTGCTAATTTTTTTAGTGCCGATCCCGGTGCTTTGTATCAAATAGAAATCAGTTTTAAAAAAGAGTATACCACCTACACTTGTAACACAAACCAAAATAATTCGGAAAACGAAGCAGATTATGAACAAACACCCGAATCGCTTTCGTTAAATGAAGAAGAGCGCGAAGAACAATATTGGGATAACGAATTGTACAGATGGAGGCGCAATACCTACAATTGGAAACAACGCAATAACCCTTGTCATTCGGCATATTATAACGAAGATAAAATTGTACGAGCCAATATCTTAGGATCTAACCTTGGATTTATTGTTAAAAAAGGAAGTAACAATTCCTATCACGCAGTAACTACCGACCTTATAACGGCAAAACCTGAAGCCGGTGCCGAAATTAATTTTTACAACTACCAACAGCAACTCGTTGGTACAGCTACTTCAGACAGTAATGGCTTTGCTATATTCGATAGCGACAAAACCATTGCTTTTGCCGTGGCTAAAAAAGGAACTAATTTTGCCTATGCCAAATTGAACGACGGCAATGCCTTATCGGTTAGTAACTTTGATGTTTCGGGTAAAAAACTGCAAAAAGGAATAAAAGGCTATATCTATACCGAGCGTGGTGTGTATCGTCCCGGCGATACCATTCACCTTACCTTTGCTTTAAACGATAATACCAATAAATTACCCAAGGGGCATCCTGTAAAACTCTTGGTTACCGATGCTCGCGGAAAACTGGTGCAAAAAACCGTTTATCATACCGGAAATAACGGAGGGTTATCTAAAGAAGGATTCTTTTATTTCCCAATTCCTACACAAAAAGAAGCACCCACCGGAAACTGGTTGGCAACCGTACAGGTAGGAGGGGCACAGTTTGCCAAAACCCTAAAAATAGCCACCATTAAGCCCAACCGATTAAAAATAAAATTAGATTTCGATAAAAATGTGCTTACTACTTCAAAACCCGTATCCGGAAAAATCACTTCGTTATGGTTACACGGCGCACCGGCACGTAACTTAAAAGTTGCCATGAATGCAACGCTTAGAAGTACGAATACAGCATTTAAAAAATACCCGAATTTTCAGTTTAACGACCCAATTCGTTCATTTGATAAAGTGGAAATTCCGATTTTAGACGGTAAATTAAACGAAGAAGGAGTAAAATCTTTTTCTAAAAAAATAGGAATAGGCAAGAAAGCACCCGGGATGTTACAAGCTACTTTTGAAACAAAAGTCTATGAAGGCGGAGGCGATTTTTCGATGGATATTTTTTCAAAAAACATAGCTCCTTTTACGCATTTTGTAGGGCTAAAATCTCCCAAAACACAACAGTACGGTTCATATAATACCGATGAAAAAGTAGAATTTCAAGCAATAACGGTAAATCCCGAAGGGAAACCTTCCGATAACAGAAAATTAGAAGTTAAAGTTTTTCAAATAGAATGGCGTTGGTGGTGGAGTCGTGGTTACGACAACTTATCTCGATACGAAAACGCGACCATTCATCGTCCGGTTAAAGCATTTACCGTTACAACCAATAGCAAAGGCAAAGCTAATTTTACTGTTACTATTCCGGACGAAGAAGGAGGCAGATACTTAATTCGGGTTATCGACCCGCAGTCGGGTCATGCAACCGGACGCATTGCGTATTTTTATAAAAACTGGTGGAAAAGCCCTTCAGACGGAAATCCCGATAGTGCAAAAATGCTTGTTTTTTCTGCTGATAAAGAAAAACACAATGTAGGTGAAGAAGCCGTTATTACTTTTCCTTCTTCAGAAGGAGGACGAGCTTTACTAAGCATTGAAAACGGCACCGAAGTACTTTCTACCCAATGGATAGAAACCCAAAAAGGAGAAACAAAAGCAACGATACCTCTTACCAAAGAAATGACACCCAACGTGTATGTAAACATTGCCTTGTTACAACCTCATGAACAAACTAAAAACGATCTTCCTATTCGGTTATATGGCGTTATTCCGATTTTGGTTGAAGACCCCCAAACCGTATTGCATCCCATTATAGATATGCCCGAGGAGTTAAAACCCGAGCAAACCTTTAGTATAAAAGTTTCTGAAAAAGACGGAAAGAAAATGACTTACACACTGGCGGTTGTAGATGACGGATTGTTAGATTTAACCCGTTTTAAAACACCCGATATTCACAATGCTTTTTATACCCGTGAAGCACTTGGTGTTAAAACCTTTGATATTTTTGATTTGGTAATTGGAGCGTATTCGGGAAGCGTGTCTAATATTTATGCTATTGGTGGTGGCGACGTGGCTGCCGGTGCAAAAAATCGAAAAGCAGACCGTTTTAAACCTGTGGTAAAATTTTTAGGACCGTTTACGCTTCAAAAAGGAAAAACCGCTACACATAAAATTACGATGCCTAATTATATAGGCTCGGTTAGAACGATGGTTGTAGCCGGCGATAACACAAAAAATGCATACGGAAACACCGAAAAAACAACCCCGGTACGAAAACCGTTAATGGTGTTAACGTCGATACCCAGAAAACTTTCTCCGGGCGAAAAGGTAACTCTTCCGGTTACGGTTTTTGCAATGGATAAAAAAATTAATAACGTACAAATAAAAGTAAAAACGGGCAACGCCCTAAAACCCTTAGGAGCTACTACAAAAAGTATTCGGTTTAACGCTTTAGGCGAACAAATTGTAAATTTCGATTTTGAAGTACTGCCTTCTAAAGATTTTCAAACCATTGAAGTTACAGCAAGCGGCTCGGGCGAAAAGGCATCTGCCAAAACCGAAATAGATGTGTTTAATCCAAATCCGATTTCGCAAAAAGCTACCCAATATGTGTTAGAACCTAATGCATCAAAAGAGATTACTTATGATACTTTTGGTGTACCGGGCAGTAATAAGATTCAGGTTGAACTTTCTACGCTTCCTCACATAAATTTTACCAAACGAATGGAATACCTTATCCGTTATCCGCACGGATGTGTGGAACAAACTACCTCTTCCGGGTTTCCGCAATTGTATTTGAATGATATTTTTGACATAACGTTTGATAAGAAACAAGAAATAGAAAAAAACATTAAAGCTACCATTCAGAAATTGGGCGATTTTCAGTTGCCAAATGGCGGATTAAGCTATTGGAGAGGAGGTCGAGAAGCAAGCGATTGGGCAACCAGCTATGCAGGACATTTTATGTTGGAAGCAAAACAAAAAGGATACGCCTTGCCTATTTCGTTTTTAAACAATTGGTTGCAATACCAACAACAAGCCGCCTGGCAATGGCAAAACGGAAACACTCGTTACAACACAACGCTTAATCAAGCATATAGATTATTTACTCTTGCGCTTGCCGGAAAACCCGAATTGGCAGCAATGAATCGATTACGCGAAAGCAACCGATTGAGCAATGAAGCTAAATGGCGATTGGCAGCCGCTTATGCCTTAGCCGGAAAAAAGGAAGTAGCACAAGCATTGGTTAAAACCGCCAATATAGATTTTACCGCTAATAACTACGATTATTATACATACGGTTCGGTGTTTAGAAACAGAGCTATGGCGTTAGAAACAATGGTGATTATAGGTAATTCAAAACAACGGGAGGTAGCGCAATCTCTATCAAAAAATCTTTCTTCTAGTAGATGGTACAGTACACAAGAAACTGCGTTTGCTCTAATAGCACTATCTAAAATGGTAGAAAAAAACGGTGGAAAATCGATGGATGTTTCTCTACTTAATAACGGAAAAACCAATACAATTAAAACAGAGAAAGCAATTGTTAATCGCGACCTTTCTTTTGTAATGGGAAGCAATACTATTACGATAAAAAACAATAAAAATAACACGGTGTATGTTACTGTTTTACAAACCGGAAAATTACCTTTAGGAGAAGAGCTTACCCAACAAAAAAACCTTACGGTTGCCACACAATATGTAGATGGAGAAGGAAATCTGATAGATGTTTCAACGCTTCGTCAAGGCACCGAAATTACAGCAAAAATTACCGTTACCAATACCACCGGAAATTGGATAGGAAATGTTGCAACAACACAACTATTCCCCAGCGGTTGGGAAATTGTAAATACCAGTTACAGCAATTTAGGAATCGGTAGTGTGGGAGAAGCCGATTATATAGACATACGGGACGATAGAGTGAATATTTATTTTAACATCGATAAGCGTTCTACTAAAACCTTTACTGTAAAATTGAACGCCTCGTATCTGGGAAATTATTACCTGCCGGGCACACAAGCAGAGGCAATGTATGATAACGATTATTTTGCCAGAAATAAAGGCAAATGGGTAAACGTAATTCAATAAAATAATAGCGTGCGTAAGTTTTTAAAAAAACATAAGATAAAAATCGTTTTCCTTTTAGGTTTTTTTCTTATTTGGTTGTTTTGCTTGCCTGAAAATTTATTTTCTGAGCCTTTATCTACTGTTGTTTTAAGTAAAGAGGGAAGATTATTGGGAGCTCGTATTGCCAAAGACGGGCAATGGCGTTTTCCAAAAACCGATAGTATTCCTAAGCGTTTTGAGGCTTGTATTCTGGCTTTTGAAGACGAATATTTTTATTATCACCCCGGGTTCAATCCGATTTCTATTGCAAAAGCAATGTGGCAAAACCTTACTACAAGCAAAAGACGCGGCGGAAGTACCATTAGCCAACAAGTAATTAGACTTTCAAGAAAAGGGAAACCCAGAACGTATTTCGAAAAGTTTATAGAATTGGTTAAAGCAACTAGATTGGAAGCGCGATATAGCAAAAAAGAAATTCTAAATCTTTATACTTCTTATGCTCCTTTTGGTGG
>WFXA01000257.1 GCA_015490835.1 Flavobacteriaceae bacterium | reverse complement strand
TATATGTATATTTGCTTTAAATTTTAATTCTAAAAAAAATTGAATACTAACAATATAAAAAGTAGTAATAACAAACTTAAGATTATTAACGACCCAATTTACGGTTTTATTACAATTCCCAGCGAATTGATTTTTAATCTTATCGAGCATCCCTATTTCCAACGCTTGCGCAGAATTACCCAAATGGGCTTATCTTACTTGGTTTATCCCGGAGCGCATCACACTCGTTTTCAGCATGCAATAGGAGCTATGTATTTAATGCAAAAAGCAGTTCAAGTGCTTCGTTTTAAGGGTGTTGTTATTTCTAATGAAGAAGCCGAAGCATTGTATATTGCCATTTTATTACACGATATTGGGCATGGTCCTTTTTCTCATGCTATGGAAAATAGCATCGTAAATGGTGTAAATCATGAGCAAATTTCACTTGCTTTTATGAATGAATTAAATAGCATATTTAACAACAAATTAACGCTTGCTATTTCAATTTTTAAAAACGAATACCCAAAAAAGTTTTTACATCAGTTAATTTCGGGGCAATTGGATATGGATCGATTAGATTATTTAAAACGTGATAGTTTTTATACAGGTGTTTCCGAAGGTGCTATTAGCTCACAACGACTACTAAGTATGCTTAATGTTTCTAACGATATGTTGGTAATTGAAGAAAAAGGTATTTATTCTGTCGAAAAGTTTTTAATCGCCAGACGGTTAATGTATTGGCAAGTATATTTACATAAAACCGGACTGGTTGCCGAGCAACTTTTAATGAGGGTGCTTAAAAGAGCTAAAGAAGTAACACAAAAAGGAGAGCAACTCCAAGCATCTAAAGCACTTTCTTATTTTCTTAAAAACGAAATTTTTATTGCTAATTTTACAACTAACGTCTTGGAAGTCTTTTCACAGTTAGACGATTACGATATTCTTTCAGCAATGAAAGAATGGCAACACCATCATGATTTTGTACTGCGTACCTTATCTTCAATAATTTTGAATAGAGAATTACTAAAAATTGAAATAAGGAAAAAGCCTTTTACTTCTGAAGAAATTCAATCTCATCAAAATAATGTGATGACCAATTACAGTCTATCTGAAGTAGAAGCAACCTATTTTGTTTTTACGGGAGAAATAGGGAATCAAGCCTATAATGCTAAAAAAGAATTAATCTTATTACAAAAAAAAGACGGTTCTTTAACAGATGTGGTAGAGGCGAGCGACCAACTTAATTTAAAAGCATTATCAAAAAAAGTGGTTAAATATTATTTATGTTATCCCAAGGGATAGTTATTTTTAAACAATTTTCTATTTTACGCTACTTCATTAATTTACTATATATTTACCACACTAAAAATAGTTAAAATGAAATATATGATTTATTCTAGTTTGTTTTTTTTGTTTGTTGTTTCATGTAAATCCGAATCTAAAAAAACACCCATCAAGCAAAAAGAAGAAAACAGTGTAACCTCTTTGTCTGTACCTAGTGTTTTAAATGCTTCTTTGCCCAGATTGTATAGCAACTCAGATAAATTGTTTCTTTCTTGGGTAGAAAAACAAGACACATTATCTGTTTTAAAATATGCTTCTTTTTCCGGAACAAGTTGGTCTAAGCCACAAATAATTACCTCAGGCACTAATTGGTTTGTAAATTGGGCAGATTTTCCTTCTATTTCCGAAAACAACGGAAACATTTTAGCACATACACTTCAAAAATCGGCTTCGGGAACCTATACCTATGATGTAAAACTTAGTGTTTATAACGCCAAAACGAATACTTGGAAAAAAGATTTTTTGCTAAACCTTGACGGAACGCAAAGCGAACATGGTTTTGTATCGTTGATACCCTACGGAGAAAATGATTTTTTTGTCACTTGGCTAGATGGTAGAACGACAGTAAATGTTCCTAAAGATAAAGCACAAATGACCATACGAGGTGCTGTTATTACTGCTAACGGAGAAATTCTTGAGGATGTTTTACTAGATAATAGAACATGTGATTGTTGTAATACCGCTGCAACAATGACAAAAAACGGACAACTGGTTGTTTACAGGGATAGAAGTGAAGATGAAATTCGAGATATTTATGTTGTACGAAAAGTAAATGAAAAATGGACAAAACCGCAACCCGTTTACAATGACAATTGGCATATCCCCGGTTGTCCGGTAAACGGACCTGCCATCGCTGCTTTAGAAAATAATATTGCAGTAGTTTGGTTTACAGCAGCTAACGACGACCCTAAGGTGCAAGTAGCTTTCTCAGACGATGGTGGTGCTACATTTGGTCTTCCGGTTCGAGTAGATAAAGGAAATGCCATAGGACGAGTAGATTTGGTACTGTTAGACAAAAACAATGCAGCAGTATTGTGGATGGAACCTCAAGGTAATGATACCGTTATTCAATTAGCAAAAGTTTCGTCGTCGGGAAGTGTTTCAACGCCTATTACCATAACAAAAACCAGAAGCGAAAGAGCTTCGGGATTCCCGCAATTGGAAAAAGTTAAAAATACACTTTATATTGCTTGGACTTCCCTTGAAGAAACCCAACCAACTGTGAAAATGGTTTCTCTAAATGTTTCTAGTTTTCAATAAGTGAAAAAAATTCTTATTCTTGGTCATACTTTTCCTGAATCTACTACTACAGCAGCAGGAACTCGTATACTTCAATTAATTTCGTTATTTCGTAAATGGAATTATAAAATATATTTTGGCACCACAGCAAACGAAACTAATTTTTCAGATAATTTAAAGAATTCTGAAATCGAAGTTGTTCCTATTAAAATAAATCATTTCTCTTTTAACGATTTTGTTTCCGGTTTATGTCCCGATATCGTACTTTATGATCGTTTTGTTACCGAAGAACAATTTGGTTGGCGAGTCTCTCAAGTTTGCCCCAATACAGTAACCATTTTAGACACCGAAGACTTACATTTTCTACGCAAAGCTCGTGAGGAAGCTTTTAAAAAAAATAGTACGATTAATTTATTTTCTGAAACCGCAAAACGTGAAATTGCCAGTATCTTGCGATGTGATGTTTCGCTTATTATTTCGGAATATGAAATGCACTTACTGCAAAACACGTTTAAAATAGATGCTACTTTGCTGTTTTATCTTCCTCTTTTGGTTGAAAGTTTTTCTGAAGATTCTTTAAATTTTCAACAACGAAAACATTTTGTTACTATTGGTAATTTTATGCACAAGCCTAACTTGGATAGTGTTATTTGGTTAAAAAAAGATATTTGGAAAAAGATTAGGAAACGACTACCCAATGCCGAACTGCATATTTACGGTGCTTATATTCCGCAGCAGGTTAAAGAATTTCATAACTTAGATGAAGGTTTTATCGTTAAAGGGTGGACACCTACTGTTTCTAAAACAATGCAGGAAGCTAGGGTTTGTTTAGCTCCGTTGCGATTTGGTGCCGGTTTAAAAGGAAAAATAATAGATGCAATGCAGCAAGGCACCCCTGTTGTAACTACACCTATTGGTGCAGAAGGAATTGCCGGGGATATTCCGTTTTGTGGTTCAATTTGTAAAACAGAAGAGGAACTGTGCAACGAAGCAATTGAGATGTACACTCTTCCCGAAAAATGGCAACAAGCTCAAAAAAACGGGTATAACATACTGCAAAACAGATTTTTAAAACAGATTTTTTTTGAAGCTTTTGGCGCTAGGATAGAAGAACTCATCGGTGATTTAGCAACTCATAGGAATAAAATCTTTATAACTCAAATAGTAAAATACCATACGTTGCAAAGCACCAAGTATTTAAGTAAATGGATAGAAGAAAAAAACAAACATTAATTAGCAACCTCGCTAATAAATTTAATTCGGTAAAGTCGAAGTTCTTCTTCGTCATATTCGCCGT
>WFXA01000256.1 GCA_015490835.1 Flavobacteriaceae bacterium | reverse complement strand
TTTTTGACTTGTCGATACATGACAAATTTATAACAATTTTTCAATTCTACCTATTTTGAGTTGGGAAAATTTTATTGCAACGTATCGTTTGTCTTCTTATTAGTCCGGAAGCTTTTTTGTTCCTTAACCTTTTTCACATTCTCGATAATTGCAGGTAAAACCATTGGAGCCAATGAAGCAACCGGAAGATATAAAACAGATTGTTCTTTTGTTTCTTTAGAAATTCCGTAACCGTATGCTTCAAACGAACCGGCAAACATAAAAAACACACTTATTAAAAAGGCAACAATTAACGTATAAAGTGCACCACCAAACAATTTATTAAAAATTCCAAGAAAGGCAAAATCGGCTACTCTGGTTAAAAACTTACCCAGTAACGAAACGGTATAAATAATTGCTAGAAAAGTAATGGCAAAAGCTACCAATTGTGTTAGTTGTACTCCCCAACTAAAGCGGTTTGCCAACCATTGGGCAACATATCCCGAAAAGTAAATCGCTCCATATACACCAAAAACAACTCCAACTAAAGAGGCTATAGACAACAGCAATCCTTTTTTAAAACCCTTGTAAAATCCTAATAACAATAATATTCCAATAACAATATCAGCTAAAACCATACTTTAAAATGTGTAGTTAATTATTGGTAAAGATAACAAAACTAAAGTATCTTTGTTTTTTAATCAGAACCGAAAATGGCATTAGACATACAATTAAAAAATCGATGGGATGAAATCGTTTCGTTGTTAAGCAAAAAATTTACCGACGGCGAAACCCTTGAGTTAGATGCCATTATTTATCTTATTGGAATACAAGAACTGGGAAAGGTTGCGAAAAAATTTAATAAAGACGATAAAATAAACTTAATGCACATTGCTATTTGCAGGCTTTTAGAACCCTTTGGGTATTATAAATTTGAATATATAGATGCCGACGGCTGGCCACATTACACTTTGGTCGAAAAATTACCGCCGCTTAAACCCGGCGAACAAAGTGTATTAATGAAAGAAGCTATTGTACAGTATTTTTTAGAAAATGGGGTGGTTGATTAGTCTCTGATTAATTTCATTTCAAAACAGTTGTTTCGCCCATTCTAAAACCGTAATTTTGCCGTTCATTATTTAATAAAATGATAGATACCATACACAAACATATTGCTGATGTTGAAGCTTTTACTGCTAATACTTTAGAAGAAATAGAAGCTTTTAGAATTAAATACCTTGGTAAAAAAGGATTGTTAAACCTACTTTTTTCCGATTTTAAAACTGTACCTAACGAGCAAAAAAAGGAAGTAGGTCAAGCCATTAACACCCTTAAAAACAAAACACAAGAAAAGGTTAACACTTTAAAAGAATCGTTGCAAAACAATGGTGATGTAGTTGGAAAATACGGCGATTTATCCCGCCCCGGTGAACCCATAGAATTGGGCTCCAGACATCCTATTTCTATAGTTAAAAATAATATTATCGAGATTTTTTCGCGCATCGGGTTTACCATTTCCGAAGGACCCGAGATAGAAGACGATTGGCATAATTTTACTGCATTAAACTTGCCTGAATACCACCCGGCACGAGATATGCAAGACACCTTTTTTATACAAACCAACCCCGATATTTTATTACGCACACACACCTCCTCGGTACAAGTACGGTATATGGAAACCCATAAACCGCCCATTCGTACCATTTCGCCCGGAAGAGTGTATCGAAACGAAGCTATATCGGCTCGTTCGCATTGCTTTTTTCACCAAGTAGAAGGATTGTATATTGATAAAGATGTAAGTTTTGCCGATTTAAAACAAACATTAGAATACTTTACCACCGAGTTATTCGGGAAATCTAAAATTAGATTGCGCCCCTCTTACTTTCCGTTTACCGAACCAAGTGCCGAAGTAGATGTGTATTGGGGATTGGAAACCGAAACCGACTACAAAATGACCAAAGGTACCGGATGGTTAGAAATTATGGGATGCGGTATGGTAGACCCCAATGTGTTGGAAAATTGCAACATAGACCCCAAAGAATACTCTGGTTTTGCTTTTGGAATGGGAATAGACCGTATTGCTTTGTTATTGCATCAAATTTCAGATATTCGTTTACTAAGCGAAAACGATGTAAGGTTTTTAGATCAGTTTAAGAGTTTGTAAGCAATAAAGCCGCTTACTCCTTCACCATCTTAAAACTCCTAACACCCTCTTGCGTTATTAGTTTTACAAAGTAAACACCGGGTAGTAAACCGGAAACATTTATCGTGTTGTTATTGCCCTGCACTTGCAAAACTTCTTTGCCTAATAAATTATACACTTGTACCTGTTTTATCACCACATTAATGGGGTTGTTTATTTGCAAAACCTTGGTTGCGGGATTGGGAAAAATCGAAATAGAAAAAAGCACTCTATCTTCAACACCTAAGGTGCAATCTTCGGCATAAATGACTTGCCCATCAACTTCCCAATATGAATACGGGAAATCTCCGTTATTTGCAGCTACTTCATCATCTACCTGAATACAGTTTAAATTGGGTGTACCGGTGGCATCTAATTCTATAATTTGGTTATTGGTGCCGTTTTTTAAATTTAACTCGGTTAACGAATTGTTATCTCCACAATACAACTCTTGCAACGAAGTATGGTTACTAAGGTCTAATGCAGAAATAGAAGTAAAATCGCACCATAATTGAAAAATGGATAAATTATTTGAAATATCAAGCTCTGTTATCGGGTTGCCATCTACCAACAAGCCTACCAAATTCGGGTTGTTTGAAACATCTATCTCAGTTAATAAGTTATAACCGCAAACCAAATAAAACAATTGAGTGTTTGCAGAAACATCTAATGCTGTTAAATAGTTATCGGAGCAATCTAAAATTTGCAAAGCTGTAAAATCTTGAATTCCGGTAAGGTCTTGAATACTATAACCCCAAAGATCAAGCTCTGTAACAGTATTAATATTGGATGTAAGCACTTGCCCGTCTATCACATCATCCAAACCTAAATCGATAAGTGCTTGTTCAAATTCGTTGTCGGGTATTGATGTGTATTGGGCTTGAACACCAACAAAGACAAAACATAAAAAAACCAGGGTTAAAATAATTTTTTTCATAATAGTCGTTTTTAGTTATTGTTTCTTTTTTCTTTTCTTGTTTCTTTTCTTGATAAAAACAGCCAACGAAATTCCATAATAATCGCCCGATTCTTTCATTTTTCCGGTTGAACTGTTCGGTACGGTTTGAAAATTATCCACCAGTATCTCTCCGGTTTCAACCGGTGTTAAACTTTTACTATATCTAAAGCCTATTTGCAGCAAAAAAGGGTTGAGTAAAAAATAAAAACCGGTACCTATATGAATATCAAAAAAGAAAGGTTTATTAGAAAGGTCATCATAAAACACAAAAACTCCGGCACCATTTATTATATCACCTTCTCCTCCACCGTAATCTTTCATCCAATTTATAGAAAAACCGGGAGTAACACTCCATTTTATTTTTTTTGAGATGGGAACAATATATTCTGCCATCATAGGAAACTCTTTTAGCTTTAAACCACCCGAACCCAAGGTGTTTAGTTCCAAGTCATAATCTAATCCCGTTTGTGCAGCGGTAAAAACAATTCGCTTAACATTAGTACGAGGTTTAAAAATAAGTCCTGTTTTAAAATTAAACCGTTTGGTTTGATAAACATTAATTAGCACTCCGAATTGAAGTGTTTTATAAGGTAAAAACTCTAAGTTTACCGTGGGGTCTTCTAAAAACAAACTGTAATTAAAATTGTGGGTGTATTGCGTAAATCCTCCTACAAGAAAGTAATCTTTTAAAAACGCTGTGTTGCTTTCTTGTGAAAAAGAAGATTGAGTAAAAACAACTATCAGTAATAAACCGATAGCTGTTTTTAAATGTGTTATATTATTAGTTTTAACCATACTATTGTAAGGTATGACTTCTTTCAAAATTATCTCTTTTATGAAATCCGGTAATTTTATAGTCCTGTATTAAAAATTGTTGTGGTGGTGTTTGTTGTACACTTAAATCCATTTTATATTTTGCAACGTATTTATTGTGCTCATATTTAAAATCAACATTTTTATCAAAATGCCAATTGTTATCTCCACATTCACTATCTGGGTATATATCGCAATCGCCATCTAATGCCGCTGTGATATTAGCTCTTCTATTATACCAAACACCCAAAAACCCTTTTTTATAATATCTCGTTTTAGCTTTAATTTTTGAGCCCCATAAATTGCTAAAAACAACTTTTATTTTACCTCTTAATCTTTTATCACTTGCTATGTTCCACCAAGTAACTTCAATTTCATTAGAGAAACAATTATTACTGTTTCCTCCACCACTATTATTGTTTGTTCCTCCGCCTCCGCCTCCGTTGTTGCCATTACAGCTAATTTTAACATTACTCTTTATAGGTATTCCTCCTATTGGGTCACAAAACCTATATTGGGTATAGTCAGATAAAGTTGCAATATCTCCATCTGTAATCTCAATTTCTCCTCCATTTAATACTTTATAAATAGATTGACCTATTTTAACAACACCATCAGGATTTAATAAAGCCATTTCTTCCTCATCTAATGAATAAAAATCCTCATTTAATATTGGGTCAGCTTGAGCATCTAACTCGGTATTATTTAGCCAAATATCATTTTTATTTTTAAAAACATAATAAAGAGATTCTGTAAATCCCAGATTACTTAAATAATCCGTAATTGGCTGATAATAATCAAAACCTACCTCATTTTCTTTTTGAGCTAAATCATCACTATCTAAGCTTGGACATCTAGATAAAAAATCATTGTCACTATTCTCCATACTACTCTTTAAATTTTCAATTGTCTGTCTAAAAGAATGAATGTCTGGAAAAGACAACATTTGAGATGATGTTGACCTTCCAATAGGATCATTTTAATGAATTACTTTTATTGCATCGGATAAAGAGTTTTCATTATTAATTATTTCATTATCTTTATTACACGATAGTAAAGTAACTAAAAGCAATACTAAAATACTAATTTTAATTTTTAAAGTTTTCATAAATTCTAATTTTTAAAATTAAACAATACAATTCTTGTCGCAGTAACAGTTACAACCGGTACTGCAAAATGGCTTGCAAGCATTTTTACTTTTGCGGGGAGTTGAGGGCTAAGCTGTAAAAAAAAAAAATGAGACTCTGCAAATTTTTTGTGTTAAAATTTTGATTTACAGCTGATTGTATGGTTTTCCTTACTTTTAGTAAGGTTTTTATTAGAATGTTTGCTCCATTTTTTTTAATACAACACGATCTCTTAAACTACTTGGTAAATAATAAAAATACAATAACATGGTACGCAATCTGCTTGTTGAAATAGAAAACGGATTTTTTAAACTTTGCTTAAAAACAGAAACGGCTTGACTTTTTCGATAAATCTTGTGTACGTAACGATGTAATTTTTTGTAATAATTAGAATTATAAGTGCCTTGAAACAGCATGGCTAAATCGTCGGAGTCGGTCCAATTGGCTTTTGCTTTTAAATCTTCTTTTACCAACTCGTAAAACTTAGTACCCGGCAAGGGATACGAAACAGAAATGCCAATATTATCGGGCTGCAATTCTTCAATCATTTTTATGGTTTTGGCAATATCTTTTTTGGTTTCGCCCAAATATCCAAACTGAATAAAAAATGCTACTCGTACCCCTTTTTCTTTTAAGAGCTTTGTTGCAGTATAAATTTGCTCCAATTTCGTGCCCTTATCCATTGCATCCAGTATTTTTTGCGAACCGCTTTCGGCACCTACCCATACTTCTTTTAACCCACTTTCTGCCAACGCATCAATTGTATCTTCTTTTAACAACAAATCTACCCTGCTTTGAATAACATACGAAATATGTAAATTTTCTTTTTTTAGCAACCGATTAAATTCTTGTACCCATCCGGGCTTTAAACCAAAAATGTCATCGCACATCCAATAATTGGTTACTCCGTAATTTTGTTTTAAATAATTAATTTGGTTTATAATGTATTGGGGTGAATGGGAGTTATATCGGTTTCCGTAAATGGGTTTGGCGCACCAGTTGCATTTATACGGGCATCCTCTCGTGGTTGCCATATTAAGACTAAAGGGGTTGCCGCCTTCTTTCCAAATGGTTTTATATGCATCTATGTTAACCAAATCCCACGCAGGTATAGGAAGGTCGTCTAAGTTTGTCAGCACCGGTCTTGGGGGAGTAGTATAAAACTCCTTATCTTGTTTAAAGACAATTCCCTTTACCACATCAATCGGTTTTTTTTCTTCTAAAGTTTTTATTAATTCGTTTAAAGTTAATTCTCCCTCTCCTTTTATTACATAATCGGCTCCTGCTTGGAGGTACTTTTGGTAATGGTCGGTACTATCGCTGCTATTTACTATTACGATACAACCATGTTTTTTCCCAAAACCTATCATTTTAAAAGCAGCTTCCCGCATATTGGTAAGGCACATTTTGGTCAAATAATTAAACCCATCGTCATAGAGCACCAAAAACCGGGGTTTTTCTTTCTGTAAAATGGTTTCAATTTCGTTGGGCTTACTACGTAAATTGGTGTCAAACAAATCCACACGAAACCCTTCCTCTCGCATCATAGACGCTGCATAAATAGTACCTAATGGCGGATAGGGCGTTTTGTTATCCCATTGTTTTTTGTCTAACGGGTAGTAATAAGAATGTGAAAAGAGGATATCAAGCATGTTCCTTAGGTAAATGAATGTTATACTTGCATTGGTACTCTTCGTACTTTTTATTTAAACGGTTTATTACCTGTTTTTGAAAATTTAACGGATGGTGTTTCGATACATTTTGAGTAGATTTTAAGGCTACATTAAAATGGCGCTTATCCATTTTGTTGAACTTTTGTTTCCATCTTTTATAAGTGAGACGTAAAAATAAAGTGTCAATATAATCACCTACTTTAGTATTTAAAACTTTTTCGATAAGACGGGTAATAAGCGGTTTTTTTACTTCTGAAAGGTTTTGCAACGGTTGGGAAGAATTAAAATTAGGCATAAATTGAAAAGCCCACGTATTTCGTTTGTAAAACTCATGGAAACTTCCGTTGCCAAACATAGGAATAAGTGTTACCAACTCGGTTGCCGTAAATCGGTTTTTTTCTTCAATTTCTAAGGAGTTGGAAGCAATAAAGTAGTTTACGCAAAAATACTTTCGGGAGTTTAATAAAAAAATCTTCTTATATAAAATTAAAAAAGTTCTTGCTATCCATAATCTTTTAGGTACAGTAATGATAAAAAAATCAATATCGCCGTCATCGTCGTAAAAACCTTTTGATAAAGATCCCGATATTCCCACTCCTTCAACATAAGGAAAACGAGCTATAAACTTAGATACTTTTTGTGCTTTGGCAAAAATTTGATTGGCTTTTTTGTTTCCTATAATACGCCTTTCTACCAGTTGGGGATTGTTTTCACAAAGGTAAAAATCGGCTATTTTAAACACCACTTTATCGTCTACCAAAGCTTGTAATTCTTTCTTAGCCTTGTGTTTATCTTTTATTTCAGAAAAAGCAAAAATTTCCTCTTCGGTAAGCGGATACCGAAATAACGAAAAGTACAAAAGTGGCTTTAAAAGCGTCAATTCTTTTTTTTGGACAAGATACACGTTACATTTTAAAAATAAAACCGTTTTGGGTTAATTTACCCTACCCTTATAAGAAAAAACAAAAACCTTAATCTGCTACTTTTTCACTTCACCAAAAACCGTATCTTTGCCGTCTATTAAAATAAAAAGACGAATGGAGCAAGAAAAAAATGTTGTTCAGTTATTACAAAGTGACCCATCTCCGGTTGAAGTTTCGGTAAATGGCTGGGTGCGTTCGTATAGAAGCAACCGGTTTATTGCTTTAAACGATGGCTCTACCATAAAAAACATACAATGTGTTGTAGATTTTGAAAACTTTGAAGATCACTTACTAAAAAAGATAACGGTTGGAGCCGCCATTAAAGTAACAGGACTTTTGGTAGAAAGTCAAGGAAGCGGACAACAAGTAGAAATACAAGTTTCTAAAATAGAAATTCTTGGCGAGGCAAACCCCGAAGAGGTAAAACTAACCATCCTGCAACCCAAACGCCATACACTGGAAAAACTTAGGGAACAAGCGCATCTTCGTATTCGCACCAATACGATGAGTGCTGTAATGCGTACTCGCTCTAAACTGGCTTTTGCAGTACACCAATATTTTCAGGAAAACGGATTTTATTATATGAATACTCCCATTATCACCGGAAGCGATGCCGAAGGTGCCGGAGAAATGTTTCAAGTAACCTCGTTAGATTTAAAAAAACCTCCGCTGGATAAAAACGGAGAAATAGATTATAAACAAGACTTTTTCGGTAAAGAAACCAATCTAACCGTAAGCGGGCAATTAGAAGGGGAAACCTATGCTATGGGATTGGGGAAAATTTACACATTCGGACCTACTTTTAGAGCCGAAAACTCAAACACCTCACGTCATCTTGCAGAATTTTGGATGATTGAACCCGAAATGGCTTTTTATAACTTGGCACAGAACATGGATCTTGCCGAAGATTTTATCAAGTATGTGGTTAATTATGCGTTAGAAAATTGTGAAGATGATTTAGAGTTTTTAGAAAACAGGTTGTTACAAGAAGAAAAAACCAAACCCCAAAACGAGCGTAGTGAGATGAGTTTACGTGAAAAACTACGCTTTATTACCGAAAATAATTTTAAACGAGTAAGCTATACCGAAGCCATCGAAATTCTAAAAAACTCCAAGCCCAATAAAAAGAAAAAATTTAAGTATTTAATTGAAGATTGGGGAGCCGACCTACAAAGCGAACACGAACGTTTTTTGGTAGAAAAGCACTTTAAATGTCCGGTAATATTATTTGATTATCCGGCAAGTATTAAAGCCTTTTATATGCGTTTAAACGATGACGGAAAAACGGTAAGAGCGATGGACGTTTTATTTCCCGGAATAGGTGAAATTGTAGGTGGTTC
The DNA here is from genome assembly GCA_015490835.1 of Flavobacteriaceae bacterium. Taxonomy (GTDB): domain Bacteria; phylum Bacteroidota; class Bacteroidia; order Flavobacteriales; family Flavobacteriaceae; genus Marifrigoribacter. The sequence goes on along the minus strand of WFXA01000256.1, from coordinate 24,303 downwards.
GCAACGAGAAGAACGCTACGATGTGCTTAAAGAAAAAATAGCTGCGATGGGAATAGACGAAAAAGAACTATGGTGGTATCTGGATTTACGAAAATTTGGCACTTGTGTGCATAGCGGATTTGGTCTTGGGTTTGAACGATTGGTACAATTTGTAACCGGAATGACAAACATTAGAGATGTTATACCCTATCCTAGGTTTCCGGGGCATGCCGAGTTTTAAAATAACAATTTTAATAAACTAATTTTTTAAAAACAATCTATTTAATAGCGTAAGTAGATTGTTTTTTTTAATTTTATCAAATAGTAATTAAACGTATGCTCAAACAACAATTAAATTTAAAACTTTCGCAAAAACTGTCTCCTCAGCAAATTCAGTTAATGAAACTGATACAGTTGCCTACGCAAGCATTTGAACAACGAATTAACCAAGAGCTAGAAGATAATCCTGCGTTAGAAGGTGGTAAAGAAGAGACTAATGATGAGTTTGAAGATGAATTTAAACAAGAAGAAGCCATAGATTATGACGAAGGCACCGAAGTTATTGAAACCGATATTAATATTGATGATTATTTAAGCGACGACGATACGCCCGGTTATAGATTATCCTCAAACAATTATAGTGCAGATGATGAAGAAAAACAAATTCCGTATGCTTCGGGGACATCGTTTAACCAGTATTTACTACAACAGCTTAATACGTATCGATTAAGTGAGGAAGAAAAAATTATTGCTGAGTTTTTAATAGGTAGTGTAGACGAAGGCGGTTATATTAGACGAGATATCTTAGACATTGTAGATGATTTAGCCTTTACCCAAAACGTTTATACCACCGAAAAACAAGTAAAAAAAATATTAAAAATTGTTCAACAATTAGATCCTCCCGGAGTTGGAGCACAAAACCTTCAAGAGTGCTTATTGTTACAATTAAAGCGAAAAGAGCAAACCCCTTCGGTACAATTGGCAGGTAAAATTTTATTAAAGGCTTTTGATCATTTTACAAAAAAACACTACATAAAATTAATCCAAAAATTTGATATTTCTGAACAACAATTACGAGATGCCATTCACGAAATTGAAAACTTAAATCCACGCCCGGGCGGAAGCTACTCGGGAAACACTAAAATAGTACAGCACATTGTGCCCGATTTTGCCATTAAAATAGTAGATGGCGAACTGGAGTTAACCCTCAACGGAAGAAATGCCCCCGAATTACACATTTCACACGATTATACCGAAATGCTCAAGGGTTATAAAGAGTCTAAAACCAAAACAAAATCTCAAAATGATGCCGTACAATTCATTAAACAAAAGTTAGACGCGGCAAAATGGTTTATAGATGCAATTAAACAACGTCAACAAACGCTGTATGTAACAATGAATGCCATAATGGAACATCAAAAAGAATATTTTTTAACCGGAGATGAACGAAAACTGAAACCCATGATTTTAAAAGATATTGCCGATAAAATAGGAATGGATGTTTCCACCGTTTCACGAGTTGCAAACAGTAAATATGTTGACACTCCTTATGGAACCAAACTTATAAAAGAATTTTTTAGCGAATCGATGAAAAACGACCAAGGTGAAGATGTTTCGACTAGAGAAATTAAAAAAATTCTTGAAATAACCATTGCCGAAGAGGATAAGAAAAAACCTTTAACCGACGATAAACTAGCAAAGATATTAAAAGAAAAAGGGTATCCTATTGCCCGTAGAACCATTGCAAAATACCGCGAACAATTAGACATTCCGGTTGCCCGTTTACGAAAAGAAATTTAATGAAAGCCTTTCTGAAAATTGCATCCTATATTTTTCATCCTTTGCTTATGCCTTTTTTAGGTGCCGTATTGTATTACGTAGTTACGCCAAGATTTATTGAGCCCCAAATAAAAACAGCAACACTAAGTGCGTTGGTGATAATTACTTTTTTAATTCCTATTGTCGTTTTTTTTCTGTTAAAAAATTTACGGCTTGTTACTAGCATACACCTTTTTTCTGTGAGAGAAAGAAAGCTTCCGTTAATGATACATAGCTTGCTTATTTTATTGGTAATAAAATCTATTTACACTCCTTATTCCAATCCCGAATTATACTTTTTTTTTGTAGGGGTTCTTTTTTCTACTATTGCTGCATTAGTGTTAGTATTGCTAGGCTTTAAAGCTAGTTTACATCAAATGGCTGTAGCAGGAGTTACTGCTTTTTTAATAGGATTAAGCATTCATTTTACAATAAATTTGCTTCCGGTTATTGCCCTTTCTTTTATTATTAATGGCTGGGTAGCATCTTCTAGATTACTTAATAAAGCACACTCTCTAATGGAACTCATCGTTGGGTTTGTAGTTGGGGCTTTCCCACAATTTATTCTATTTAATTTTTGGCTATAAAAAGTAAAAAATCAATCCCACCTTAAAGGCTTGAAATGTAACTGTTTCTTGATTAGTTGTTTTAGCCGAAGTATTAAAAAAAGGATTAAGTCCGTAATAAATAAACGCATTAAACGAATCATAACCAACGCTTAAGGTGGCTCCTAGTCTAAGTTTTTCAAATTCGGGAATGGCAGTTGAAGAAATAAGCACTCCTCCTCCCTCGTAAATAGCTTTATGCCAAAAGGTATATCCAATAGTAATGCCTGAATAAAACCTGAAAAAATCGTAATTAGTTGCACTTGATGTTCTCAAACGAAACTCAAATGGAATCTCTACTGTTGCCATCGTGAGCCTATTCTTCTTTAAGGACACCTCTTCAGGTATTATACTAAATGTTGAGGGTAAATTATTCTCTGATGGTTGAATCAACAAATTGTGTCTATATTGGTCGTATGAAAGTCCAAGTCCAATAGCAACAGCGGTTTTTCTCGTTTTTGAAATGGGAAAATCTCTTAAAAATCCCATTCGTACTCCACCGGAAATGCCTCTTCTTGTAGCATTTTGTGGCGTATTAGTAAGAAAATTTAAATTTAATCCCATATAAAATTGATCTTCTCTATAAAGTGAATCAACCTCTTTTATTACGGTTGTATTCTGCGCCATTAACTGCACTAGTAAGAAAAAGAAAAAAAGGGTTGTTATATAGCGTCGCATAAAACGTCTTTTATAATTCAAAGATAGTTGATTCTGTTTAAAAGTAAGCATAAAAAAACGCTCTCAAAAAAGAGCGTAAATTTAATATATGTACAAGCAAGTAGTTGTTAATTATCAAGCTGATTTCCGGGGGTTGTAATGTAAATAATCTTTAACATATTTAATTCCCTTAGTTCTTCTTTAATATCGGAAACTACACCTGTATTTGTTTCTTCATCAACTTTTAAGGCAACCATTACCTTATCTTGAAGTTCAGGGCGTAATTTACCCCGCAATTCTGTTAAGGCAGAACGCAAACTGGAAACATCTGTGTACTTATCTCCAATTTGTATTTTAGCTTCTGTACCGTATTTTTTTTGGTATCTATCACTAGGTTTACCGGCAAAAATAAACACCGATCTGTCTTTTCTCAATTTTTCTACTTGATCTGCTTTAGGTAGTTTGTTTTGTACCAGTAAATTGCTGTCGCGCAAAACGGTAACTACCATGAAAAAGAACAGTAGCATAAAAACGATATCGGGCAGTGATGCCGTAGAGATGGCTGGTAATTCGCCTCCTTTTTTCTTTGTAAACTTTGCCATTGCTAGTTAATTTTTTTTGGTTTCGGCTTCAGAGAGTTTTAAAGGAAATAGCTCTTGAATTTTCTTCAATTTTTCCTTTACTTTCTCTTCTTTAACAGGCGTATTTTTAAACGCTCCTTCGTCTAATTGCTTTTTCATATCGGTATATTTCCAACCGTATAATCGTTGCGATTCTCTATTTCTTAAAAAATTATAAGCTGCAACCAATTCATTTTGCACAGCAATATACGTTTTATAAGAGGTAAGCCTGTCACTTTTTACTGAGATAATTGCTTTATCCGGGTTGTCTGATGAATTAGGATCTCGTTTTCCTTTACAATAATTGCAGTAACCCGGGTCGCTGCTTGGGAAACCTCCATTATCTAAAAAATCTATTGCCGCTTGACGAAGATCCTTCAGTTTCATTGGTGCTTCCTCTACTAGTAATTGGTCATCTTTATTTACCAAAACTTCAAAAAGATTCTTCTTTTTAATATTGATATCTTCTTTTTGTTCAACTTTTGGTGGTAAATTTCTAGCAATCCCTTTGTCTTTTTCAATAGTAGTTGTTACTAGGAAAAAGATCAGCAATAGGAAAGCAATATCTGCCATAGATCCTGCGTTTACCTCGGGTGTAGATCGTCTTGCCATAGTTTCTAATTTGAGAATTTACGTACACTACTCCATACCATCGTGCCAATTGCTAAAATAATTAAGATATAAAAAGTTCTTAATCCTGTTCCTACCCAATGAGAAGCACTTTCAGAAATGTTTTTGCCATCTACAAGTGGTAAACTATTTGCGTCACTTCCTGTAGACATAACATATGCTATTAAAACTACAGCAAGAAAGGCTACAACGGTTAAAATTGTTTTTTTGATGTTTCCGGCAAATATTCCTTGTATAGAAAAAACTAAAACAAAGAGTACTACAATAGCTAGCATAACATACGCCACGTAAAGCAACCAATCTATAGTAGGTACATTTTCTCCATTTGCTAATGTTTCTACAATGGACTTATCGCCTGCTGACCAAATCATTGCAAAAAATGCAATTCCGGCAACACTAAGCACGATAGCCACTATTTTTAATATTTTATATAAACCCATTATACTTGGTATTTTAAATTAGTTATTCTTGTTTTTGAAATTTACCAACATGTCTATTAAAGTAATAGATGCATCTTCCATGCTGTTTACAATACTGTCTATTTTTGCAATAATGTAGTTGTAGAATATTTGTAATATAATAGCAACAATTAGACCAAATACAGTTGTAAGAAGTGCTACTTTAATACCTCCGGCTACTAATGAAGGGTTCATATCTCCGGCTGCTTGAATTTTATCAAAGGCTTGAATCATCCCTATTACTGTACCCATGAACCCAAGCATTGGGGCTAATGCGATAAATAACGATATCCAAGAAACATTCTTTTCTAATTGTCCCATTTGTACCCCTCCGTAGGCAACAACAGCTTTTTCTGCAGCTTCGGGACCCTCGTTGGCACGGTCTAGACCTTGATAATAAATAGATGCAACAGGACCTTTTGTGTTTCTACAAACTTCTTTTGCAGCTTCAATTCCTCCGCTATTAAGAGCTTCTTCTACTTGTTGGGCTAATTTTTTAGTGTTTGTAGTAGAAAGGTTTAAGTAAATAATTCGCTCAATTGCAATTGCAAGACCAAGAATAAGGCATAAAAGTACAATTCCCATAAATCCGGGACCTCCTTCTACAAATCGATCTTTTAATTCTTGATGAAAGGGTTTGTCCTCTGCATCGGCAGCGGGCTCTTCGTCCTGAACAACAGAAATTGTTGCGGCATTTGTTAAGGTGTTGCTCGGTGTTGTTGCATTTGCATTAAAACTACCTACAAAAATCATGATGGCAAGTGCCAGAATAGAAAATAATTTTTTCATTGTTATTTGACTTAAAGTTTGTTTTTAGTTAAAGGTTTTAAAGATATAAAAAAATAGTTAATCTCCAAGAAATTATTTTTTTGTTTAAAAATAGTTGTTAGTGTTTTGCCAAAAATATAAAAACTCTAAAATTAATCAGTGTTTTATTTAAAAAAAATTTTATTATTTCTTTTTTTTAAGTATCCTACTGTTCTTTTTAAAGCTCGTTTTTTAGGATTAAAACACTGTGTTTGTTTTTTATTTTGCAGAGAGGAAGGGATTCGAACCCTCGATCCCGATGCAATCGGGATACACACTTTCCAGGCGTGCGCCTTCGACCACTCGGCCACCTCTCTCTATAATTATTATAAGTAAGAACGTAATTACCTTACTATATCTTAAGACTCTATTATTTTGGTTATATTTTAAGATATACATAAGGTGTTAAAAACAAGGTGGGCAATTAACAAAAAAAAATAGTTTGATAAAAATAATATGACATAAATTTATGATATTTCGCCTCGCAAGGATTGCTCAAAGTTGGTTTTCAGCTCTTTACCCACAACACCTTTGCCTAATAAATACATTAACTTTGCAAGTGCTGCCTCTGTTGTGCTATCTTTCCCCGAGATTACACCTATTTTTTTAAGTTGGCTACTGGTTTCATAAAGACCCATTATTACACTGCCTCCGTTACATTGAGTCACGTTAATTATTGGAATGTCTTTTTTTATTAGTTTTTTTAATGCTTCAATAAACCATTTTGAACTTGTGGTATTGCCGCTTCCGTATGTTTCTATTATTAAACCTTTAATAGTTGGGAGTGAAAAAATGTACTCAACAGTTTCCTTATTAATTCCCGGAAACATTTTTAATACGATAATATCGGTTACTAGCTTTTTATGAAATTTTGTTTTTTTTCTTCGGTTGGGTTTCCATAATGCATTTTTATGAGTGGTAAGATGTACACCGCTTTCTATGAGTGGCGGATAGTTAGGTGAGTTAAACGCTTCAAAAAATTCGGCATTTACTTTTGTTGTTCGGTTTGCTCTATACAATTTGTATTCAAAATACAAACCTACTTCATTAACAACAGGTTTGTTATTTTCTTGTAATGAGGCTAATTGTATGGCAGTTATTAAATTTTCTTTGGCATCGGTTCGTAAATCTCCTATGGGAAGTTGCGACCCTGTGAATAGGATAGGCTTTGTTAAGTTTTCTATCATAAAACTTAATGCCGAAGCGGTGTAAGACATGGTATCGCTTCCGTGAAGGACAACAAAACCGTCATAGTACAGATACTGTTTCTCAATAATAGTTATTAACTTTACCCAATGAGTAGGGTTCATATTAGAACTATCGATGGGTTTTTTAAAACTTACCGTGCTAATAGTACAGTCTAGTAGATTAAGTTCGGGTATGTGTTTTAATAAATCTTTAAAGTTGAAGTTTTTTAACGCTCCTGTTTTAAAGTCTTTAATCATACCTATAGTCCCTCCGGTATAAATAAGCAATATGTTGGGTTTTTGTTTCATATTTGCGAGTTTTTAAAAACTTGTAGTGCGTTTTTAGTGGTTTGTTTGGCAACTTCTTCCGGTTTTATGTTGTATATAAGTGCAACTTTTTCACAAATTATAGACAGGTAACTACTTTCATTTCGTTTTCCTCTATAAGGTACCGGTGCTAAATATGGCGAATCGGTTTCTAAAACAATATGCTCTATAGGAATGGTATGTAAAAAAGCATCTATTGTTCCGTTTTTAAATGTAACAACACCTCCTATTCCCAACTTCATGTTATACGAAATAGCTTGTTGAGCTTGCTCATACGTTCCGGTAAAGCAATGAAAAATTCCGAATAAATCCTCACTTTTTTCGGTTTCTAAAACTTCAAAAACTTCGTTAAAGGCATCTCTGCAATGAATAACAATAGGCAGGTTGTGTTTTTTTGCTAATCTAATTTGGTGTTTAAAGGCTTTTTTTTGTGTTTCGAGTGTGCTTTTATCCCAATATAAATCGATTCCTATTTCACCTACGGCGCAAAACGTATGATTTGCAAATTGCTTTTCTACATGAATAAGCTCCTCTAAATAATTTTCTTTTACCGAAGTCGGGTGCAAACCCATCATAAGGTGCATTTCTTCCGGAAACTGTTTTTTTAAATCATACATATCCTTTGTGTAGCCGGAATCTATGGCAGGAAGATAAAAATGGTTGATGCCTTTTTGTTTAGCACGTTTTATTACCTGATGAATATCGTCTTTAAACGCTTCGGTATATAAATGGGTATGAGTATCTAGTAACATAAAAGCAAAATTAACGGTTTGCTTCTAATTTACCTTACAAAAACTAAAATACTACCTTTGCAGGTAAAAAATAAGATGCAGTTACGAGCTTTTCTGGAAAACAAAGGGTATATTAGAATTCCTTTAAAAAAAATAACAACAGGGCACTATAAAATTAGCGCAAAAGTAAATCAAATTCCCGGCGAATTTATTGTAGATACCGGTGCCTCTACAAGTTGTATTGGTTTTGAAGATAGTTTGCTTTTTTTGCTTAAAAACGAAGAAAGTGATATTAAAGCTGCCGGTGCGGGGGCTATTAATATGCAAACTCAAATTGCCAAGAACAACACCCTTGTAGTGGGAAAAAACAACAGCTACAAACTTGATTTTATTCTATTTGATATGTCACACGTAAATCAAGCCATGGAACAAGTTAAAGAAAAAAAAGTAAACGGAATTATTGGTGCCGATTTTTTAAAAAAAACACGTGCAGTGATAGATTACGGAAGAAATTGTATGTATTTAAAATAAACAAAAAAACATGCTTTTTTATAATCTTTTTTTTTACTTTTATAAGCCACCTTTACAACTGTTTTGAAACGATTACAACTATACATAACATTCTTGCTCTTGTCCCATTTTAGTATGGCTCAAGACCTAAGTTATTATAGAAAATTGGCAGATACGTCACATAATGATTTAGCAAAACTAGTAGCGATAGACTCTGTTTTGTCTAAAACCTACGCGTCTAAGCCTACAACCTTCATTACCTATAGCATTCAATATATTGAATTAGCAAAAAAAATAGACAGTATTGAGCTTGCCGCTAAAAAAGCAATGAACCTTCAACACGTTCTTGTACGTCAAGGGGAAGCTCGAAAAAGCATCACTATTATTGATGGTGTTTTAATTCAGAAAAATAAAATAAAAGACAGTTTTTTATTGGGTGGTTTGTATTTAAAAAAAGGAGGGGCTTATTTTGTTATCGATGCTCAAAAAGCCGTTGCAAACTATTCGTTAGCCATCCAGCATTTTTCTAAACAAAAAGACTCTATTTACATTGCTGATGCTTATCTTTTTAGAGGGCAAGCCTTCTCTAACTTAGGTAAATACGTTCCCGCAGGCAATGATTTTAATACTGCTTATAAATATTATGAGAAGCTAAAAGATTACGAGTATATGCTTCATGCACAACAAGGAAACATAATCATGTTTAGCCAAAACGGATTTTATGAAAAAGCCATTAACGAGCGAGAAAAATTAATAAACAAACTTACAGAGCTAAACTTGTTTCAATACTTGCCACGATTGTATGCAAATCAATCTATTGATTATAAAAATATTGGAGACAAAAAAATGCAGCTTTCTTCTTTACAAGAGGCAAAAAAGATTTTAGAACAACAAAATGATAAAGACGCTTATTTTGAAAATTATATCGATGTATATTCAAAATTAGTTTCCTATTATTCAGATATTGGTGATTTTAATAAGGCTGAAAATTATTTAAACAAATTAGAAAATCTCAAAGGTAAAATAGGTAATGATAGAATAAACCAAATTAACTTCGAAAATGCTTTTGCAACCTATTTTTTTTCAATTAAAGACTATGAAAGTGCATTAACACACGCAAAAATTGTATTGCAAAGCGCGAAAGAACTAAACCATAGTGAAGCCATTATGGATGCACATTTATTGCTGGCAAATATTTATGAGAAAACTAAAAACTATAAAAAAAGCTTGCTCAATAAAAACAGCTACCTAGCCATTAGTGATTCTTTAAAAAGCAAATCGGCGACAAATACACTTGCCTACTACCAAACCCTTTACGAAACCGAAAAAAAAGAAAAAGAACTTGCCCTAAAAAATGCCAATATTAAAATTCTTAAAAACAAAAATGCTGGACTTAAAAAAACCGGACTGTTTATCGGGTTAGCCATATTGTTTTTGTTTGCCTATATTATTTTATTTCGAAAGCAAAAAAACTTAAAGACAAAAAAGCAATTACAAGAAAAATTTAGTCAAGAATTGCTTATCTCTCAAGAAAAAGAACGAAAACGAATATCTTCAGACCTACACGACTCGATAGGGCAACGATTATTAATTTTAAAAAATAAACTTTTAAAAGCCAAAGACAAAGAGGGAAAAGAGATGGTAGAAGAAACTATTGAAGAGGTGCGTGCAATTTCAAGAAACTTGTATCCTTTTCAGTTACAAGAATTGGGTATTACTAAAGCTATTTTACAAAACATTTCTCAAATAGATGAAAATACGAGTGTTTTTATTTCTTCAGAAATAGATGATATAGACAACCTTTTAACAAAAGAAAAGGAAGTAAATCTATACAGAATTATTCAAGAAAGTTTAAACAACATCATTAAACATGCCAATGCAAAAGCGGGGAAAATTTCTATAAAAAAAACAAAAGAATTTATTTATATAAATATTAAAGATAATGGTGTGGGGTTTGATTTTCAGAAAAACCTTTACAAACAAAGTTCAATGGGTTTAAAAACATTATTAGAGCGAACCAAGTATTTAAACGGACAGGCAACTATTTATTCAAAAAAAGGCGAAGGAACACAATTGAATTTTAAAATTCCTATTACATGAAAACCAAAACAATTATTACGGCAGATGATCATCCTTTGTTATTAAAAGGACTAAATGATTTTCTTTTGGAAAAAAAATATAACATTATTGGTAGTGCCAAAGATGGTAGAGAAGCCTATAATCTTATTGTACAAGAAAAACCGGATATTGCTATTTTAGATATACAAATGCCCTATCTATCCGGATTAGAGATTGCCCAACAATGTAAAACCAACGATATTGAAACCAAAATAATATTAATTACATTTCACAAAGAAAAAATACTTTACCAAAAGGCTCAAAAGCTTAATATTTTTGGATATATCTTAAAAGAATTTGCTATTGAAGAGATAGAAAATTGTCTTAAAACAGTGGCTTGCGGGAAACGATATCTTAGCCCGAAAATTGAACCGTTAATAAAAGGAAGCATAAGCGACGATGAAATAGAAAAGTTAACCCCTTCAGAAAAAAAAATCATCAAACTTATTGCCGAAGATAAAACCAATAAAGAAATTGCTTCACTGTTATTTATTTCCCCCCGAACAGTTGAAAAACACAGAAGCAATATTATCTCAAAACTAAAACTTGAACACAAACCCAACAGTTTATTACTTTGGTCAAAAGATAATTACGATAAATTATTTTAACTCGTCTTTCTATAACTCCAAACCGCCAAGCTATTCATTACAAGAGCGTACACCGTAGTTTTAACAAATTGCGGAAGAATATCTGTAAAAGAAGCTCCTTTCAGCATAACCATTCGCATCACCTCTACAAAATACCGAATGGGGTTAAACTCGGTTAAGAATTGTGCCCACTCCGGCATACTCTCAATAGGAGTAAAAAGACCACTCATTAAAATAAAAATAACTACAAAAAACCAAGCAATAAACATAGCTTGCTGTTGGGTATCTGTAAAATTAGAAATGAAGAACCCCATTCCTAAAAGAACCAATAAATAAATTGCCGTGTAAAAATAAATAAGTGCAATACTCCCTACCATAGGCACATTAAAGATGAGTTTTCCCAAGATTAATCCAATAGTCAATAACCCAAAACCAATGACCCAAAAAGGAAATAACTTACCCACAATAAACTGGTATTTCTTAATAGGTGTAACATTTATTTGCTCTAAGGTGCCAATTTCTTTTTCACGTACAATATTCATTCCCGATAGAAATAAAGAAATCATAGTCACCAACAACACTAAAATACCGGGCACCATAAAGGTTTTATAATTTAAGGTTTTATTGTACCAAAACAACGGAATGCTATCTATGGTTTTTAACAATTCAGTATTTGTGCTAGGAGTTATGACCATCGACTTTTTTAAATCAACAATCACATTTTTATTAAATTGTTGAACAATTTGATTAATATATACATTTTCTACTCCGGCAGCAGCTCCGTCAATGGCATTGATTGCAACCAAAAGGTTTGTTTTTTTGTTCGTGATTAGGTCTTTTTCAAAATGGTTGGGGATTTCTAAAACCACATCAACATCGCCTTTTAACATGGCTTGCTTTGCTGTTTTTTGAGATTCAAATTTATCTAAAACCTTGAAATAGGTAGAGGCTTCAAACTTATCGATTAATGCTCTTGAAAACGATGTATTATCATTATCGATATAGGAGAATTTAATGTTTTTAACCTCAAAGGTGGCTGCATTAGAGAGAATCACCAGCTGTAATAACGGAAGCACAAAAATAATAGGCAACATTCCTTTGTTTCTAAAGATTTGCTTAAATTCTTTTTGTATGATAAATAGTATTGTTTTCATTTTCTTTTCTGAATATGCAAAAGCATTATTCTATAAATTATTATCTCTTTTTTTTAATTGAATGTTTTGGTTCATCATTCTAATCTAATTTTATATTTCTTTATACTTAAGCCCATAAAAAACAAGGTCATTCCTAAAATTATAAGGGTTTCTTTCCATATAAAAGAAATACCTACTCCTTTTAGCATAATGGCTTTAAGTATGATAATAAACCATTTTGCCGGAATTATATGACTAATTATCTGAAGCGGTAAAGGCATACTACTTATTGGGAAGATAAACCCTGAGAGTAAAATAACCGGAAGCATTAATCCCATGAGAGAAACCATCATCGCTGTTTGTTGTGTTTCGGAAATAGTTGAAATTAAAATTCCTAAAGACAATGCATTAATAATAAACAAAATACTTTCTAAACCCAGCAAAAACAAACTTCCTTCCACCGGCATTTTAAAAATAAAGATGCTTAATACAATAATTACAGCGGCATTGATAATAGACAAGAAAATATACGGAAACACTTTCCCTATAATTACTTGATACGGTTTTATGGGTGAGACCAGTAGTATTTCCATGGTTCCCATTTCCTTTTCACGAGTAATGGAGATGGAAGTCATCATAGCAGAAACCAACATTAAAATAATAGTCATTACGCCCGGCACAAACATAAAAACACTTTTAAGCTCGGGGTTGTAATACATTCTGGTTTGAGGTACAATTTGATATGCCAATTTTACTTCTTTGTTTTTTTCTTGTTGGTAATTTTTTAAAATAGAATTTACATAGTTGCTAATGGTATTAGCCGTATTAGGGTCTGTGGCATCGGTAATGATTTGTACCGTTGCTTGATGATTTTTTGTTAGTTTTTTATCAAAATCTTTTTCAAAAATTAAGACGGCTTTTACTTTTCCCTTTTTAAAAACCGATTCTATTTCGGCTTCATTGTGAATGCGTTGTTTGTTGGTGAAATATTTTGAAGACGTAATTTTAGAAATGAGTTGTTGTGTGGTTACATCGTTAGATTTATCATAAATAGCAATGTCAACATTGTTAATCTCATTGGTAATGGCAAAACCAAACAACATAATTTGGGCAACAGGCATCCCAAAAAGAATAAACAACGAGCGTCTATCTCTAAAGATGTGATAAAATTCTTTTTTAATAAATCCTATAAATCGTTTCATTTTTTTCAGTATTCAATTTTCAATATTCAGTTGGCAGTATTCAATCTTCAATCATAACTCAACCTCACAAATCTACCTGTCGGCAGACAGGCTCAACAACTCACAAACTCATCAACTCAATCCTCGATCTTCTAATTTTAAACCTACAAGGTTGCCTTTGCTTCTTCCTTCTAAAACCTTGCGGGATACTACTTAATTCATTTTAATCATCAATAATAGCAACTTCATCCTCTGGCTAATTTTAAAAATACATCGTTCATACTCGCTACCTGAAACTGTTTTTTAAGTTCAGTTGGCGAGTCGAGTGCTTTTATTTTACCGTTTACCATAATGGAAACACGGTCGCAATATTCGGCTTCATCCATATAATGTGTGGTTACAAATACGGTGGTTCCTTCGTGTGCTGTTTTGTAAATCATTTCCCAGAATTGTCTTCGAGTAATGGGATCGACACCACCTGTTGGTTCGTCTAAAAAAATAATTTTTGGCTCATGCAATAGTGCGACTGAGAACGCTATTTTTTGTTTCCACCCCAAGGGTAAGGACCCAACCAAATCAGCAGCAACCTCATGCAAGCCCAATTCGTTAATAAGTGCTTCGGCTTTTTGTTTAATCTCCGAACGTTTTAACCCGTAAATTCCGCCAAAAAAAGTAATGTTTTCTCGTACGGTAAGGTCATCGTATAAGGCAAATTTTTGACTCATATACCCAATATTATTTTTAATTAATTCGGGTTGGGTATAAACGTCATAATCTACTACTTTAGCTTCTCCAGATGTGGGTTTTGAAATTCCGATAAGCATTTTCATCGCTGTGGTTTTTCCCGCTCCGTTAGCTCCCAGAAAACCAAATATCTCGCCTTTTTTTACCTTAAAAGAAATAGCATTAACCGCTGTAAAATCACCAAATTTTTTGGTTAATTTTTGGGCTTCTATAACGTTTTGGTTGTTCATAATTTAACTTTTTTCTATTTCCGTTACCTAACGAAGTGACTTTTTATACCTACAAGGTTTTTTTATACTTAAAAGAACTTTGAGACAAAAACCACTTCTATTTATACCTACAAGGTTTTAAAAACCTTGCAGGAGAATGAGTACTAGTTATTTAGCAAGCTCCATAAAAGCATCTTCTATGGTGGCTTGGGTGGTGTTTATATATATGTTTTTTAATCCTTTAGATTGTAAAAATGCTGTAAGCTCTTGCGGCATAAAATCATCTCGTTGATCTGTATAATGTACAAACTCGCCAAAAGGATATACACTATGGTTATGTGAATATTCTTTTAAACTTTCTATAAGCAAGTACATATTGTCTGCTTTTACATCATAGATTTTTTTTGGAAATTGATTTGCGATAGTTTCAGGTGTGTCTATTTGTAAAATTTTTCCGTCTTGTATGAGTGCTATTCTATCGCAAAGTGCGGCTTCATCCATATACGGAGTAGAAACCAAAATAGTAATTCCTTTTTTTTGAAGGCGTTTTAGCATTTCCCAAAATTCTTTTCTCGAAACCGGATCAACACCAGTTGTGGGTTCGTCCAGAAATAACACCTTGGGTTTGTGAATTAAGGAACAACTCAATGCTAATTTCTGCTTCATTCCGCCGGAGAGTTTTCCTGCTCTACGGGTTTTAAAGGGCTCTATTTGTACATAAATATCTTTAATTAAATCATAGTTTTCTTCCAGCGTTGTTCCAAAAATGGTAGCAAAAAAAGTAAGGTTTTCTTCTACGGTGAGGTCTTGATATAATGAAAATCGTCCCGGCATATAACCTACACTGTTTCGTATTTGTTTATAATCTGCTACTACATCGTTTCCGGCTACGGTTGCTGTTCCTTTATCGGCAAAAAGAAGGGTGGTTAAAATCCTGAACAGCGTGGTTTTTCCCGCACCGTCGGGACCAATAAGCCCAAAGAGTTCTCCTTCTTTTACTTCAAAAGAAATATCTCGTAAAGCGGGAATCTCTTTAAACGATTTACTAATATGTTGTACCGATATGCTCATAACTTCTTAGATAATTTAAATGGAATAATTACTGACAATGCAACTATAATAACCCAAGTTATGACTCTAAATAACATCGCTTTAATGCTTTCTGAAGCTACTTCACTGTTAAAAAACAAAAGGTATATCGATAGAAAAAAGTGAGAAAAGAAAACAAACCAAACGGCGTATGTAAATTTGCTAATTCGTTTCCAAATAAGATAGGCAACAACAATAGAAATAGCTCCAAAGATTACGTTATAAACCACTAACCAATAAAGAACATTGTAATCTTTGGAGTCTATTTGAAGAAGTACTTTCCCACCTGCAAAAACAGACATAACACCCAAAAACAAAGCTAGTGTTGAAGCTGTTTTTAAGCATAAACTCTGTATGTTATTTGCACGTAATTTCATTAGATAAAATAGGTTGAGTAGGTTGCGAGGTACTTTTTTAATTTATTTAAATTCTCTTGCCTTGTTTCGGTTTGATTAGAAACAAGCCCTTCAAAAATAGGTATCATTGGTTTTAAATAATTATGCAACTGTTCATGAGCTTCACCTTTCATCGTGCATTTTTGAAAAATGGTAGTAAACTCGGCTTCTAACTTGGTTTTAAATTCTTGATAATCTTCCAAAGACGAATTATTAGAAAAGGCATTTACAATTTCTTGCATGTTCTTAATTCCTGAAGTTGTTTCAGGATTTGCTTGCCATTTTTTTCCATGGTTTAATGTTATTGTTTCTTCATTCTCGCCGTGGTGATCTTTTTCTTGGGTTTCATCTTTTCTTTCTGAAAAAACAACAGAATTATCTTTTTTAGTGGTTTTTACCTCATTTTTACAGCTAATAACACTAATAAAAAGGAGAAATATGATGATTGCTTTATTCATTTTTATACTTTTAATTTTTTTTGCAAATGCTTTAATTGTTTTGTTTCCCTTTCATTCCTTTACCCTTTCCTTTTCCCATACCTTTACCCATTTTACCTTTCATCTCTTTCATATGCTCGGGCATCCAGTTGGGTTGTTCTACTTCATTATCGTATATATAAGCAGCAATTTTTTTAAGGTCATCAGTTTCTAATGGCAATGCCGGCATTACCTTAAATCGATTTACCGCTCCAAACATTAGTGCTTTTTCTTCATCAGGATTTTGCACCCAGTTTACCATTGCATTTACAAAATCTTCGCGATTGTCGTATTCTCTTAAATAATGCATTTTAACCGCTTTAAAGGGAGGTGCAATGATATCATCATGCGATTTTGCTTTCGGGTTGTGGCATACATAACAATTGTTTTTCATTAAAGTATATCCATCACTTTGGGTGTTATTAGAAGTTGTAGCAACTTCTTTATTGGTGTGATTTACTGTGGTGTAATCAGCTTTCTTTTTCGTATCATTATTACAACTTACAACAAGCATAATAAGAGACGACAGTAGTATTAAATTTTTTATCATGGTTTTTATTTTATTAAAATGAAATTACTTTTTTTTGAAGCTGTTACTTCATGTTCTACATTGGGTTCAATAAGCACGTAGGTTCCTTTTTTTAATTTTACCTTTCGCTCTTCTTCATTATAAACTGCTTTTCCAGAAATACATACCAAAATAGCGGGAACTTTGCTCACATGCTTTTTTAACGTTTTTCCTTTGTCTATTTGCAAGGCAATAACTTTACCTTCTTCCACTTGTCTTAAAACGTTGGTTTGTACGTCTTTTTTTTCTGAAAACACTTTTTTTAATTTCATGATTTTTGTTTTTTAATTATTGTTTTTATCAATCCACATTTCTGCGGGCATTCCTATTTTTAGGCTTCCGTCATTTTTTACAGTTACTTTTATGGCATAAACCAAGTTTACCCGTTCTTCTTTGGTCTGAATAATTTTAGGAGTAAATTCGGCTTCGCTGGCTATCCAAGTAATGGTTCCGTCATAGGATTTCATTGTTTCTCCCGAATCAATTTTTACAGTTACTTCTTGTCCTATTTTTATGTTTGGTAATTGTGGTTCGCTCACATACACACGTAATTCCAAGGTGTTTAAATCGGCAATTTTGTAAAGCGGTTTTCCAAAACTAACAACTTCATTGGGCTCTACATAGGATGTTAAAACCGTACCCGAAACAGGATTGGTAATGAGGCTTTTTTGTATCTGATCTTCAATTTGTTTTACCTGTATAGCTACGCTTTTAAGCTCGTTAACAATGGGAGCATTTTGAGTTTCTACACTTCGTATCTGTTGTTTTATAACGTCAATTTGTCCGTTCACATCATCGAGTTGTTTTTGCGTTCCTGCGTTTGCTTTAATCAGGTTTTCAATTCGAGTTTTGTTGGTTTTTGCCGTTGCTAATTGGGCATTTAACACATTAATTTGTGAAAGCACTCCTCTGGATTTTGAGCCTATGGTATTTTTAGATGCTAACAGTTGTTGTTTTTTTAAATACAATTGAAGCGTATCTACCAACCCCACCACTTTTCCTTTTTCTAAATCTTGCCCTTCTTCTACGGTAAATTGAAGTAATTTTCCGTTCGTTTCAGAAGAAATAGTGATCTCTGTTGCTTCAAAATTTCCGTATCCGTCTGCTTTTTCGTCTCCTGTTTTACAAGAAATAAGGGTTGAAAAAACAAGTAGTATTAAAATTGTTGTTTTAAGTTTCATATTTTATTTTTTTAATTTCCTTGAGTGGTATTGAAATTTATTTTAGCCATTAATAACTGAATCTTATGTGCATTAAGATTATTTTTTGCTTCATATAGATTGGTTAACTCGGTAATGTAAGCCGATGCCGTAATCACTCCGTTTTTAAGTTGTGCTTCGGCTGTTTTTACAATTTTTTCGCGTAATGATATTATTTCTTCATCGGAAGCAATATAGGTTTGGTATTTGCTAATTTCTGACTGATTTTTATCTAATTCAATCTCCGTATTTAGCGTAAAAACTTCTTTTTGGTTATCTATAATCTCTTTATTAATTTGAAGCGATTTACGTTGTTTTTTGCTGCTATTCCAGTCAAACACATTCCAATTTAGTTTGGCACCCACGATGTAAAATGGTTGAAATGAATTATCCAACATATTTAAGCCCGGATTACCATAACCTCCTGTTGCAAAACCCATTAGTTTGGGTGCGTTTTGTTTGCTTATTACTTTTTCGGTAGCTTCAATCTGTTGTTTTTGTAGCGAAAATAATGCTAACTCAGGTCTGCTTAAAGTGTTGGAAACGGTTTCAGAAACAATGGGTGTTTCTAAAGTGATTTCTGATGTTACGGGTTTTCCAATTAACGAAGAAAGCATGGTAAAAAGAGATTGCTTGCTTATATTTAAATCGGCTTGTTGTTGTGTAACTTTGAGCAATTCGGCTTCCAAAACACTATCTGATGTGGGTAATAAAACTCCAAATTGAATACCTGCTTTTACTTCTTTTAATCGAGCCTCCAATTGTTGTTTCTTTGCCAGTAACAAGGCTTCCTTTTCTTGGCTTAACAAGATGGAAAAATAAATGTCGTTTATTTGTTTTTTTAAAGAATATAGGGATACTTCAATATTCTTTAATTGGGTTTTAACCGAAGCTTCTTTAGCTTTAATCGAAGCATTTACCAAGCCTCCATCATAAATAATCTGATTCACGGAAAGTGTTGCTTTGTATTGGTCATTATTTGGCGGATCAATAGATATATTGGGTATGTTTATAGGAAGCTCAATCACATCAGATTGATACGTTGCTTGTGCTTCTAACCCAAATTGAGGTAATTTTTTAGTTTTTAGTACCTCGACATCTAAGTTGTTTTGATTTTTAAGTAAACCAGTTTGTTTTGCTAAAGGGTAGTTTTTTTCAACTAAATGATAACATTCATCAAGACTTATGGTTTCTTGACTCATTGCTAAAATACTTGCAAAAAATACGGCTATTGTTATTATGTTTTTCATTTTTTAAACCTTTATAGCGTTAATAATAAATTGAGCAACTTCGGTTTTTCTTTGTTTCATTAAGTCTTTATATTGTTTTTTATTGGTTCTGGTAAAACCCATTAGTAAAGGCGCACCTATAAACGGAAAAATAGTAAGTGCCAGAATATTAATAAACAACTGCTCCGTGTTTATAGGTTTAATGGTTTTATTTTCAATGCATTTTTCTACTTGTTTTTTAAACACTTCAATATTGGGAAAATGCTCTTCTGCAACTAGATTTTTTACAAAATCTGGGTTTCTGTTAAGTTCTTGAATAACAAAAGTTGGTATATACGGATGCTTTACAACAAATGAAATATAACTGCTTGTAAAATCTTCTATTTTTTTAAATAACGGAACATCGGCATTCATAACTTTATTAAGTTTTGGTGCTAACATCGAGAAAGCATTTTTAAAAACTGCTTCAAAAAGAAGTTCTTTGCTTCTATAATAGTAATGCAACATGGCTTTATTAATACCGGCTTCATCTGCTATTTCTTGCATCCTTGCTCCAGTCATTCCTTTTTTTATAAATACTCTTTTTGCAGCATTTAAAATCCCCGTTTCAGTACTTGTGTCTTTTGTTTTTTTCATTTTATTAACTATATAGTTTAACCATTTGGTTGACAAAGGTAAATCTTTTTTTGGTTACACCAACTTTATTATGAATTAATTGCAATTTTCGTGACTTTCGCTAATAATTTCGATAAAATCATCAAGGCTTAAAAATTGTGGTGTATAGGTACCTGCGTTACTTATGATATTTGTTACATAAGCGCGCAAGTGATTTCTAGATCCACATTGTAAACTTTCGTAAGCTGTTAAAATATTATTGTTTGTCGTTTGATTCATGTAATCTTCTAAGTCAACAATATCCAAATCCTCTATGGTAGCACCTATTTTAAGTGCTTCTATAAGGCTTTGTTGTCCGTCTTCCACAAATTGATCATAAAAATTTTGTAACTCTTGGTTTTCAAATTGCCCTTCTGGCAAAATAGTATATTCTATATTATATAAATCAAGTAAACCGGCAATTGAATTCATATGATTTTGTTCACTATTTTTAATGTTCCCAAAGGTGTTGTGATTCCATATACTAAATAAATATTGATAGGTATCACGTGCCAGTTTTTCCTCTTCCAGCATGAAGAGCAAACCATTGCTTTCTTCTTGTGTTACAATTGTACTATTTACAACATTGTTTGTGTTATCATCATCATCACAAGCGATAAACAAGCTTGAACTAAAAGCAGCTACAGCTATCAATAATAATTTTGAATTTATTAGATTTTTCATAATATTTTATTTTAAATTATAACACAAATTTATATTGTACCTAACTGTATTACAGTAACTTTTGTTACAAATATTAACCATTTGGTTAAACTATATAGTTAATAAGTTGACACACACTAGCTTACTTGTTTTAATTATAATAATTTTAACACGTATTCTTTAAAAAAACACCTAGTAGGATGAAAACTGTATTAATTATTCTATCTATTCAAAAGTAGGAATAAACTACAAAAGTCTAATTGCTAACTTGGATGTGAGTACATCAAACACAACTATAGATGTTAATAATGACGATATTTTTATTCCTAGAGCAGATAATTTTCCTTCGATAATACCAACTGCTTTACAACACGAAATGATGCTTTTTGTTAATGGAAACAGGAAACTTCCTAAAGGTTTTTATTATTGGGTCAACAATTTGAAATATACTTGCTTGTAAAACGAAAAATTTAACAAATAATTAGAAGTTACGTTAGTTAGTACGCTACATCATCCATTTTGCCTTTAAACACCTTATATTGTATAATTAAATAGACCGCCACTAATAGTATTGCAACAACAAACCAATTTACTCCTACAGACAAACCATAATGACTAGTGGCAACATTATAAATGGTAAGCGATGGATTTGTATTGTTGGTTGAAGGAAGCATCTTTGGGAAAATAGAAGCTGCTGTCCCGAAAAAACCTCCCATTAAAAACATGGTTGAAAAAAGAAAACTAAGTCCGTCTTTTTTAAATTGTTTAACCCAAAATTGTCCTATTAATCCTGTTAGGGTAATTATTGGGAAAATCCAGAGCCAAGGTCTTTCAAAAAAGTTATGAAAAGGGTTCGGTTGAACATGATGCCAAACTAAAACAGAAAGAACAATAAGTAGTAGCAACACAACACTTAATTTAAAAATAAGTTTTTTTAGTTGTGGATTTATAGAAGCATTGGTTTTAAAAATAACCCACGCGGCACCGTGAATGGTAAGTGACACCACTGCTATTATTCCTAATAATAAAGTAAACCAATCTATAATACCAAGATTATCTGATAACGGACTAAAATCAGGGTTCCAAAGCGGTAGAAAAAAGAAATGAGGTTCATGTTGGGAAACACCGTTAGTAACCATTCCTAAATTTACACCTCGAACAACATTTCCTAAAGCAATACCAAAAAACAAAGCCAAGAGTAAACTAGCTATTCCAAAAGCTTTGTCCCAGATAATGTGCCACATTTTATTGTTAAGTTGGTGTCTTAATTCAAGTCCTATTCCTCTAAAAATAAGCAACCAGAGAATCATAATCAAGGGCAGATAAAATCCGCTAAAAGAAGATGCGTATAGTTTTGGAAAAGCAAAAAACAAAATACCTCCTGCTGCAATTATCCAAACTTCATTGGCATCCCAAAAAGGACCTATAGCACTTGTAATGGCTTTTTTGTCTTTTTCGGTTTTCCCGAAGAACAAATGAATGATTCCTGCACCAAAATCGTATCCGTCTAAAACAAGATATACAGCGAGCATAGCCATTAAAACGATATACCAAAATAGTTCCATAATTATTGTTTTTGTATTTGGGGTCCTTTGTTAATTATTTTACCGGCTAGGATTAAAAACAGCATTCCAAGCAAGAGATATAAGCCTACAAAACCTAATAAAGTAAATAATGTATTTCCTGATGAAACTGTTGGCGAAGCACCTTCTGCAGTTTTTAATAAATTATAAACCAACCAAGGTTGCCTGCCTAATTCGGCAGTGTACCATCCGGTTATGTTGGTAATATAAGGTAACGGAATCATAAACATAAGCGACCATAATATCCATTTTGTTTTATAAAGTTTTTTTCTAAAAAGCTGAACCACCCCGGCAATCATCAGCGCTATAAAAATAGTACCCAATCCTACCATAATGTGATAGGCATAATACAAGCCGGGAATGTTAGTAGGATGAAGGTTTTCTTCAAAAGCATCCAACCCTTTAATTTGAGCATCCCAATTTTGATACGTTAAAAAACTTAGTATGTTAGGTACTGCTATTTTATTATCTAATTTTTTATCTTGAATATTGGGTTGACCTATGAGTACAATTTCGGTTCCTGCTTTTTCGGTTTCAAAAATTCCTTCCATAGCAGCAAAAGTTACCGGTTGGTATTTTACTACATTTTTTGCTGCCCAATCTCCGGTAGGAAAAGCGACAAGAGTCGTTGAAATAATCCCGAAAACAACTCCAGTTTTAACAAATAACTTACCAAAATCTTTGTGTTTTTTACTAAGTAAATAAAAAGACCCTATTCCTGCTACTACAAATGAAGCAGTAACTAACGATGCGGCTTGGTTGTGTAAATAAGAAGGAATAAGCCAAGGGTTTGAAAAAAGAGCTGAAAAATTGGAAAGTACATACGTACCGTTTTCTAAAATCTCATATCCTACCGGATGTTGCATCCAAGAATTTGTAGCAATAATAAACAACCCACTTAGCCAAGATCCCAAAAAAACTAAAAATCCGGTTAAAAAATGTAATTTCTGACCTATAAGTTTTTCACCAAACAAAAACAAACCTAAAAAAGAAGATTCTAAAAAGAATGAAAACATTCCTTCCATCGCCAATGTTTGCCCGATTATACCTCCGGTAAGTTCTGAAAATTTAGCCCAATTAGTGCCAAACTGAAACTCCATAGGGATTCCTGTAACCACACCCATAGCAAAATTTAGCGCAAAGATTTTCATCCAAAATTTTGCTGCTTCGTTGTATTTTAATACGCTCGTTCTTAGGTGTTTCCATTTAAAATAAACAATGATTAAGGATAAGCCCATTGTTAATTGCGGGAACAAATAATGGAATGTTATGGTAAAGGCAAACTGCATTCTGTCATAAAAAAGCATGTCTTCCATAGTGTATATTTTTGTTTTAAAGCAGCAAAATTACGGTGTAAGATAGTTTTTTTTTTGTAAAAGGGGTTTCATTTGTAAATAATTGAAAAAAAAATTATATCTTTATCAAAATTTTTAACCTTAATTAACTCAAAATTATTTTTCTATGAAAAAAATTACATTTATTTTACTTGCATTATTGGTCACGACATTTGCGTGGCAGGGTAATGCGCAAATAATGCAATCAAATGCTACTGTAATTAGCGGCGTTGATTTTGTTGACGGAGACACCTACACCGATTCAGGTGGAGCGGGTGCAGATTATTCAAATAACGAATTCAGTTCCCTTGTTTTTCAAGCAGGTGCCGGTGAAGTTATTACTATTACCTTTACAGCTTTTGCGGTTGAAGCATCAACAACTATCTGTTGGGATACTTTAACGGTAACAGGAGATGCAAATGGTCTAGATGCAACTTATTCGGGAGATAATATTGATGGTGGTGCCAGTTTGTCCTGTACAGACGCTACAGACCCTGCCGGAAATCCTACATTAGGACCTTTTACTTCTACTGCCGGAGGTACTTTAACGTTTGATTTTAGTTCAGATAATATTATTACTCGAGCCGGATGGGAGGCTACTATTAATGTAGCAATTCCTCCAAGCGCCCCACCGATAATTTCTTGCCCTGGTGATATTACAGTAGGTAACGATGCCGGTGTTTGCGGTGCCATTGTTAACTTTGCAGATGCCGTAGCAATAGACGATGTAGATGGACCTATCCCCACTACCCAAACAATGGGACCTGTTAGTGGAAGTGTTTTCCCAGTAGGCGATACCATTATAGAATTTT
>WFXA01000255.1 GCA_015490835.1 Flavobacteriaceae bacterium | reverse complement strand
CCTCTGGCTCCCGGGGCTTGGTCGCTTATAATAAGCGCACTACTAAATGTGCCTTGCCCGTCTGTGTTTTTGTACCAAACCGCTTTACCGTCTTGCGCCGAGGTAGCCACAACATCTAAGTAGCCGTCGTTATCGATATCTTCAACGGTAATATGCTGAGTCATTATTAAGTTTTGGTCTATGTATTGTATGGGGCTAAAGGTACCTTGCCCGTCTATATTTTTTATCCAAGCTACGGTATGATAATTAGAATCGCAATAAATAATATCTTGGTAACCGTCATTGTCTATATCGGCAGCTGCCAAATCCCAAGCACCTCCACCTCCCATATCATTGGTTACGTATTGCATTTCTCCAAAACCGGATTGCGGTAGGGCTGTAACGGGCAAAAAAATTAGTACATAAAGCAGTAGTGTTTTTTTCATCGGTTTTAAAGTTAGTAATTACTTAATTAAAAAATAATTTTACTCCTCGAAAATCTAAGACAGTTATCGAGGAGTAAAGTTATTAAAAAATTTAACCCGCATTATTCATATAAAAACGAAGTGAATTATATGAATCTGCTATGGACAAAGGGAGAAATGCGGGAAACCCCGACTTAGAAATGCCCCAAATTTGGGTGTTTTCAAAATACACAAATTTGTTGGCAGTACTTAGTCGTTTAAAAATTCCGTGAATTTTTCGGGTTAATTGTTGTTTTTTTGAACAATATTTTCTTGGGTTTCTCCGCTTTGGTAAGTTTTTATAACATTATAAAGCCCCGGTTGCAGGTTGTTAATAAACTGCGGGTTGTTAATCGCGGTAGAGTCTTGGGGTTGTATTGTAACATTGGTATTAAGTACGCCATCGTTAAATTTTACCAAAGTACCTCCTATTGCTCCTTGTCCGGTGTTCCAACACTTTCTGGGTTGTTGTTCGATTTGCTCAATTCGTATGGCATACCTGTCTTTATGCCTAATGGTATAATAATTACTTGGGTCTATATCTTTACTAAACCCATACCACCAAAAGCCTCCGTCAGTATAAATAAAAGAGGTGTCGTAATAATCTGAGGGTAGCGGGTAGCCTCCATCGGGATAACAATTTAAGAACTGGTAATCAAAACCGGGTTGAAAAAGAGGAGAGCCCGTTGCCACTTGGGGTGTTCCATCAGTATAAATGCCGGCATACGGCTCGTAAAGTGCGGCAACATCGGTCATAAGTCCTTGTAATGTATATGAATTTTCAATATAAGAACGCATTTTGTTTACTTGTGCCGGAAAAAAATAATTCTCGGTACATAAATATGCCGAACTCATTAAATTTACTACATCGCCCCAAGCAATATGAGGTTTTGTATAACGCCCATCGTAGTCTGTCTCCATACTATATTGGTCCACAGAGCAAGCCTCGCTGTTTATGGTGGGATAGCAAGCGGGGTCGTTGCCATCGCCACAAACTCTATCGTAAAACACATCGTGAGCTGCAGTTTGTACCAAGCCGTCTGCGGCTGTATCGGCATTGTAGTAAAAAGGTCCGTTAGGGTCTCTTGTTGCACGTTCAGAACTATATAATTCCATATTAGAGCGGGTATGTGCTAATCCAAAAGAATGTGCTAACTCGTGAAATACAACAGAGTCTGTTAATTTATCTATTTTTAAAATAACTTTTGATCCAAATGAAGCACCACCAAATTGACTTCCGTAAGGCACATAAATATTAATGGCATTAGATACTTTGTATCCTTGACTTTCTACCCAACTACCAAATTGACTATATTGGCACCGATCTATAAAACCATAACCATTCGGGTCTAATTGCCCGGTATCTTCGCATACCCATTGTTCTAGTTCTTCATCATAAGTCAATTCATACAAAGGTAAGTTTGCTGGTGTATCAAAACCGTCATATCCTCTGTATTTAAAAAAGATATTGTACTGATTAAAAAACTTATTTAAATAGGCAATGTTTTCCAAAACTTTAGTTTGACTAAATTCTTGTCCTCCAAATCCTCCGTTTGGGTCTCGTACCTGCCAATAAAAAACATTAAAAACCAGTGGGTCTCCATAGAGGTAAAGATTCGGGTCTGATGAATAAACAACTCCGTCCGGTGGAGGTAAATCACTATTTTTAACAACACAGTCCATAATATTTGCTTGCCCAAAAGCAAGCAAAGTTACGTTCAACAATAACAATGTAATAATTTTTGATTTCATAAATTTTAGTTTTAAAATTAAACAATACAAATCTTGTCGCAGTAACGTTTACAACCGGTAATGCAAAATAGCTTGCAAGCAATTTTGTTTCTGCGGGGTGTTGAGGGCTAAGCTATAAAAAAAAAAAAATGAGACTTCACAAATTTTTTG
>WFXA01000254.1 GCA_015490835.1 Flavobacteriaceae bacterium | reverse complement strand
GGCTAATTTGTTGTTAAGTCCTAAGACTTTGTTAACAATACTGTTTTTATTAGCCATTACATCGAGTTCTAATAAAATGGCATTTACTAAAACCAAGGGTTTAAGTTTGTGCTGTTTTGCAAAAAGGTTTACCCAATCTACCAAGCTTCTTGCTATGGGTTGGTTAGGTAAGTCATTAAACCGAACCGAACCGGTACCTTTTTTTAAACGCAGCATTAAATCTCGTCGTTTTTCGCCCATTTTTACACGACAAACGGGGTCAAAAAAATCAAAAGAATCTTGGGTGTCATCTTCATAGAAAACAAGTATTTGCCTCTCTGATGCTGTTTCGTTTTTGTACTGATTAATTACTTTTGTGCCGGAATCAAAAAATTGTACTTTATTGGTATATTGGTTAGCCGAAGTATTATTAGAATAAGGAACCTCTTGTGCTACATAAAAAATACTGTCTTCGCCAAAAGGGGAATCTTGGGCAACAGGATTACTACCGGGTGTTAAAAAACTTTCTAAACTGCGATTGGTAAATCCGCCGGGAAACAATTGCCCGAAGAGTTGCCTATCGTGTTCGGGGTCAAATATTAAAGGTATTCCGTCTATAAAATATTGTGGCATAACAAACCAATTTAATTATCCAAAAAGGATATTTGAATTATAATTTTAAAAAAAGAGGGGAGTTAAAATGTACTACTACTAACGTAGTTTTTTTAGTTTTATTTTAACATAACAATCTCTTAACACGATTTGTCTTACTTTTACACCATTATAAAATGAATTATGACAAGAAGAAAAAAGAAAAACAAAACATCTAAAAAGAAAAAAGGAAGTAACATTACCGAACACATTCTTTCTATTATCCAAAAAGAATACCCGAAACCCATAAATTACCGGCAAATAGCAGCTAAGTTAGGAGTAACCGATACAACCACACGAAATTTAATAATAAAACGCTTAGAACAGTTAACTCAAAAAGGAAAGCTTAAAGAAGTTGAAAGAGGGAAATACACACTAAAACACACTCAAAACTATTATGTAGGAACGCTGGATATAGCAGGTCGAGGGCAAGGATATGTATTAGTTGATGAACTGGAAGATGATATTTATATCGCACCAAAATATATTAACCATGCATTTCACGGAGATACCGTTCAGGTATATGTATTTAATAAAAAGAAAAACGGAAAACAAGAGGGTGAAATCCATAAAATATTAGAAAGAAAGAAAACTACCTGGGTAGGAAGCATCCAAATACAAGATAAATTTGCTTTTGTAGATGTGGATGATACCAAAATGTACACCGATTTTTTTATTCCGAAAAAGAACATAGGAAAAGCTAAAAACGGTGATAAAGTTGTCGTACAATTAGAAGATTGGCCTCAAAAATCAGAATCGCCTTACGGAAAAGTTATTCAAGTTTTAGGAAAAGCCGGAGAACACAACACCGAAATACATTCTATCCTTGCCCAATACGGTTTGCCTTACGATTTTCCCACCGAAGTGGAAGCGTATGCAAATAATTTAGACACTTCTATTAAAAAAGAAGAAATACAAAAACGCCGCGATATGCGTGATGTATTAACGTTTACCATAGACCCGAAAGATGCAAAAGATTTTGATGATGCACTCTCTTTTCAACAATTAAAAGACGGAAATTACGAAATAGGAATTCATATTGCCGATGTGTCACATTATGTTAAACCCGGAACCCTACTCGATGACGAAGCGTATAATCGAGCAACATCGGTTTATTTAGTAGATAGAGTGGTGCCGATGCTTCCTGAAATACTTTCAAATAATGCCTGCTCTTTACGACCTAAGGAAGAAAAATATACCTTCTCGGCAATCTTTACTTTAAACAACAAAGCTGAAGTTATAAAAAAATGGTTCGGTCGAACCGTTACGTATAGCGATGCCCGTTTTGCTTATGAAGAAGCGCAATATATTATTGAATCTAATAACATTAAAAGCGAAAGCGAAAAAAAGCAATTAGTAACTATTCCTCAAGAAATATCCATTACCGGAAAAAGTTATGAAGTACCCGATCAGATTACTCAAGCTATTTTAAAATTGGATGAACTTGCTAAAATTTTACGACAAAACAGAATGCGAAAAGGTGCTATTTCGTTTGATAAGGTAGAGGTTAAATTCAAATTAGATAAAGAAAATAATCCGGTAGGTGTTTATTTTAAAGAAAGTAAAGATGCCAATAAGTTAATAGAAGAATTTATGCTTCTCGCCAACCGAAGCGTAGCCGAATTTATAGGAAAACAAAAACCGGAAAAAACCTTTGTATATCGCGTTCATGACGAACCGGACGACGAAAAAATAGCCGCTCTCGAAACCTTAATTAGTAGATTTGGATATAAAATAAACAATAAAGATCATCGTACTCTTGCTAAATCTCTCAACAAACTCCTTTATGATGTAAAAGGAAAAAAAGAACAAAACCTGATAGACAACCTAACGATTAGGAGTATGAGTAAAGCTGTTTATTCTACTTATAACATTGGTCATTATGGGTTGGCTTTTGATTATTATACCCATTTTACGTCGCCTATTCGTCGGTATCCCGATGTTATGGTACATCGACTTTTACAACATTACTTAAACAAAGGTAAAAGTGTAAATCAAGACGAATACGAAAACAAATGCAAGCATTCAAGCAATATGGAAAATCTTGCAACCCAAGCCGAACGGGATAGTATTAAGTTTATGCAAGTAAAATATATGCAACAATTTAAAGATAAAGATTTTCTGGGCGTGATAACAGGAGTAACCGATTGGGGGTTATACGTGGAGATAATTGAAAATAAATGCGAAGGAATGGTACGTATTCAAGAAATAAAAGACGATACGTATAAGATAGATAAAGAAAATTATCAAGTCATAGGGCAAACAACAAAAAACACCTACCAACTTGGAGATGAAGTTTATATACGAGTAAAAAACACCGATTTAATTAAAAAACAGCTCGATTTTATAATGCTGGGTCATAAAAATGAAATAGAAGTGTAACAATATTTTTATATCTTACTCTTTATAGAAGTAACAAAAAACAGTACCGATGAAAAATACTTTTTTAATTATCTTATTATTTGTCTCAACAATTGCTATTTCGCAAAATAGTATCACTAAAAATGTAGGTGATTTCTCAGAGTTAAAGGTTTTTGATTTAATTGAAGTAAATTTAATTCCTTCTACCGAAAATAAAGTAGTTATAAAAGGTGAAAACACCCAAGATGTAAAGGTTATTAATGAAGACGGAAAATTAAAAATTCGCATGTTTCTCGATAATCGTTTTAACGGAGAAGAAACCTTTGTAGAAGTGTATTATACTCATCTAAAAATAATAGATGGAAACGAAGGTGCTCAAATTACCGGAAATCAAACGATAAAACAAAACACCATCGAATTAAAAACGCAAGAAGGAGCTAGAATTCATGTAGGGTTGGATGTAAATTTTGTAAAAGTAAAAGCTGTTTCCGGCGGAATAATTGAAGTTTCCGGAAGCGCACAAACCCAAGAAGTAACTGTGAATTCAGGAGGAATTTATGACGCGGAAGAATTACTTTCTCAAGACGCAACATTACGTATAACAGCCGGCGGTGAAGTAAGTATTTACTCCAAAAACAGTGTCGATATCAGAGTAACAGCCGGAGGAGATGTAATGGTCTATGGAAAACCAAAAAATGTGTATAAAAAAACATTTGCCGGCGGAAGAATAGATTTTATTGACTAAATACTCCATACTATTTATTTTTCACATTACTGAAATACGCAACCTAACCTTTCTCGTTACTAAAATGAGAAATAAAAGTTAACCCGAAAAATTTACTACTAATGATTTTGTGGGCATTCATGTTTATACCTACCTGCTACAGGTAGGTAAACCTTATTATGTGGTCGCTTTTTTCGTTTTTTATCTTTCCAATAACCATTCAAATACATTTTTATGAATTATTCCATTTTTATTCTGAGTAAAAGATTCGGTTGAAAGCAAGTGTTTAGGATAATTATCTTTAAGTGATTCCAAAGGCAAAAATTCTCGTTTTTCAGTCTCTATATTTGACATCTCCCAAGAAACTTGATAATACTCAATTTCACCTGAACTATTTTTGACAGTAAAATCAATCTCATTATTGCGAAGTTTACCTGTCCAAACTTTATACCCTCTTCTTAAAAGTTCAAGATATACAATGTTTTCAAGAATATGACCTCTATCTGCTGTTCTTTCCCTTCCTATTAATACATTTAATAATCCTACATCTACGATATAATATTTTTCAAGTGTTGCAAGTTGTTTTTTTCCTTTTATATCAAAACGATTTACCCTGTAAAACACAAAACTTTCAACAAGATAATCGATAAATTTTTCAACTGTAGCGTGATGTACATTTTGATTGTCTGCTTTTAATGCTTTCGATATACTATTGGGTGAAACCTGATTTCCAATATTATTGGCTAAAAACTTGAGAACATTACTGAATGCTCGTTTGTCATAAATTTTATGTCGCTGAGTAATGTCTTTTTCAATAATGGTATTGTATAATGCCTCGAGATATTCATATATTTTGTCATAACCTTCTTTTCGTAAATCAACGCCTTTAGGCATCGAGGTTTCATTTACATAATCATAAAACAATGCTTCATAATTCAAATATTTGTTGCTGATGTCTATGTTCCGACTTTTTAGATATTCAGTAAAAGAAAATGGTAAAATCGAAATTTCAATATATCGTCCACTCAGTAATGTTGCCAGCTCACTTGAAAGCAAATTTGCATTAGAACCCGTAATATAAACATCAACATTTTTCGTTGCATACAGACCGTCAACCAATTTTTCAAACTCGGAGATGTTTTGAATTTCATCAAGAAAGATGTAATTCATTTTACCGGTTTGTAGTTTTGATTTTATCTCAAAATATATTGTATCCCACGATTTATTTAAAAAATTTTCGGGTAACTCATAATTATAAAATTGAATTTGTTGTAATTTGACATTTGAAGCGAGAAGATTTTCTTTAAATAGTTTTAGTAACGTAGATTTTCCGGAACGTCTTAAACCTGTTACCACTTTTATAACATCTATATCCCTGTACGCAGATAATTTATCAAGATATTCTTTTCTTTCAATCCATTTATCCATAATGCAAACATACAATAAAAATTATCAAAAGTTAACAAAAATGTAAGTTTCGATAATTTTGCTTTATTGTTTTTGGTATAAAATGACACTATAATGTTTTTTTGAAAGCCACACAACTAAAGCAAATAAAAAAAAGATTACAAAGCATTAATAAAAAAACAAGAGTTTTGTACTTTTACGCGGTAATGACAGATGGTTTATTAATAGCAGCATTTTATGGATTTCTGTTAGCCTTTGCTATCGGTCCTATTTTCTTTACACTTTTAGAAACCAGTGTTACCAAAGGGATAAAAGCAGGTGTTTTTTTTGATTTAGGAGCCATCACCTCAGACATATTGTTTATTCTTATCGCTTATTTTAGTACTTCAAAAATTCTTGAAAAAGTAAAAGATGATCCGGCGCTACTTATTTTTGGCGGAGCTGTTTTAATTATTTACGGAGTTATTTCTTATATCCGCACAGCTAAATCATTTATAAAAATAGTTCGCGAGCATTATGCAGTAAAAGTAAAAAAGAACTTAGGCGGACTGTTTTTAAAAGGGTTTTTACTCAATTTTGTTAATTTTGGTGTACTTGCCGGTTGGATCGCTACAATTATAATGGCAAACGCCTTAACAAATTCTAAAAACGGTGTAGTGTTATTTCTAATAACGGTAATAGCCAGTTTGTTTTTAACCGATTTGGTAAAAATTTTTCTTGCAAAAAAACTAAAAAGCAAATTAACGCCACGTTTTGTTTACAAAACCAAAAAATGGGTGAGTATTCTTATTATTGGATTTGGTGTACTACTACTTTTACAAGGAATTTTCCCTAAAGAAATAAAAAAAGGGCTAAATAAATTACCCAATACGCATATTAAAAACTAAAAACCCCAACCGTTTAAGTTGAGGTTTATTTTAGAGGCATCGAGCGGATTCGAACCGCTGTACATGCTTTTGCAGAGCACTGCCTAGCCACTCGGCCACGATGCCTTACTATAAAGGAATGCAAATATAAAATATTAATAACAATTATTTTGTTTTCTTGGTTAAAAATACACAATTTACCCTATCTTTTCCGTTTCATCGTTACCGAAACCGCCGCCACATCACCACCAATAGGAGGATTAACTTTAGCAACCCGTACTTTCACGCTACTTACCAAAGGCAAATCAAGTATAATTTTATCTATAATTCGTTTCCCTACATGTTCTAATAATTTTGATCTAACAGCCATTTCTTCTTTTACAATTTTTTGCAAGATCACATAATCTATTGTGTCTTGTAAACGGTCTGTTTTTGCTGCTTTGTCTAAGTTGGCTTTTACCGTAAGGTTTACTAAATAATCAGATCCAATCTGCCCTTCTTCCATCATACACCCATGAAAGGCATATATTTTTATATTTTTTAATCGTATTGTACTCATTTCAACTATTTTTGCACTTACATTCGTGAGATTAGTTCACAAAAATAGAACATATTTAAAGAATTATGTCAGAAAAAAAAGAATCGCTCCATTTTATTGAGCACATTATAGAAGAAGATTTAAAAAACGGCTTACCAAAAGAAGCCTTACGGTTTCGTTTTCCGCCGGAACCAAACGGATATCTTCACATCGGTCACACTAAAGCCATCGGGATAAGTTTTGGTTTAGGCTTAAAATACAACGCACCTGTAAATTTACGGTTTGATGATACCAACCCCGTAAAAGAAGAACAAGAATATGTAGATGCTATTAAACGTGACATTAAATGGTTAGGTTATCAATGGGCAAACGAGTTGTATTCATCCGATTATTTTCAACAACTCTACGATTGGGCAGTACAAATGATTAAAGACGGGCTTGCGTATATCGATTCGCAAACCAGTGAGGAAATAGCACAACAAAAAGGAACTCCCACGCAAGTTGGAGAAAACAGCCCGTTTAGAAACCGAAGTGTGGAAGAAAATTTAGATCTCTTTAAACGAATGAAAGAGGGCGAGTTTGATGAAGGCACCCACGTGTTACGTGCCAAAATAGATATGGAAGACCCTAATATGTTAATGCGTGACCCCATTATGTACCGCATCTTAAAAAAACACCACCACAGAACCGGAAACGACTGGTGTATTTACCCAATGTATGACTGGACACACGGCGAAAGCGATTACATCGAGCAAATATCGCATTCACTTTGCTCGTTGGAGTTTAAACCCCACAGAAAACTTTATAATTGGTTTAGAGAAGTGGTTTATCAATACAGTAAGAACAAGTTGCCACTAAAGCCAAAACAACGGGAATTTGCAAGACTAAATCTT
Source organism: Flavobacteriaceae bacterium (assembly GCA_015490835.1). Taxonomy (GTDB): domain Bacteria; phylum Bacteroidota; class Bacteroidia; order Flavobacteriales; family Flavobacteriaceae; genus Marifrigoribacter. The sequence continues at coordinate 11,703 of WFXA01000254.1, read as the reverse complement.
AGCTATACCATAATGAGCAAACGCAAGTTGCTTCTATTGGTAGAAAAAGGTGTTGTAAACGGTTGGGACGATCCGCGTATGCCTACTATCTCCGGTTTACGAAGACGAGGATATACTCCGGCTTCCATTAAAAATTTTATTGAACGCGTAGGAGTTGCTAAACGCGAAAATGTAATCGATGTTTCGTTGTTGGAATTTTCGGTACGCGAAGATTTAAACAAAAAAGCGCCTCGTGCTATGGCAGTATTAAATCCGGTAAAATTGGTTATCACCAATTACCCCGAAAACAAAAATGAAACCATTAATTTTGATAGCAATCCCGAAGATAATTCTGCCGGAAAGCGAGAAATTATGTTTTCACGTGAATTATATATTGAAAGAGAAGACTTTAAAGAAGATGCTTCCGGTAAATTTTTTAGGCTTTCGTTAGGAAAAGAAGTCCGTCTTAAAAATGCGTATATCATTAAAGCTGAAAGCATAGAAAAAGATGCAGCAGGAACAATAACACAAATAAATTGCACGTATGACCCTGACAGTTTAAGCGGAAGCGGCACAGAAGCCAGTTTACGAAAAGTAAAAGGAACACTACATTGGGTTTCGGTGGCACATGCCAAAAAAGCTGAAGTACGAGTATATGACAGGTTGTTTTTAGACGAAGCTCCCGACGGACATAAAGACAAAGATTTTATGGCGTTTCTTAACCCAAAATCCTTAACCGTTTCAGAAGCATTTATCGAGCCCTATCTTGCAGAAGCAACGATTGGCGATACCTTTCAGTTTCAACGATTGGGTTATTTTAGAGCAGATGAAGATAGTACTTCAGAAAAATTAGTGTTTAATAAAACGGTGGGACTGCGGGATTCTTGGGCAAAGAAAAAACCGGTTAAACAATCCCAAAATCAACAACAAAAAGCACCTATTTCGGCTATTAATGAAGTTATGCGTTTTGGTAAAAAATATACCAAATTTCCTCCCGAAAAACAAGCGGAAGTAAAAAAACAAATCCAAGAATTAGCTAAGAATATAAGCTACGAAGAACTGCAACCCTTTTTTGGAACTGCAGTTAAAAAAACAGGAACTCGTATTGTAACAATGATTAGTTTAGGAGTTTTGATGAGAAACACCAAAATAAGAACACCTGAAATAGAAGCGTTTATTAAAAAAGCGCTAGAAGATAGGAGTGAATTATTAATACAAGAAGCAAAAAACCTAACAGAACTGTAAATGCTGTTAGGTTTTTTATTTTAGTAATCAAAGTCTGTTGGTGGCGGTGGGTTTTTTGGTTTGTTTTTCTTATTGGTAATTCCTTTTGCTTCATTTGCTTTTTTCATTTCCTCACCTATCTTGTTACTGGCTACAAACGAAGCAATCATATCATTTAGCATATTACTTCCGGCTTGCGGCGAATTAGGTAATAAGATTAAGTTACTTTGTGTGGCTTCACCAATAGATTGTAATGTATCATAATGTTGTGTAACCACGATAAGAGCAGAAGCTTCTTGAGAGTTAATACCTACATTATTAAGCACATCAACACTTTCTTCCAGTCCGCGAGCAATTTCGCGACGCTGATCGGCAATACCTTGACCCTGTAATCGTTTGCTTTCGGCTTCGGCTCGTGCTTTGGCAACAATTTTTATCCGGTCGGCTTCAGCTTCATATTCAGCAGCTACTTTTTCTCGTTCGGCGGCATTAATTCGGTTCATTGCTACTTTTACTTTTGCATCCGGATCTATATCAGTTACTAGGGCTTTTATAATATCATATCCGTAATTAAGCATTGCGTCTTTTAGTTCGCGTTGAATAGCCAAGGCAATTTCTTCTTTTTTAACAAAAACATCATCAAGTATCATTTTTGGTACTTCGGCTCTCACCACATCAAAAATAAAAGCGGTAATTTGCTCATGCGGATTTTGCAATTTGTAAAACGCATTATAAACATGATCTCGTTGTACCAAAAATTGCACCGAAATTTTAAGATGTACAAACACATCATCTTTGGTCTTTGTTTCAACAATAACATCTAATTGTTGAATACGTAAACTTACACGTCCCGCAACTCGATCGATAACAGGAATCTTTACATTAAGCCCCGGACCGTAATCTTTAGAGAATTTTCCCAACCGCTCTACAACAGCAACGGTCTGCTGTTTTACAATAAAAAAAGTTGAAAATAATAAAACCACCAAGATAAGAAGCAGTGGTACAGATAAAATAAACCATCCCATAATTATAATTTTAGATTAATTAATACGTTAGCCTAAAAGTAGTAAAATTAAGCTACTTTTGCACACTTTAATAAAACATTGTTCTCTATGAGTCTTAAAAACCTAGTTTTTGTTACTATTTCTCTTGTTTTTATTCAAACCATTACCGCACAACGAAGAGCGGCTCAATATAACCACCTGGGAATACATGGAGGCGTTACTATATTTGATATTAGTACATCTAATTTTACTACTAAAAAAAACCTTGGGATGTCTTTTGGTTTTCAAACAAGAGGAACATTTTATGCAAGTACAAGACTTAATTTAGAGTTTGATATGGTTTATGGGGTTTCGTTTACTAATAATAAAATATCTATTATTGCTCGTGAGATTGGAACTCCAAACTCCCGTAGCGAAGTAGAATACACTATATCTTCAGCACAAGTGATTTTTTTAGGAAGCCTTGTGTTAATACCTAATAGTTTAAGTTTTGAGTTGGGTCCGGTATTAAATATAAATGGGAAAATGAAACTTAAGTCAGATAAGTTTAAAGACTATACTCTTGAGGGATATAACACACTTAAAACCACAGATATTCAAGATATTTCAAAAGTAAATTTCTTAATTCAAGGAGGGGTTACATTAGGGATAGAAAACTTTAGACTTTTAGCACAATACCAATATGGTGTTACGAATATGTTTAACAAATTAAACGATAAAGAGTTTGATGAAGAGATAGATTTTAACGGTAAATCCGGAACCGTAATCCTAGGAGCGGTTATTTATTTTTAATAAAATCAATTGCTTTTTCAATTCGGTTAACGGTTTCTTCTTTCCCTAATACCGATATAATTTCAAACACATCGGGACCTTTCATTTCGCCAACCAAAGATAGCCGTAAAGGCATCATAACTTTTCCAAAACCCATTTCTTGTGTGGTTATCCAATCTTTTATTCTAACAGAAATTTTTCCGGCAGAAAAATCATCCACTTCAGTTAGCAATTCAACAACGTGTTTTAAAATTTCGGGCGTGTCGTCTTTAAAAGCTTTTTTTGCAGCTTTTGTAGCATAGGAACTTGGAGCAATAAAAAAGAAATCGCCTTGTTCCCAAAAATCGGTAACAAAAGTGGCTCGTTCTTTTAATAAAGCAATAATTTTTTGAAGGCGTGCTTTGTCATAAGACAACACCTCTGTTGCTTTTTGTTCTTCTATATGTTTTTGAAACAACTCCGCCAGTTCTTCATCGCTTTTTTGTTGTAAATAATAATGCTGAAACCATTTGGTTTTTTCAGGGTCAAAACGCGCACCCGATTTATTAACGCGCTCTAAATCAAACGCTGAAATTAATTGGCTTAAACTAAAAATTTCTTGTTCGGTTCCGGGATTCCAACCCAAAAGAGCCAACATGTTTACAACGGCTTCGGGAAAATACCCGTCTTCTCGATAACCCGAATAAACGGTTCCTTCCGGTGTTTTCCATTCTAACGGAAAAACGGGAAACCCCATTTTATCTCCGTCGCGCTTGCTTAATTTTCCTTTTCCCATGGGCTTCATAATAAGCGGCAAATGCGCAAATTGTGGCGCTTCCCATCCCAAAGCACGATATAACAAAACGTGTAATGCCAACGAAGGCAACCACTCTTCTCCACGAATAACGTGCGAAATTTTCATTAAATGGTCGTCAACAATATTTGCCAAATGATAGGTAGGCATACCATCGCTTTTAAACAAAACTTTATCGTCTAAAATGTTGGTGTCAATTTTCATTTCGCCACGAATAAGGTCGTTTAACAATAAGATTTCATCTTTTGGTGTTTTAAACCGAATGGTATAAGCAGCACCCGAAGTTATCTTTTTATTTGTTTCTTCTTCACTAATTACCAGCGAGTTATTTAACGACTCGCGATTGTGCCAGTTATAAATAAAGGTTTTTCCTTGACTTTCGTGTTCTTTGCGCAGTGCGGCTAATTCATCCGGAGTATCAAAAGCATAATAAGCATTTCCGGATTCAATCAACGCATCTGCATATTGTTTATAGGTTTCTTTTCTTTCCGATTGGCGATAGGGTCCAAAATTACCACCTTTAGCGGGCGATTCATCAAAAGATAACCCAAGCCAATTTAACGAATCTACAATATATGCTTCGGCACCTTCAACATAACGGGTTTGGTCGGTATCTTCAATACGTAAAACAAAGTCGCCTTTGTTTTTTTTTGCAAACAAATAATTAAAGAGTGCGGTACGAACACCGCCAATATGTAAAGGACCCGTAGGGCTGGGCGCAAAACGAACACGAACTTTTTTTAGCATTTTTCTACTAGTTTTGGTTGGCAAAGATAATAGTTTGTAGATAAGTTTCGGCTTAATTTTTGAGCGATTTGTTAAGACATTTATAATATGTTGTTGCTATCGGTGAGTAATTGTTATATTTGTTTTTTTAGAAAAGATGAGCAGTTTTACAATCATAAAACAAAAACTGGAAGTATTTATTAAAAAATACTATACCAGCGAGCTAATTAAAGGAAGTATCCTTTTTTTTGCCATAGGGTTGTTGTATTTTTTAATCACGTTGCTTATCGAGTATTTTTTATGGCTAAACCCAACCGGAAGAACTCTGCTTTTTTGGTCTTTTGTGTTGGTTGAAACCGCTTTGTTTGTTCGGTTTATTGCTTTTCCGTTGTTAAAGTTATTTAATCTTCAAAATGGGTTAAATCATGAAGAAGCCGCAAAAATCATCGGCAATCATTTTCCGCAGGTTAATGATAAGTTGCTTAATGTTATTCAGCTAAACCAAAACCAAAAACAAAGCGAATTGTTGTTGGCAAGCATCGAGCAAAAATCGGGGGAACTACAACCCGTACCGTTTAAACGCGCTGTTAACTTTAAAACCAATTTAAAATATTTAAAATATGCCGCCATTCCGGTTATAGTGTATTTTCTTTTTCAATTTTTTGGCGATAAAAATATTTTTTCTTCAAGCTATGAGCGTGTGGTTAATTATGATGTAGCTTATGAGCCTCCGGCACCATATTCGTTTGTGGTAGAAAACAAAAACCTTAAAGCAATTGAAAACAAACCCTTCACCCTTAGGGTAAAGACTGTTGGAGAGGTTGCTCCGTCTGATGCATCTATTTCCTATAATAACGAATCGTATTATCTAGAACAAATTGCCCCCGGAGTTTTTGAATATACGTTTCTTCAACCTTTACAAAACATTGATTTTAACTTACAAGCCAATAAAGTAACTTCTAAGCTGTATCGGCTTGAGGTTGTTAAAACCCCGTCGTTGGTTCAGCTTCAAATGGTACTGGATTATCCTGCTTATACCGGAAAAAAAGACGAAACACAAACCGGCACAGGAAACGCCATCATACCCGAAGGTACTCGTGTTGTATGGAAATTAAACACCAAAAATACACGTAACGTTGCCTTAAAAACATCCGACACCTCTTATTTTTTTCAACCGAAAGAAAACGGTGATTTTGATTATACAAAAAGAGTTTACCGCAATTTAGATTATACCATTTCAACTTCAAACGAGCAATTAACCGATTATGAAAACCTTTCGTTTTCACTTTCGGTTATAAAAGACCAGTTTCCTCAAATCTCGGTTCAAGCAAGAAAAGATTCGGTTTCGCAAGAGCAGGTCTATCACCTTGGAACTGTTTCAGACGATTACGGTCTTTCTAAACTTAACTTGGTTTATTATCCTGTTGGAGACGAAAACAACGCCAAAACTATCGATTTACCTGTTGCCAAAACCTCTATCGATCAGTTTACGTATGTCTTTCCTAACGGATTAGAGCTAACCAAGGGAGTTTCTTACGAATACTATTTTCAAATTTTTGATAACGATGCAGTTAACCGTTATAAATCGGTTAAATCTACCTTGTTTTCGTACAGAAAATTAACCGATGAAGAAAGAAAAGAGCAACAACTCAACAAACAAGAAGAAACTATTAAAGGACTTGATAAAACCTTAGATAAACTAAAAAATCAAGATAAAACCCTTGAAGAATTATCTAAATTAAATAAAGAAAAAAATCAGTTGAACTGGAATGATAAAAAGAAACTGGAAAACTTTTTACAAAGGCAAAAACAACAAGAAGAACTTATGAAACGTTTTTCCAACGAGTTAAAAGAACAATTGGAAGAGTTTCAGCCCAACGAAGAAGACCCGGCAAAAGAGGAGCTTCAAAATCGGCTTGAAGAAACGGAAGAAAAGTTAAAAGAAAACGAAAAGTTACTTGAAGAGTTAGAAAAGCTACAAGATAAAATACAACGCGAAGAACTTTCGGAAAAACTTGAAAAACTCTCAAAAAACAATAAAAATCAAGAAAAAAACTTGGAACAGCTTGTTGAGCTTACAAAACGATACTATGTAGAGAAAAAAGCCGAAAAATTAGCAGAAGATTTATTTAAGATGGCTGAAGATCAAGAAAAACTTTCGGAAGAACTTCAAAATAACACCAAAGAAAAACAAGACGAACTTAACAAGCGATTTGAAGATTTTCAAAAAGAAATGAACCAACTTCAAAAAGACAACAAAGAGTTAAAAGAACCGATGGATATTCCGCAAGACCCCAAAACTGAGGAAGAAGTTAAACAAGAACAACAAAAGGCAAGTGAAAATTTAGAAAACCAAAAACAACAAGACGCTAAGAAAAACCAAAAAAAAGCAGCTCAAAAAATGAAACAGATGAGCCAACAAATGGCAATGCAAATGCAAGCAATGCAAATGGATTCTATAGAGGAAGACGCAGAGATGCTCAGACAAATATTAGATAACTTGGTGGTGTTTTCTGTTAAGCAAGAAGATTTAATGAAGGAGTTTAAAAAATTAGATTATGGTAACCCTGTTTTCGGAAAAAAACTTACGATACAACATAATTATAAAGAAAATTTTGAACACATAGACGACAGCTTATTTGCGTTATCGCTCAGGCAACCCTTGTTAAGCGAAAAGATTAACGAATCGGTCACCAACATTCAATTTAATTTAGAAAAAATACTGGAACGTTTTGCCGATAATCGTCTTCAACAAGGCTATTCTGCACAACAATACACAGTTTCCGGAGCAAATGAACTCGCTTTACTTTTAAGTGAAATATTGGGTAATATGCAACAACAAATGGGAATGGGCAAAGGAAAAGGTAAAGGAAATGGAAAAGGACAAGGTAATGGCGAAGGAGAAGGACAAGGGTTTCAGCTCCCCGACATTATTAAAAAGCAAGAAAGCCTTTCTAAGAAAATGGAAGAAGGAATAGGAAAAAGCAAAGGAAGTAAAGGTGAAGGAAGTGGCGAAGGCAAGGGTAAAGGTGATGGTGAAGGCAAAGGCAACAACGGAAAAGACGGCAAGGATGGAAAAAATGGATTGAAAGATGGAAAAGAAGGTGGCGGTAACGGCGATAGCGAACAGATGAACGGTCTACTGTTTGAAATCTACAAGCAACAACAAATGCTTAGAAAACAACTTGAGGATCGGTTGGGTAAACTTGGTAATAAAGGTCAAGCCGGGCAATTGCTTCGTGAAATGAAAGCTATTGAACAACAATTATTAGACAAAGGTTTTAATCAACGAACCCTTGAAAAAATGCTTAACCTAAAACACCAGTTGCTTAAATTAGACAAGGCAGCTTTTGAACAAGGCAAAGAAAATAAAAGGCAATCACAAACCAACAAGAAAACATATAAAAACACCTTGCGACTTACCCCTGAGGATATAAAAAAATATTTTAACACAACCGAAATTTTAAACCGAGAGGCGCTTCCTTTGCAACCTGTATATAAACAAAAAGTACAAGAATATTTTAAACAAAAAGATGATTAGTTTTTATTCAGAAACCAACTTTGTTCTTAAAAACGAAATTGAAGTTTCCGGCTGGCTATCCGCTATTATTACATCTTATGAAAAAGAAGAAGGTGAACTCACCTATATCTTTTGCGATGACGCATATTTACTAAAACTTAACCAACAATTTCTAAACCATGATACCTTTACAGATATTATTAGTTTTGACAATAGCTTAGGAAATCTTATTGGTGGCGAAATTTATATTTCAATAGAAAGAGTTATTGATAATGCTAAATTGTTTAAGCAGCATTTTATTGATGAGTTACACCGCGTGATGATTCATGGGGTGTTACATTTTATTGGATTTAAAGATAAAACCGAAAATGAACAAATTGTTATGCGAAATGCTGAAAACAAAGCACTAGCATCTCGAGGTTTTGTTTTTAAGTAATACTATTTACTTGAAACACAATAGTTTACATCTATAATTACTTGGTTTTAAGTAATTTACACTATATTTGCAGACTAATTTTAAAAAACAATTGTTCCACGTGGAACAGAACAACTATGTTTACTGAAAAATATGATGTTATCGTTGTTGGTGCGGGTCACGCCGGTTCTGAAGCCGCCGCTGCCGCCGCAAATTTAGGCTCAAAAACATTGTTAGTTACAATGAATTTACAAAACATAGCCCAAATGAGCTGCAACCCTGCTATGGGAGGAATTGCAAAAGGGCAAATTGTAAGAGAAATCGATGCGCTTGGTGGGTACAGCGGAATTGTTAGTGACATGTCCGCCATACAATTTAAAATGCTTAATAAATCTAAAGGACCTGCTATGTGGAGTCCGAGGGTTCAAAGCGACAGAATGTTGTTTTCACAAACCTGGAGAGAACTACTTGAACAAACCGATAATTTAGACTTTTATCAAGAAATGGTCTCCGGAATTGTAGTGAAAAACAATCAAATTGTCGGCGTAAAGACATCTTTAGGTTTAACAATTAAAGCAAAGACAGTTATTCTAACAAACGGTACTTTTTTAAATGGTATTATTCACATTGGCGATAAACAATTTGGAGGAGGACGCGCCGGAGAAAAAGCCGCTACCGGTATTACTAAAGAATTAGAAGAACTTGGATTTGTTTCCGGTAGAATGAAAACAGGCACCCCACCTCGAGTAGACGGGAGAAGTCTGGATTTTTCTAAAATGGTTGTTCAACCCGGCGATGTAAACCCCGCAAAATTTTCATATTTACCAATTACAAAACCACTTGTAAAACAACGTGATTGTTTTATGAGTTATACCAGCGAAGAGGTTCATGATTTACTACGTACGGGATTTGATCGTTCCCCAATGTTTAATGGAGCCATTAAAAGTGTGGGTCCCCGTTACTGTCCTTCTATTGAAGACAAAATAAACCGGTTTGCCGATAAAAACAGACATCAGCTTTTTGTAGAACCTGAAGGGTGGAATACGATAGAATATTACATTAACGGTTTTTCTACTTCCTTACCAGAAGAGGTGCAATTTGAAGCATTACGAAAAGTAAAAGGATTTGAAAAGGTAAAATTTTTTAGACCCGGTTATGCTATCGAATACGATTACTTCCCTCCTACTCAATTACAACATACATTAGAAACAAAACTTATTTCGGGTCTCTTCTTTGCAGGTCAAATAAACGGGACAACAGGGTATGAAGAAGCTGCTTCTCAAGGTTTAATAGCCGGTATAAACGCACATTTAAAAATTAACCGTAAAGAACCGTTTATTCTAAAGAGAGATGAAGCCTATATCGGCGTATTGATAGACGATTTAATAACAAAAGGCACCGAAGAACCTTATAGAATGTTTACCTCTAGAGCAGAATACAGAACGCTGTTACGACAAGACAATGCAGACTTTAGATTAACAAACAAATCCTATAAAATTGGTTTAGCAACCGAAGAACGATTAAAAGTAATGGAAAATAAACAAAAACAAAGTGAAGATTTTGTTGCGTTCTTTAAAAAAACCAGTGTACGTCCGGAGGTTATAAACCCAATCTTAGAAAACAAAAATTCTGCTTTAGTAAAACAAAGTGACAAACTCTTTAAAGTTTTTTCAAGACCAAATATTACAATGAAAGACATGCGAAGCATAGATTTTGTGTCGGAATATATTTTGAATAATAATCTTTCTGAAGAAGTACTGGAACAAACCGAAATACAAATTAAATATTCGGGATATATTGCCAAAGAAAAAAATAATGCGGATAAACTTAATAGACTGGAAGGGATAAAAATTCCTAAAAACTTTGATTATTCAAAACTTAAATCCTTGTCGTACGAAGCGCGAGAAAAGCTAACGGAAATACAACCCGTAACGGTTAGCCAAGCCTCCAGAATAAGTGGTGTGTCGCCAAATGATATTTCGGTTTTGTTGGTTTATATGGGTAGGTAATTAGCAAATGTTCCACGTGGAACTTAATAAAAAAACAATGGCAACTAAAAAGAAAGGACAACTAAACACAGCTTCAGAATACGCAAAACATTTACGTAAATTCGGAAAAAAACTTTTCTGGAAAGGCGAGCGATCTGAAGAAAAAAAGAAATTAAAAAAACTATAGACGACTTATAAACCCCTCATCGTTTTGAAGCAAACCAAAATCATAGTTCCAAAAACAGTTACCGATTTTTTAGTTACTAGAGAAGAATTTGAATTAAAATTTGATTTTGAAAAACAAAGATATTATACTTTTCCCCAACCTGAAAACGTAAACGATTACTACCAAAGCTCAGACTATATTTCGCACACCGATTCAAAAAAAGGGTTTATTCCTTTTTTATACCAAACCGTTAAAAGAAGAATGCTTGCTAAAAAAGTAATACAAATTACCCGACTCAATAAAGGAGTGGGTTCGCTGTTGGATATTGGAGCAGGAACAGGAGCGTTTCTACAAGCGGCAAAAAAAAGAGGATGGACGGTACAAGGAATAGAACCCAACACAAACGCAAGAAAGAAAGCACAAGCCAAAGGATTTCAATTAAAAGTATCCTTAGACGAATTATCAAACCAACAATTTGACGTTATTACGCTCTGGCATGTGTTAGAACACATACCTAATTTAGAGAAAACGATAACAAAAATAGACACTCTTTTAAAACCAAACGGAATTGTATTAGTTGCTGTTCCTAATTACAAATCGTTTGATGCACAGTTTTATCAAGAATTTTGGGCAGCATATGATGTGCCTAGACATCTTTGGCATTTTTCAAAAATTTCAATGAGTAAATTATTTTCTTCAGGTTGGATGCATATAGCAACCCAACCTATGATATTCGATTCGTTTTACGTTAGCCTACTTTCTGAAAAATATAAAACCGGAAAATCAAATTTTATAAAAGCATTTTATATTGGATTGCTTTCTAACCTTAAAGCGTTGAGCACAAAAGAATATTCTTCACTAATTTATTGTTTTAAAACGCAAAAAAGCCAAAATAAAGCTATTTAACGCTGTTTTTATTAACAACCAACGTCTGCCTTTAGTTTGTAAACAATCATTCTTTATTCTGTTTTAAAACCATCTTATTTCAATAATAAAATTCTATAAAAAAATAAATTAGAATCATATTTTCTTATTTTAACAATGTTTATAAAAAAGAAAATCGATTTATAAAATTTTATACGTTTCTAATAGTTTCAATTTTATTAGGAACAATAAC
>WFXA01000253.1 GCA_015490835.1 Flavobacteriaceae bacterium | reverse complement strand
GCTCTCGATATAGCAAACTCTTTTGGAAACATTTTTGAACTCAAACCGGCTTGTTCAATAATTTTGACAGATTTATTCATTATTTTCTCAATAGAGTATAAATTGCCCGATTGTAAAGTTTTTTTAAACTCTTCAAAAAAACCAGGATATTTTTTGTTTATGAAAGATACGGTTTCTTTTGAAAAATTACTTAAGTAGAACATTGCATTTTGTTTAGAACCTTGTTTGGTTACTTTTTGGTTTTTTAAGTTTTCTTTAATCGGTTTAAGAAAAGTCAAATCATCTGCAATTGAATTTTGCAAAAAGAAAAGACCAGTAAACATTTTTTGACCTGACAACATTTGTGTTGTGGATTTTAAATCACTGGTTGTTTCTGAAAGTTCGGCTGCATCGTCATATTGAGTACAGGAGGTGCTAAAAATTAATAGACTAAGAAAGATTGCAATGAGTTTAGAATTGGTTTTCATATTGATAATTGTTTATGATTAAAAATGTTAGACAAATGTATAATAAATTGTTGTAATTTTCTTCAAACTTACGCACAACGGTTAGTATAAGAATAGTAGCGGATTTAAAGCACTTAACTTTCAATTTATTACTAAACTTTGTACAAAGATATGACCTTTGAATTTAGCACTAAAACCGCTATTATTTTTATACATTGTTACCCACCGTTCTTCTTCTTTTTAGCGTTGGAAAAGACATACTCTTTGGCAAGTTTTGGCTTGTGTGGTAGGGCTTTGAGCGACTTGCCAATGTGTATGGCTTTAAGGGCGGGATTTATTCCTCTTTTTTATATTCAGAAACTGTATATCCTGTTTCATCAACAGCTTTTTCAATATCTTTAATTTTCGTTTTGGTAGTGTCAAAGAGGACTACACTTTCTTTTTGCTTATATGATGTCTCTACATTTAATACCCCGTCAAGTTCTGAAATGTTGTGATTTATATGTCCTTCACAAGCTGAACACGTCATATCGTTAATGGTGAATTTCATTTTTACTAAATTTTTCTCATTCACAATCAATACTTCTTTACTCTCTTGCTTAGGAACAAAAATTCCTGAGTAATAAGGGAAAGCTAAAAGTAGCCCTGAAACAACAGTGATAATTGCTAAAAATGCTTTTGAATTGATAAAATTGTTTTTGGTTTCACCTTCGCAATCACAATCTACCTCTGTATTTTTTGGCTTTAAGGTTTTGTACCAAGCAATTCCAAGAACAATAATTGTCAACCCGATTAAATATGGTCTAAAAGGCTCTAACCAAGAAAATGCAGAAGCAACTCCGCCTAAACCACCGAGAATAGCCAAAATTGGAGTGATACAACATAATGAAGCAGCAAGTGCGGCTAATATTCCTGCTCCAAGCCATTTTTTATTTGTTTTTACTTTATTATCCATAATTTTAAATTTGAGAAGTCTGTTCTTTTTTCTTAATCCTTACAACATAGAAGATATTTGTTTTGATTCTGTTATTAATAATTACTACTATAACTATTTATAGATTTCATTCAAAATTCCAGCAAGCCTAATTCCTGCTTCTTTTAACCTGATTTGAACCTGATATTTATGTTCATATATATAACGATAGGATATGTCTTTTCCTTTAATATCATAAACAGAGGCGCGTAACATTTTTGATTCATTTGCCCAAGTTAATACAGTAGAGCTCTGGAGCTTTTTTATTTCCTTCTTTTCATAATTATCTAACATACGAGTCCACTCTGTAAAACTTAATTTCTGATAATCAATCATTTCTGAATCCCACACTCTATGGAGATTAGATTTTTTTCCAAAAAATAGAACCTTTACGTCATTCCCTCCTTTGTCTTTACCATTACCAACGTGCAATGGTTGATGAATATCGCCTACTAAATGAATTAGTAATCGTAAAGCAAATCTCTCTTCATCTATATTTAAAGTATCTGACTTAAGCTGACCCATTGTATTATTTAGCGCCCAAATGATGTCTTTTTCAGGAGGTGTGCCTATTTGTTCATATGTTTTATCATCTGGGATGGTACAATAATGCCAAGACCACATATAAGAGTAGTCAGGATTAGATTTCATTAAATCCATCCAATTTGCATTAAAAGCCAAAGATTCTTGTCCAAAAACTCTTTTAAGGTTTTTCTTAGCTTTTTTTGAAATGTGATTTTGTGCAATTTCTCCTATAATCCTATGAGCTGTCAAACCCCAGCTTAAGGCATTATATGATACTAACAGTAATAGTATAAATAAAACTTTTTTGACGGAACCGTAACCTATTTTACCTTTTTGATTCTGATTTATTTTTTTCCCAATTTTCATTTATTTAACTTCTTTATATATTGTAAATAATTGTTTTTTGTTTTAAAGTATTGTACTCCGTTATCTATGTTAGGGTCAGGAAAAATAAGTGCTCCTACTTTATCAACTTTTTCACCAGAAAACGGGTCAATTGAAAACCGTGTTGTGCTGTCGGTTCTTAATTGTAAAGAAGAATAATCGCAACAACCGTAATAGGTTTTTCCTTCTAGTATTACAGGATATTCGCTTGGTGCATCTAATATTACATTGTAGAACATACAAATATCAGTTGGTTTAATCTGTTCTGCCAGTTCAATAGTGGATTTAGCCGTTTCCACATCTTCCTTTTTGTCAGCATTGTTTTTATTCTCTGAATTACACGAAATAGCAATAATACTTACCAGAATAATTGTCATTATGGTTTTAATTTTTTTCATATCACACAACACATTGGGTTACTATCATCTTTTAAATCATCTTCTGTTTGAGCCAAAGCTGCTTTTATTTTTGTAGCAGTAACAGTCATTACAATTGCTCTAAGTTCTTCTAATTCTGTTGCAGAAATATCTAATTCCTGTAAAACTGACAAAGCGTATTTTGAACAAAATCCGCAACCCGAAGCTAAAGAAGCTGCAAGACAAATTAAGTGCTTTGTTTTTTTGTCTAAAACCGTATTATCCTCATAAACAGATGCGTGAAATTGGTTGTATTTTCCAGATATGCTCATATTATCTTTTTTGAAACAATGTATAAATATATGGGCGTTCAGCTCCAGACGGCATAATGTAGATATAATCAAAACTGTCGATTAATTTAAAGTCTGTTCCAAGTTTTTCAATAAGCATTTCTTTACTGTATCTGTGTACAGGAAGTCCTGCACAAACTGTTGCTCCATTTAGATTATATTCTGCCAACAAAACAAAACCATTACTTTTTACTTTGTTTTTCAGTAAATCAAAATAAGTGTCTTGCTCTTTTTTCTCATTAAAAAAATGAAGAACCGCCCTATCAATCCACAAATCAACAGGCTCAATATTTTTCAAAATTGTTGGATTAATTAAATCATCAACAATAAATTCAACTTTTTTAGTGCTTAATCTATCTTCCAAGTTTTTTAATGCGACCTTACTCAAATCAGACGCGATTAAATTTGAGTGACCAAAGTTTAAAAGTTCATCAACAAGTGTAGTACTTCCAGCACCTACATTTAATATTCGAGCTGATTTGGGTAGTCCTGTCTTAGAAATTAGTTTTATTGTAGGTGTGAGGTCTGTTTCGTACCAACCTAATTTATTTTCTGAACTATTTAAATAAGCATTATCCCAATGTTCTTTAAGGTTTACATTTTCATTTTCCACTTGTGGCGAGCAACAACTTTTACCTTTGTCACTAATATTACAGCTTTCTCCATTCATATAATGTCCTTTTTAATTTTTTCAAATTCCTCTTTACTAATTTCTCCATTTGCATATCTTTTTTTTAAGATGTCAAGAGGTGTTTCTTTTTGCTCATTTGGATAATTATTTTGGCTATGATGACTACAAGGTGGTCTAAAATTACCTCTGCCAAATATCATATACACAACAATAAGCATTACGATTATCATAATGAATGGAAAAATCCACATTCCACCCATCCAATGTTCTGTCCACATAATTATTTATTTTCTTTTGTTATATTTTCGAGAGTTGCAATCATTTTCTCCATCATTTCCTTGGCAAGTTTTGTTTTTGCCTCATTATCAATTTCTGCGAATATCATTCCCATACATTTGGGCATCATATTACTTACAAATTGCATTCTGTCTTCTGCTGTCATTTCTGAGAACATTTTGTCCATCATTTTGTCCATCATTTGTGGCATATCTTCAGGTTTCATCATTCCTGACATCATTTTTTCCATTACTTCTTTCATAAAATCTTTCATAATATATTTGTTTTAATCGACATTGGGAATAATGTCTATGTTACTTTTTAATCGTTCAATTAATACTTCTTTCATCAATGCACAAGCCGTAGTGATTTTTGGTGAAGCAATTTTGTAGTAAACATTTACACCTTCTTTTCGTTGTAAAATAATTCCATTGCTTACCATTAATGATAAATGTCTTGCAAGCGTTGATTTTCCTACGCCAATTGCTTCTGCTATTTCACTAAATGATAATTCCGCATCTTTTAAATGAAAGACTGTTTCAAGTCTGATAGGATGTCCCATTGAATTACAGACTTCTGCGTGTAATTTGAATAATATTTTATCAGAGTTCATAATTTGTATAATTCGTTAAACTACGAGTTCGCAAATATACGAACTAATATTTAATAATTCAATTTAAGTTCCATTTATTTGCGGTGGGTCAATTTTACTCTTTTATTTTTTAGCGTTGGACTTGTGTGTAGGCAAAAAAATAAATGTGTAAAATGTGCGGTTGGTTTTTTTTAATGGTGGGTAACGTCCCGCATATGAGGCGTTGTGCATTTTATTGCTCAAAATTTTCAATTTATGATGCCGTTTATTAATATGCTTTACATTTTAGTTAACCACCACTTGCACAATGACTTATATGCATTGTTAGGCATAGGTTATGTTAATCCATTAATACATCGTGTCCATTTATAACTGCTAAAAATAAATGTTGAAAGTAATTATAAAATTCAAAAATACTTTTGTCATAATCAGGCGGCAGATTTAAGTCTAAATAGACATATTTTTTTTCTTTTTCATTAAACTTAAACGGTTTATCCTTTGGTTCTTCACTATCTGTGACTATACTTCCGAACATCATAAGTAAGTAATTAATATGAGTTGTTTGCATCAGTCCTTGTAAAAATGTAATATCAAGTAACTGGTTTGTATCTATCTTTTTTTTAGAGAATAAACCTTTGCTTAATATAATATCAATAGGTTTGTTACTTTCAAAAAAAGTTTGTCCTTGCATTCTCATTTGTTTTATTCTTGCACCGTCAATTTTTTGGTCAAGTATAAATTCTATTGACATTGAATAAGGTTGTCCTTTCTTATAAGCGACAGATGCCATTGATGCTAACCATTTTTCACATTTCAAAGAGATTGGATACGAAATATATTCGATACAACCAAAGGGTCGGTTTTTTGAAATAATACAATCTTTGCAAAACTCTCCTAAACTATCAAGAATTGAAGTCTTTTCGAGCAAAGATGATACTTTTACTTTCACATCTCTTATTCCGTCCTGTGTCTGTAATCTTTGAGTAAATTCTGTATCTAATGCTTCTTCTTTACTTTTGCCAGAATTCAAAACCATTTTAAGGATTTGCTGTGCTCGATTTCTTTCTTTAATTAAGTTTAGAAGTTCATTTTGTGAAACTTTTTCTTTTACTTCGCAATTTCTTTGTGTAATTAAATCTAATCCCATATTTTGTGTTTTAAGTTTTACTTATGCCTAACGGTCTTGTATAACGCTTCTCGTTGCGTTTGTTCGGCACTAAGATAGCAAAAAAAACCGAAACTTCGACTTGCGGGCGTATTTTTCCGAAGGAAAAATCCGGACGCAATGAGCGTTATATTTTGTTGCCATTTGCTACGCCACGTGT
>WFXA01000252.1 GCA_015490835.1 Flavobacteriaceae bacterium | reverse complement strand
TAATTGTACTTGCTCAAGATTAATTTCAATAAATATTATGTAGGTGTAAACCGAGAGTCCTTAAATTGAGTTGGTGTAAGTCAAAAATTTGTTAATTAGTGGGATAATAAATATTACAAAAAAATAATTTACAGAATATTATTAATACTTTTTGAAACAATTTTTTAGTTATGTGCTAATTAGAACGAGTATTTACAGTTAAAGCCAACCGCTTTAGGCTAGTTATCGTAAACTGATGAAAAACAAAAAATAAGAAATGAAACAGACAATACTTTAAATAAAACTAAAAAAGAGAGCAATGGTACCAAGCCCTCAAAGCAACTTACGCTATAAAAAATCACCGTCGGTTGCTCCTCGCACCACAAATATAAAATTAAAAATCACTAACTTTGAAAACTTAAAATGTTAAAGTCCGATTAATAGGGGGCTGAACCAGCACCTAAATTAATATACTCAATTCATCATGATTAAATATGCATCATGCTTTTTTTTACTGTTCTTTACTCTTACTGTTTATTGCCAAAACAGTTATACGGTAGAAGGGTTAATAATAAACAAAGAAAAAAAGCCTTTAGAGTCAGTTGTTGTTAAGTTAATAAAACATAACGATAGCCTGAGTAAAGTAAAATATTATGCCATAACCGATAAACATGGTAAATTTATTATAAAAAATGTGGTGGCTAACGACTATGACATTCAAATAGTTTCATTAAACTATAAAGACCAAACAAAGCAATTAAAAATCAACGATAATCTAAACTTAAAATTTATCTTAGAAGAAGATGTAAAACAACTCGACGAAGTAATAGTAAAGGCAAAAAAGAAAATTTTAAAACAGACAGATGAAGGTATCAAATTAAATGTTGCCGGCACTAAATTATCTGATTTTAATAGCATGTCGGAAATCCTGTCTCTTTCACCAAACATATCTATGGTAAATGGTATTGAAATCGTCGGAAACAAAAATATTGGCATTATTTTTAACGGAGTACAATTAAAATTAAAGCCAAGTCAAATACCTGTTTTCTTACAAAGTATTAAACCCAAAACGGTAAAAAACATCGAAATAATAGACCGAGTAGATGCGTCTTATGACACCAAAATATCGGGTGTCATAAAGATTAATACTGTCGATGATGTTGGCACTATGGGAACCCTTAGCAGTGGGTTGGTATATAACGACTTTTTCGGGTTAAATAATGATTTTAGTATTTATTACAATAAATCAAAAATAAGATTATATGCAAATGTTTATAAATCGGACAAAAAAATAAAATTTACCGAAGAAGAAAACCAAATAACCGGAGATGCCTTTTTTTATGATACCAATAAGTCAAGAGAGTTTAAACGACAAGAAAGAGTTGCAACTGTAGGTTTAGATTATAAGATAGACTCTTTAAATACGATTAGCGTTTTGTACGACTTTACAGAGGACAACGACAAGGATTTTAATATACTATCCGCTACGCAAATCAATACTCCTGAAGCGATTGATTCATTAATTGTAGGCGATACAAAATTAGACCATCTTAATAAAGTACATACCGTCTCTTTGCAATACAACAAAGCCTTAGACAGTTTAAACTCATATTTTAGAGTTAGTAGCGATTATGTCTCAGATAATTTTAAAAATCCTTACGCACAAAAGCAACAGTTTTATGCAAATACTGTTTTTGTGGAAGAAAATTTAACAAATCAGTCCTATAACACCTTACATAACATTTTTGGTCTTCAAATAGATTGGAACAAGAACTATGCTAACGGTACCAATTTTAAAGCAGGAGCAAAATATTCGTTCGGTAATATAGATGAAGATTATTTTTTTATTAACAAAACAACCACTCAAACGCTGTCGAATGTATTTAACTACAACGAAAACATACTCTCTGCTTATGTAAGCTACAGATATAAATTTAAAAAATCAACCTTAACTTTGGGTTTAAGAAACGAATACAATTTTAACACATTCGGAAACAATAACCGTTTCGATAAAAAAACTGATAATTTTAATATTCTGCCTACGCTCTATTATGTGTATAATATTAATAAAAAAAACCGCACGTATTTTTATTTTTCAAAAAGAATAGAAAGACCTTCTTACTATCAATTTAATCCGAGCTTACAGGTGAGTAACGCAATATTACAATCGTCAGGAAATGAAAATTTAACACCTGTTGACATATATCGTTTTCAAACGGGTTATACTTATAAAAACAAATACACTGCTATACTGAGATACGATTATAGAGAAAATGTTATTATTTTAAATTCAATATTTAATGACAATACGGGAATTACCTTTTCACAACCTGTAAATTCCGGCTATTTTCACTATGCACTTGTGTATTTAAGTATTCCTGTTAAGTTTTTCGATTGGTGGGAATCTAATAATAAAGTTAATTTTAAATATACCAATTATTTTTCGCCCTTGTTTTTAAATGAAGATTTTGAGTCGTTTTATAGTACCTTTGATTCGAGTCATACCTTTTACCTGCCTCGTAATATATATATCAATTTAGGTTTTAACTACGTAGCTAAAAATAAGTATTTAAATACTACAAATGATGCTGTTTTTACATCAAACTTTATATTATCCATGCCTTTTATTAAAGATAAGTTTCGTTTTAACTTATCAATAACCGATCTGTTTAAAACACAAAGAAATAATTATTTAAGAAGAATAAATAACATTTATAGTGTAACTCGTTCGGTATTAAATTCGAGAGGAGTTTATATCAATTTTTCATACAACTTTAGTTCCGGTAAAGAGATAGACGATACATTAATAGAACCCATAATTGAAGACGAGAAAAGACGTTCCGGTCATTAATAAAATATGACAACTCATTTTCCTTTTTATTTTCAGCTAGACGAGATGGATTGCGGACCGAGTTGCTTAACCCGCATTATTCATATAAAAACGAAGTGAATTATATGAATCTGCTATGTACAAAGGGGAAAATGCGGGAAACCCCGACTTAGAAATGCCCCAAATTTGGGTGTTTTCAAAATACACAAATTTGTCGGCAGTACTTAGTCGTTTAAAAATTCCGTGAATTTTTCGGGTTAAGAATAGGCTTATAATCATGAAAAAAAACACTTCAATTCAAAAAAAAATAAACAATAACAAATTTTTATTTGTTAGATTTGGTCTATGGTTTACAGTTTTAGTCTTAATAACAATAATTTTGATTTTTATGATATTAAAATTAGAAAATCAACCTATTCTGTTACTTGTAATTGAGTATTATTTTAAATAAAAAAATAAAAATACATAATTACGTTTAGTAGTTTTTTTACTTTTACATTTTTCAGTTTTACATTTTACATTTAATATGAAAACAGCAATAATAGGAAGCGGCACAATGGGCAGTGGCATTGCACAAGTTGCAGCAACCGCCGGATGCCAAGTAAAATTATACGATACCCAGCCGGAAGCTTTAGAAAAAGCAAAAGCCAAACTCGATAAAATATTAAATCGTTTAATCGAAAAAAGACGCATCGATAAAGTAGAAAAAAGCCGGATTCAAAACAACATTAGTTATGTAAATTCCTTAAAAGAATTGGCAGATTCAGATTTGGTAATCGAAGCCATTGTTGAAAACCTTCAAATAAAACAAACCGTTTTTAAAGAATTAGAAAGTTTGGTTTCAGACAGTTGTATCCTAGCTTCCAATACGTCGAGTTTGTCGATAGCTTCTATTGCTTCGGCTTTACAAAAACCGGAGCGTTGTATTGGTATTCACTTTTTTAATCCGGCTCCGTTAATGCGATTAGTAGAAGTAATACCTGCCATTCAAACTTCCGAAAAAATAACAGATAAAGTAGTAAAAACCATTACCGATTGGGGAAAAACCGTTGCGGTTGCCAAAGACACACCAGGTTTTATTGTCAATCGTGTGGCACGACCTTTTTATGGCGAAGCATTGCGGATTTATGAAGAAGGAATTGCCGATTTTGCAACCATTGATAAAGCGATGAAAGAATTGGGCGGATTTAGAATGGGACCTTTCGAACTGATGGATTTTATTGGAAACGATGTAAATTATACCGTTACCGAAACCGTTTACAATGCCTTTTACCAAGACCCGCGTTATAAACCTTCATTTACTCAAAAACGCCTCGCTGAAGCCGGGTACTTAGGAAGAAAAACAGGTAAAGGTTATTATACCTATGACAATAAGGATGTCTTTCCGAGCAAAGCAAAGGAATCTCAAGATGATAAGTTAAAAGCAATAATCTTCAACAGAATCCTCGTTATGCTCATCAACGAAGCAGCAGATGCTCTTTTTTGGAATATTGCCAGTGCAAAAGATATTGACAACGCGATGACCAAAGGTGTAAATTACCCGAAAGGATTACTCGCTTGGGCGAACGAAAAAGGTATCGATTGGTGTGTCGAAAAAATTGATAATCTTTATAACGAATACCATGAAGACCGTTATCGATGTAGTCCGTTGCTAAGAAAGATGAAAAGGGAAGGTCATAAGTTTTTTAGTTGATAAGGTTGTAATAGATTTAGTTAAAATGAATAAGAGTAACTATTATTTTAAATTTGAGGACTTGAAGATTTACCAAAAAGCAATAGAGTATGGAGAATTGGTAGATGCACAAATTAAAACTTTCCCGAAAGAAGAAACCTTTAGATTGGCATCGCAATTTATACGTGCTGCCGATTCTATAGCATTAAATATTGCCGAAGGTTCTTCAAGTTCAAGGGCTAATTTTAACAGGTATCTTCAAATTGCTTGGGATAGCGCTCATGAATGTGTAGTCTGTAGTACAAAAGCTAGGTTAAGAAATTTTATAACCGTTGAAATGGATGAAAAGAATAGAGAATTAATTACAGAATTATCTAAAATGATTACTTCTTATAAGAACTATCTAAAGAAGAATTTAAAAAAATAACTCACCAACTAATGAACTCACCAACTCACAAACTCACCAACTCACAAACTCACCAACTCACAAACTCACCAACTAATGAACTCACACCTCATCCCTAAAAAAATGCTCTCCCTCGACCCGTTTAGCCAATGGCTTGGAATCGAAATTTTAGAAGTCAGTAAAGGAAAGTGCAAAGTAGGAATGACCATACGTAAAGAAATGCTCAACAGTATGAATTACGCACACGGTGGAATTACCTATTCACTTGCCGATACCGCATTTGGTTTTGCTGCCAATACTTTTGGAAAGTTTGCCGTTTCTGTCGAGACTTCCATCAATCATATCGAAGCATTGGAAGAAGGCGATTATATTACTGCCGAGTCCATCATCGAAAAAACCGGGAACAAACTTGGCTTTCACATAGTAGAAGTAAAAAAAGGAAACGATTTAGTAGCTTTGTTTAAAGGAGTAGTATATCGAACAAGTAAAGAATGGGAGTAATGGAATGTAAAATGTAAAAGTTTAAATGTAAAATTAAAAAAAATGACTTATTAATTTAAATGCTGTATATTGCGCCTTTAAAATTAATACTTATGGAACAATTTAGAGGTAAGAATATACTAAACTTTGTAAAAGAACTTCCAAATGATGATGCTTGTAAAGCATATTTGGCTAAATATAAATGGCAAGACGGTTTTAAATGTTCAAAATGCCAAGGCACAAAGGGTTGTATGAAAAAAGGGTATAAATACCATTGTTATACTTGTAATCATGTAGAAAGTGCTACAGCAAATACACTTTTTCATAAAGTTAAGTTTGGGTTACAAAAAGCCTTCTGTATGGTTTTTGAAATGACTACAAGTAGCAAGAGTTTATCAAGTGTTCAGTTAGGTCAACGATACGGAGTAAGTCAAACTTCTACTTGGTTTTTTATGCAAAAAATACGCAAGGCTATGGAAAGTAGCAAAAAATATCCCTTATCAGAATTAGTTTATGTAGATGAATTTACCGTTGGTGGACAAGAGAGTGGTAAGCAAGGAAGAAGCTACGATAGTAAAAAGAAAAAGGCAGTTATTTCGGTGGAACTAACAGGTAAGCACCAAGTAAAACGTGTATATATTAAGTCTATTGATGATTATTCTGCAAAATCATTAATCCCTATTTTTGAAGAACATATCAATACTACTGCAAAAATATTTACAGATAAATGGCGTGGCTATGAACCTCTGAAAGCCACCTATGATATTACACAAATTAAAAGTGATAATGGTAAAAACTTTAAAAAGTTACAAATAATTATTCATCAAGTAAAATCTTGGTTAAGAACAATACCAACTCATGTAAGTAAAGAACATATTCAGAAATAT
>WFXA01000251.1 GCA_015490835.1 Flavobacteriaceae bacterium | reverse complement strand
ATTACACTTCGTACAATTCATAGTTTTTTAAGCGCCAATTTAGGACATAAGGCGTAAAGAAACCTAGTTTTTACAGTTCCTAACGAATTTTAATATTTCAAAGAAATAGAATAAGGCTCCATTAAGAGACTTATTCATTTTATAATTAGTTGATAATCAATGTTTAATTTCAGTCATTTTCTAAAAGTGCCGGTTTAGGACATTACCGATTTGGAGTTTTTCTTCAATTGTAAAGGTTCTTTTTGTTTTCATATAGGACAAAATTATACTAAATTTTTAAATAGAATCTTGTCCGACTTTTTAGGGGACTAATACATAGATGAAATAATGATAAAAATTGTTTTTTTCGGGCTAAATACGGACTACTATTTATCAAAAAAAATAGCAATGTGCTTATAACTAACACATTGCTAATATACTTTGTGACCCCGGCAGGATTCAAACCTGCAACCCTCAGAGCCGAAATCTGATATTCTATTCAGTTGAACTACGGGGCCTATTATTTTGTTTATACCATTAATTTTTGTTTTACAAGAGTAGAAATGGTTTTGCCATCTGCTCTTCCGGCTAATTTTGCATTTACCAAGCCCATTACTTTTCCCATATCTTTCATACTTACAGCTCCTGTTTGCGCTATTACTTCTGCTACAACTTTTTCAATTTCATCTTCAGAGAGTTGTTCGGGTAAAAATTTTGCTATAACTTCTGCTTGTTCTAACTCGGGTTTTGCTAAATCTTCTCTTCCTTGCTCGTTAAAAATCTTTGCACTTTCTTTGCGTTGTTTTACTAATTTTTGAAGGATTTTTATCTCATCATTTTCCGACAACTCTTCTCCGCTACCACTGGTTTTAGCCAACAATAATTCAGATTTTATGGCACGCAATGCTTGAAGCGCCAAACTGTCTTTAGCCTTCATAGCTGTTTTCATCGCATCCATTAATTGTTTTTGTAAACTCATCCTTTCTTAATTTTGGAATGCAAATATACCGCTTTTTTTAATCTACATTATCGTGTAAGAACGAATTATTTGAACGAAACTCAATGGTATCATCTTCTTCATTTACAGATGTGCGTGATAGCGTGATATCTTCTTCTTTATTTTCTTCTAATTCAATCCCCATTCTTTTGTAAGCCGGTTGCTTTTCCAATTCATCTAGTTTTGAAGTGCTATTTCTAAATTTATAGTTAAACTCTTTTAATTTTCGTTTGCGCTCATCGGTTCGGTTTCTTAAAATTTTTGAAATGGGCGTATTTAAAGGGTCTTCTTCCTCTTTTGTGGTTTCTTCTTCCTTTTCAATTGTTTTGGTTGTAAACTGAAGCTCTTCCGGTTCTTCGGCAACCTTATCATTAGGTTTTGCTTGGGTAAGAAAATCTTCTGTTTCTTGATAATCGTCTAAGCTGTAACGCTTAATACCTTCGTCTGAAATTTCGGTTATGGGTACTACTTCAATTGGGCTTTTAACCTCTATCTCTTCAATATTTAACTGTTGCACAAGCTTTGGTTCTTCATTTACTTCTTCATTGAGAATTTCTTTGGTTTCTTCTTCAGAAATGGACAAATCAAACATTAAAATAGGTTCTTCTTTTGGTTTCTTGTCTTCTTCTTCAACTGCAGTTTTTACGATACTGGTATCATCTTCATTTGTGGCTTCAATTATTTCAAAATCATTTACATCTATTTCATTAATATTAATTTGTTTAAACTCAGCCATATGGGTAATATTTACTTCCTCATAGGTAACATCTAAATTTTTAATTAAATCTGATGTTTCAATATAACCGGTAAAAGGTTCGTTTCTTTTTGTTTCTATCCATTGTTCGTCATCAAATAGCGTATGTCTAATAACCTCTTGAGGCTCTTCAATACTCGTTTTTTTGGATTCTTCGGTCTTTAAATTAGGAAGCTCAATTGGGGTTGCCGTGGGAGTTGGCGAGAGTTCTTGTTGCGCAGGTTGATCATTTTCCAGTATATGGATTATTTTTTTAGCTTCGGTGTTAACGATTTCGTGTTGTTGTTCTGAGTTAAATCCGGTTGCAATTACGGTAATGGCAATATTTTCTTCTAGCGCATCATCGTCACCAATTCCCATAATAATGTTTGCATTATTACCGGCTTCTGTTTGAATGTAATCACTTATTTCGCCAATCTCAT
The DNA here is from genome assembly GCA_015490835.1 of Flavobacteriaceae bacterium. GTDB lineage: Bacteria > Bacteroidota > Bacteroidia > Flavobacteriales > Flavobacteriaceae > Marifrigoribacter. Next base: position 27,837 of record WFXA01000251.1, on the reverse strand, counting down.
CTATTGTTATTTCTTCAGTTCCGGACACGATAAGCAACAATACATTTTTAGCTCCTTTTATTTTATTATCGTTTAACAACGGAGAGTCCAGTGCTTTGCTTATGGCTTCGTGTGCACGATTGGCACCTCCGGCAGAAGCACTACCCATAATGGCTGTCCCGCTGTTTGCCAATACGGTTTTGGCATCACGAAGGTCAATATTTTGAGTATAGTGGTGGGTTATTACTTCGGCTATTCCTCTTGCTGCTGTTGCTAAAACTTCATCGGCTTTTGAAAATCCAGCTTTAAAACCTAAATTACCATAAACCTCACGTAATTTATTATTATTTATAACTATAAGAGAATCTACATTGTTACGAAGGTTTTCTACCCCAATTTGGGCTTGCTCATTACGCATTTTACCTTCAAATTGAAACGGAATGGTAACAATTCCTACAGTTAATATATCCAGCTCTTTTGCTATCTTGGCAATAATGGGCGCAGCTCCGGTTCCGGTTCCGCCTCCCATTCCGGCTGTAATAAATACCATTTTGGTATTGGTAGTTAGCATACTTTTAATTTCTTCTAAACTTTCAACAGCAGCTTGTTCTCCAATTTGAGGATTGGCTCCGGCTCCCAGTCCTTCGGTTAAGGAAACTCCCAGTTGAATTTTATTAGGCACCGGACTGTTTTCTAACGATTGTGCATCGGTATTGCAAATAACAAAATCTACTCCTTTAATTCCTTGACGGAACATGTGATTAATGGCATTGCTTCCGCCACCTCCAACTCCAATTACCTTAATCACATTGGACTGGTTTTTTGGTAAATCGAACGCGATATTGTCAAATTCTGCTTTTTGGTTCATAATCTATTGTTTGTATGTGAGGTTTATTTTGTTGTTTTTTATTTCTATTTGTTGTGATTATTCTGCATCATCTAAAAATTTCTTAAACCGTTCTGCCCATCCTTCAAAAAATCCTTTTTTGGGTTTGGCAGGTTTTTTCTCCACAGCAACTTGTTCATTCTGAGCGGTTGTTTCTTCATTTTCGGCTACTATTTTCTCTTCTCCCAACGTATATTCTCCTTCTTTCTTTTTGTTTTCCAAACTGTTTAACACAAGTCCAACAGCAGTAGCATACATTGGAGTAGTGGCATCGCTTTGTGTATTTCCAGCAAGGTGTTCGTTGGGATATCCTACGCGTGTATCCATTCCGGTAATGTATTCTACCAGTTGTTTTAGGTGTTTTAATTGTGCTCCTCCTCCTGTAAGTACGATACCGGCAATAAGTTTTTTCTTTTGTTCTTCATGACCGTAATTCTTTATTTCAAGATATACTTGTTCAATTATTTCTACTACGCGAGCGTGAATAATTTTAGAAAGATTTTTAAGTGTAATTTCTTTTGGTTCTCTTCCTCTAAGTCCGGGAATAGAAACAATTTCATTATCCTTATTTTCGCCCGGCCAAGCCGAACCAAATTTTATTTTTAACAACTCGGCTTGTTTTTCAATTATAGAACATCCTTCTTTTATATCTTCAGTGATTACATTTCCGCCAAAAGGTATTACGGCGGTATGTCGAATAATTCCATCTTTAAAAATGGCTAAATCCGTGGTACCTCCTCCTATATCGATAAGGGCTACTCCGGCTTCTTTTTCTTCTTGACTTAATACGGCGTTTGCCGAAGCAAGTGGTTCAAGTGTAATGCCCGAAAGTTCTAATCCTGCACTTTTTACACAACGCCCAATGTTTCGTATTGAAGAAACTTGCCCGACTACAACATGAAAATTGGCTTCTAACCGCGCTCCGTACATTCCTACGGGTTCTTTAACTTCCGATTGTCCATCTACTTTAAAATCTTGAGGTAATACGTGTATAATTTCCTCTCCCGGAAGCATTACCAACTTGTGTACTTGATTGCAAAGCCGATCGATATCTTCTTCGTCTATTACATCTTCATCGTTGGATCGAGTAATATAATCGCTGTGCTGAAGACTTCGTATGTGCTGTCCTGCAATGCCTACTTCCACTTCGGTGATTTTAATTCCCGAATCGGTTTCGGCTTCTTGAATGGCTTGCTGAATGGACTGAATAGTTTGTGTAATATTGTTAACTACTCCTCTGTGTACACCAAGGCTTTTGGATTTTCCAACGCCCAAAATTTCCATTTTACCGTACTCGTTATACTGCCCAATCATAGCAACAATTTTTGTTGTTCCTATGTCTAATCCTACGGCTATTTTATTGTTTTCCATAACTCCTATTTTTTTGTAGCTATAACTTGATTACCAAATTTTAAACTTATCTTGTTATAACTAAAAAGCGAACTATCTTGTTTTGTTTTATGATAAAAAGCTTTAAAATTTTGGAATTTTCTATCTAAATCGATAGGTCTTCCAAAATCGATAATAAAATCGTGTTTTCTACATTTTGCTGTAACATTTCCGTTAGGTGAAATTTTTACACCTACAATCATTTTTTTAAAAAATGCATCTTCTTGTATTTTATTTAATAACAACACGATTGATTCTTCTTTTTTAATAAAACCGGTTACCAATGGTACTCGAGCTGAATATACTTGTGATATAGGCATTTTTTTTCCGTCTTCATCTATATAATAATTAGGCGAACCAAGTACTCTCGCAATGGGTTTGCGTTGCTTAATTAATGCGTGCAATTGCCCGTCGATAGTAAGATACACGTCGGCTTTTTTAATCATTGGGTTATTTTGTAACCGATCTTCTATCTCTTTCAAAACTAACCTTTCTTTGCCTATGTTTACAATGTCGCTACTATTTTGTATTAACAATTTATTAACCGTTTTTTCGGTAATAAACGGGTTGTTATCGTCTAAAAAAGCAACATTTATTTTAGCAATTTTTCTATGGTTATTTCTATTGTTGGCAAACCCAAATAGAAACCCGACCAGTGCCAGTATTGCTACAAATTTTATGATTCCCAAGTTTATTTTCATTTTCTAATTGTTACTTCATTTACTTTAAAACCACGCATTAAAAATTGTTGTTTATTAGTTGTTTTATTTTCTCTACTTCTTCACCAATATCTCCGGCTCCAACCATTAGTTTCACTTCGCAATCTGATTGTTTTATGTAACGGCTTATTTCTTCCTTTGCAATGACTTTTACTGCCTGCGCATTTTTGTTTTTTATTTTTTTAATTTTTTCAGAAAGCCATTGCGATGTTATTCCGGTTATTGGTTTCTCTCGTGCCGGATAGATTTCTAAAAGCAATACTTCATTAAATTGCGACAGGCTTTGCGCAAATCCATCTATAAAATCACGTGTTCGGCTATACAAATGCGGTTGAAAAACGATGAGCTTTTTCTTGTTCGCATACATTTCGGTTACAGCTTGAAACAAGGCATTAATTTCTGTTGGATGATGTGCGTAATCGTCTATCAATATATTTTTAGGAGATTTAATCTTGTACGAAAAACGTCGCTGTACTCCTTTAAAATCATACAAAGCTTTGGGTAGGCAATGGGTTGGGGAACCCGCTACAATTGCCATACCCAAAGCGGTAACAGCATTAAACAAATTATGTTGCCCCGGCAAAGCGAAGCGTAGTTTTTTTAAGGTTTGTGTTGGCGTAATAAGGTCAAAAACATAATGACCCTCTTCCATTCGAGTGTTAACGGCTGCAAAATCGGCGTTCTCATTTACTGCTACCGTTTTTCCGTTAAGCGGAAGATTTTTTTTATGCAAAAATTTATTTTTATCTGAAATAAGGTTTGAAAATTCTTTAAATGTTTCTTCCATTTCGGAAAGCTTTTGATAAACGTCTAAATGATCGGCATCCATCGAAGTCACGCAAGCTATATCGGGTTGTAGTTGAAGAAAGGAACGATCAAATTCATCTGCTTCTACTACCATTAAATCGTTTCCGGTATAAATAAAATTAGATTGGTAATTTTCAGATATTCCTCCTAAAAAGGCAGTTATTTTCATGCCGCATTGTACCAACAAATGAGAAAGAATAGCAGAGGTTGTGGTTTTACCGTGTGTACCCGCCACCGCAAGACATGTAGTGTTTTTAGATAGCATCCCCAATACCTCGGCACGTTTGTTTATGTTAAACTGTTGTTCTTTAAACCAAGAATAAATTGTGTTTTCTAAAGGTACTGCCGGAGTAAACACTATATGGGTGGTTTCTTTGTTTGTAAATGCTTCAGGAATACTTGAAACATCATCCTTAAACGAAATAGTCGCTCCTTCTTTTTGTAAAGCCTTGGTAATAACAGAAGGGGTTTTATCATATCCGGCTACCTGTTTCCCTTGTAATAAAAAATAACGAGCAAGGGCACTCATTCCTATTCCGCCAATGCCAATGAAATAAACGTTTGATATGTTACTGAATTTATTCAATTACTAATTTTTTAATTTCTTCTACAATTAGCTTGGTAGCATTTGGTTTTGCCAGTTCTTTTATATTGGCTGAAAGTTTTTCTTGCAATTCTTCAGAATTTACTAATTCTGAAAAAGTGGCTTTAAACTTTTTGTCCAATTCAGATTCTTTTAATAAGATTGCGGCTTCTTTTTTAGCTATTGCCATCGCATTCTCGGTTTGATGATCTTCAGAAACATTAGGAGACGGAATAAAAATTGCCGGTTTGCCTACTAAGCATAACTCTGAAACCGAAAGTGCTCCGGCTCTTGATATTATAAAATCGGAAGCTGCATACGCCAAGTCCATCTTATTTATAAACGGATGTACTTGTACTTCATTTGTTGTTCTGTCTTTGTACACCTCTTCATAATACTTTCCGCATTGCCATAGTACTTGAATGTTCTGATTTTTAAAAAAGTCTAGTGATTTATCGATTAGGGTGTTTATACTTCTTGCTCCTAAACTCCCGCCTAAAACCAACAAGGTTTTCTTGTTTTTATCTAAATTGAAAAAAGCAATTGCTTCTTCTTTTTTTGAATAACTGTTTAAGAGGTCTAACCGAACCGGGTTTCCGGTAAGTCTTATTTTTTCTTTCGGAAAAAATCGTTGCATATCTTCATAAGCAACACAGATGGTATTTACATTTTTACTCAACCATTTATTGGTAATTCCCGCGTAACTGTTTTGCTCTTGAATTAACGTTGGAATTCCGTTTCGTGAAGCCATTTTTAATAACGGTGCGCTTGCGTATCCTCCGGTACCAATAGCAACATCCGGATTAAATTGTTTTATTATTTTTTTAGACTTCCACAAACTGGAAATAAGTTTAAACGGAAACATTAGATTTTTTAAAGACAAGCTGCGTTGTAATCCTGAAATCCATAATCCTTTAATTGCATAGCCGGCTTGCGGAACTTTTTCCATTTCCATTCGGTCTTTAGCTCCTACAAATAGGAATTCAGCATTTGGGAAATTATTTTTCAGTTCATTAGCAATAGCAATAGCCGGATAAATATGTCCGCCGGTTCCGCCACCGCTTAAAATGAATTTATATTTTTTTTCAGTTCTCAATTTTTGTTTTGTTTTATATTGCTTGACTTAAAATATCCAACGGATTTTCATCTGTGTTATCTATTGTATTTGTTTGTATTTCTCTTTTTGCACTAACGCTTAAAATCATTCCTATCGCCAGGCAAGTCATCCAAATAGAAGTACCACCACTACTAATTAATGGCAATGTTTGTCCGGTTACCGGAAATACTTCAACAGCAACTGCCATATTAATAAAAGCCTGAAAAACAATGGGTAGCCCTACTCCTACAACCAGTAATTTCCCAAATATGGTAGGTGCTTTATGAGCTACGATTACTATTCTAAAAAGCAATAAGAGGTATAAAAAAATAATTAGCAAGGCACCCATCAACCCAAATTCTTCTACTATAATGGCAAAAATAAAGTCGGATGAAGATTGAGGTAAAAAGTTTTTTTGTACACTTTTACCGGGACCCAATCCTGCTACTCCTCCCGATGCAATAGCAATTTTTGCTTTTTCAATTTGGTAATCGGCTTCGGTGTCTTCACCATCTATAAAATTTTCTACTCTATTTATCCAAGTATCTACTCTATTAGGAAAAACATCCGGAAATGCTTTTGCTAAAAGAATGAATAAGGTTAGAAATAATAATCCGGAAACAAGTATTAAACCAATATACTTTAAAGGATATCCTCCCACAAAGACCAATAACATCACCATAGAAAAAATAATTGCCGTAGTCGAAAAATTAGCTGGAAGAATTAATACTAATATTAGAAAAACGGGCAACCATAAAGGCAAAATTGTTTCTTTAAAAGTTACGGTTTTGTCTTTAATTTTAGACAGGTATCGTGCCACGTAGGTCATTAAAACCACAGCCGCTAACGTAGATGTTTGAAAAGTAAACCCTACAAAGGGTATTCGTATCCACCTACTGGCATTTGCACCATCAATAGTAGTACCTTGCGATAAGGTAACAATTAATAACAGCAACACAACAGGTAGTGCAATAATTGACAATCCTTTAAAATAATGATAGGGTATTTTATGAACACCATACAAAATGGCAAATCCCAATAATAAATGAGCAAAATGTTTTACTAAAAAAGGCAAGGTACTCCCGTCACCGTAAAGATACGCCAAGTTACTACTGGCACTATAAACCGGCATAAACGAAATGAGTGCCAAGAAAGCAACAATAGCCCAAATGGTTTTATCTCCTTGTATGCGATTAAAAACGGTTTTCATTTTTATAAATTTCTTACGGCTTCTTTAAATTGTCTTCCGCGGTCTTCGTAATTTTCAAATAAATCAAAACTGGCACAAGCAGGCGAAAGCAAAACCGTGTCGCCTCTTTTTGCCAATTGATAAGCTATTTTTACAGCATCGGTCATTTGATGCGTTTCTACCATAACATCTACAATATTTCCGAAGGCATTAATAATTTTTTGATTATCCAATCCCAAACAAATAATAGCTCTCACTTTTTCGTTTACAAAGGGTAGCAACTCTTCATAATTATTGCCCTTATCCTCTCCCCCAACAATCCAGATTGTTGGAGAACTCATGCTTTCTAATGCGTAATATGTGGCATTTACATTAGTAGCTTTAGAGTCGTTAATGTATTGTACATTATTGATTTTAAGTACTTTTTCCAAACGGTGTTCTACGCCATGAAAATTTTCTAAACACTGGCGAATGGTTTCTTTTCGAATATCCAGCAATCTCGCTACTGTGCCTGCTGCCATTGCATTTTTTAAGTTGTGCTTTCCTTGTAAATTCAGTGTTGATACCGGCATAATTTGTATTTTGTTATTTAAGTTGATAATGATTTTATTATTTTCTATATAAGTACCTCTTTCAAGTTTTTTTGAAATTGAAAAAGGCAGTAATTGGGATTTTATGGTATGGGTAGAAAGCCAATTAGCTATCGTTTCATCATCGGCATCATAGATAAAATAATCGGCGGAGGTTTGATTCATCACAATTCTAAATTTCGATGCGATGTATTGGTTATAATCATTTGCATACCTATCTAGATGATCCGGCGATAAATTGGTGAGTACTGCAATATGCGGTGCAAACGTTTTAATTCCGTCAAGCTGAAAGCTACTTACCTCCAACACATAGTTTTTGGTGTTGATTTCGGCTACTTTTTTTGCAAAACTATCGCCAATGTTTCCCGCTAATTCAACATCTAATCCTCCTTGCTTCAACAACTCATAAGTTATCGTTGCTGTGGTGGTTTTTCCGTTGCTTCCGGTAATGGCAATTAAGGTTGCATTTGTATAGCGAGAAGCAAACTCAATTTCTGAAATCACCGGAACCGCATTTTCTTTTAGTGTTTTTATAACTGAAGCTGTTTCGGGTATTCCGGGACTTTTAACTACTTCATCTGCTTGTAAAATGGTTTTTAATGTATGACCTTCTTCCTCCCATAAAATCTCATGATGTATAAGAACTTGTTTGTATGTTTCTTTTATTTTTCCGAAGTCTGAAACAAAGACTTCAAATCCTTTTTTTTTTGCTAATAACGCCGCACCTACTCCGCTTTCTCCTGCACCTAACACGACTATATTATTTTGTTTGCCTTTCAATTTTTTTCTATCTGATTTTTAAGGTAACAATGGTTAATACTGCCAGTACAATGCCCACAATCCAAAACCGGGTTACTATTTTACTTTCGTGCATTCCCTTGATTTGAAAATGATGATGCAAAGGCGACATTTTAAAAATGCGCTTGCCTTGTCCGTATTTTCTTTTTGTATATTTAAACCAGCTAACTTGCAACACCACTGAAAGATTTTCGATTAAAAACACACCACATAAAATGGGGATTAACCATTCTTTTCTTATTGCAATGGCTATTACAGCAATGATTCCGCCAATGGTTAAACTTCCTGTATCACCCATAAACACTTGTGCCGGAAAGGCATTGTACCATAAAAATCCTATTAATGCTCCTACAAAAGCCGTTATAAAAATGGTTAGTTCACCTGTGTTGGGGATGTACATGATATTGAGGTAATCTGCAAAAATCACATTCCCCGAAACCCAAGCAAAAATGGCTAAGGTTATACCTATTATTGCCGATGTTCCCGCGGCTAAACCATCTATTCCGTCGGTAAGATTGGCACCGTTTGAAACGGCAGTTATAATAAAAATTACAATGGGAATAAATAGAAGCCAAGCATAATCTTTTGCTCCTTCGCCCATCCAACTAACTAAACTTTCATAATTAAATTCGTTATGCTTAACAAATGGTATTGTAGTAAGTAACGAATGCTCTTCGGGATAAAAATCGGAAGTATTTTTATTGGCAATTACTTCCATAGAAGTGGTACTCTTTAGTTTATGTCGCTTTACGGTAATACCCGGATGAAAGTACATGGTGGCACCAACAATGATTCCCAATCCTACTTGCCCGATGACTTTAAATTTTCCGGAAAGTCCGTCTTTGTTGTTTCTAAATTTTTTCAGATAATCATCTATAAACCCTATGGTTCCCATCCAGAGTGTTGTAATTAGTAATAACACAACATAAACATTGTCTAATTTGGCAAACAACAACACCGGAATTATCGTAGCCAGAATAATAATAATACCGCCCATTGTTGGGGTTCCGGCTTTTTCAGACTGTCCTTGTAAACCTAAATCTCGTACATTTTCGCCAATTTGTTTTTTTTGTAGAATTCGAATTATTTTTTTCCCGTAAACCGTTGCAATTAATAACGAAACAATAACTGCCATCGCTGCTCTAAATGTAATAAACTGAAACAGCCCTGCGCCGGGTAAATCGTAGGTTTTATCTAAATAATCAAACAAATAATACAGCATGGCTTAGTTTTGTATTTGGTTTAACAGTTGGTTTACTATTTTAAAATCATCAAAATCAAATCGTTGTCCGTTAATCTCTTGATATGTTTCATGACCTTTCCCTGCAACAAGAATGATATCACCTTCTTTTGCAAGTTGGCAGGCTGTTTTAATGGCTTGCTTGCGGTCGGTTATGGAAAGTGTTTTTTTATAATGTTGTGGTTGTACTCCAATTTCTATCTCTTTTATAATTTGTTCGGGGTCTTCAGAGCGAGGATTATCGCTGGTAAAAATTACTTTGGTGCTTAATGTTGCGGCAATGTTTCCCATTTTGGGTCGTTTTTCCTTATCTCTATCTCCACCACATCCTACTACTGTTATCAATTCTTCATTTCCGGTTCGGATGGTGTTAATAGTTTCCAAAACATTTTTAAGTGCATCGGGAGTGTGCGCATAATCTACGATAGTGGTTATTTTGTTTTCTGAAACCGAATACTGAAATCGTCCCGTTACACTCTCTAACGTACTCATGATTTGAAGGGTTTGTAACGTATCTTGACCCAATAAATCTGCCGTTGCATATATTGCCAACAAATTATAAGCATTAAAATCACCAATAAGTTTTACCCAAAGTTCTTGATTATTAATACGAAGCAGCAATCCGTTAAATTGATTTTCCAGAATTTGCGCTTTATAATCGGCGTGCTGTTTTAAGGCATAGGTGTACTTTTTTGCTTTGGTATTTTGTAGCATAACCAGCCCGTTTTTATCATCTATATTGGTGAGTGCAAAAGCAGTATTGGGCAACTCATCAAAAAATCGTTTTTTTACGTCTCTGTATTCGGCAAAACTGTGATGGTAATCGAGATGATCGTGAGTTAAATTGGTGAATATTCCACCTGAAAAATGAAGCCCTTTGGTTCGTTTTTGATGTATTCCGTGCGAGCTTACTTCCATAAAGCAATGCGTAACACCACTTTCTACCATTTGATGCAGGTATTTGTTTAAGGTAACCGAATCGGGAGTTGTGTGGGTTGAATCGTAATTTTTATCATTGATTAAAACTGTAACGGTAGAGAGTAAGCCTGTTTTAAACCCTGCTTTTTTAAATAATTGAAACAACAACGTAGCAATGGTAGTTTTTCCGTTGGTTCCGGTAACACCTATTAATTTCAATTTTTGAGAAGGATTGTCGTAAAAATTAGCAGCCATAACCGAAAGTGCCAAATGTGAATCGGTTACTTGAACATAGGTAACCCCTTTTAAAATTTTATTTGGAAGCGTTTCGCAAATAATAGCAACGGCATCTTTTTCTAGTGCTGTATCTATAAATTGATGTCCGTCTGAAACGGTTCCCTTTATGGCTATAAAAACGTCATTTTGAAGCACTATTCGGGAGTCAAAAACCAATTGATTTACCGAAATAGCTGTGTTTCCTATTACTTTTTCGATAGGTACTTTATATAATATGTCTTTAAGTTGCTTCACGAAAGTGTTAATACTATTTGTTGTCCTTTTTTTATGGCGGTTCCCTTTTCTATCGATTGTTGTTTTACGCTTCCGTATCCTTTTACTTGTACTTTTAAGCCTAAATTTTCTAATAGCGATACGGCGTCCATTCCTGCCATACCAATTACTTCAGGAATTATATTGGGTTTATTGTTTAGTAAATTGTAATACGTAGCAAAACTATTTTGAACGTTTTCTTCTACTGTTTCAACATTGTTTACTTCGGCAATGAGTGGTGTGTCTGTGAATATTTTTTGTGCAATGCGTTTAAAAACGGGACCGGATACATCGGCTCCGTAATACCCTTTTTTAGTACTGGGTTTATGAATTACTACAATACAAGAATACTTGGGGTTGTCTGCCGGAAAATAGCCTGCAAAAGAAGATACATATCTTTTGTTTTCTTTCCAATCCGCCATCCAATATTCGGTTTGAGCTGTTCCTGTTTTTCCCGCCATAGTAAAAAAAGGCGAATGCACTCTTTTTCCGGTGCCTCTTACTACAATATTTTTAAGTATTTCTTTTATTTCAGATAAAGTTTTATCGCTACATATTTTATCGTTTATTACTTCTGTAGAAAAGGTTTCTACCGGCTTATTCCTTTTTCTAATTTCTTTAATAAATCTTGGTTTTAGCATTTTACCGCTGTTGGCAATTGCGTTATAAAAGGTTAAGGTCTGCAAAGGTGTAAGGCGCAGATTGTAGCCATACGCCATAGAAGGCAACGCATTTTTACTCCACAATTTATGCCCCGGCTCCGGAATAACCGGCTTTCCTTCTCCTGCAATGGGAATTCCTAATGGTTTGTTTAAACTCCATTGTTTTAAATAATTAATGAATTTATTAGGTTTTTTTGCATAACCCTCATCAATAATTGTTGCCAAACCGATATTTGAAGACACTTCGAGTGCCCTGGCAGCAGTTATTGTTCCGTAACCTCCGTGATGCGAATCGTAAATTTTTCTTCCGTAAAAAGTTTTTACACCTTGTTTGGTGTCGATTACCGTACTGGTATCGATTACTTTATCTTCAAGAGCCGCCATAAACGCCATTACTTTAAAGGTAGAACCGGGTTCGTGTGATTCGCCTACGGCATAATTGAGCTTTTCATAATACGTACCTTTTGAAGTTCTTCCTAAGTTGGCTATCGCTTTAATTTCGCCTGTTGCTACTTCCATTACGATAACAGTGCCGTGTTCGGCTTCATAATATTGTAACTGTTTAAGCAAAGCGTGATGGGCAATATCTTGGATATTTACATTTATGGTAGTAACCACATCAAACCCGTCTTCGGGTTCTATTTCATTTTCATCGAAAACAGGTTTCCACTGTCCTTTTGCAATTTTTTGTTTGAGTCTTCTACCGTTTTTTCCCTTAAGATATTTATCAAAAGCTCCTTCAAAACCTACTTTATAAACTCCGGGTTTATTTTTTACTTGATTACCCACTAATCTTTCGGCAATTTTACCAAGAGGATGTTCTCTAACAGTAGTTTGTTCTACAATGATTCCGCCTTTGTAAGGACCCAAATTAAAAAGCGGGAATTTTTTTATTTTGATATAATCTGAATAACCAAGATTTTCTGCAACCAACATATAGCGATTTTTTCCGGCACGTGCTTTTCTAAATTTCTCTTTGTAATACGAAACCGATTTCCCAAACATTTTGCTAAGTGATTTTGCAAGTTCGGGCATTTGGTTTTTAAAATTTTGGGAAGAAACCGTAACAGCATCAAACCGAATATCGTATTTGGGAACCGAAGTAGCCAGCAGGCTTCCATTATCTGCATAAATATTTCCCCGACTGGCATTGATAACAAAATTTTTAATGGTATTGTTTTTTGCCAGTTCGCGGTATTTTTTCCCTTCAACAAACTGTATGTCAATGAGTTTTACTGCTATTATTATAAACAACAACAACAACAATCCGGCTACAACATACAGTCGATTTAATATGGTTTTTTCTTCAATAGCCATTTACTTATTTTGTGTTTCTTTTAATAATTATTTTATGAGGTGGCGTTACCGGTGGCTTTAATCCTTTTTTTTTCATTATTTTCGTTATTCTACTTTCCATTTTTACCTGCATAACTTTCATCCGCAAATCCACATATTCGCTTTTTAATTCTTTTACCTCGTTATTGAGCTTAGCTATTTGATGCACTTTTTTATCGGCATTGTGTGAACTGGCAATCATTATTAAAGCCAAAAGCGATAAAAAAATAATCATTCGCCAATTTTGAAAAGCATCATCACTAATTAAAAAGTTTCCTTTAATAATATTTATAAATCGCTTCTTCATTATAATTTTTCGGCTACTCTAAGTTTGGCACTTCGTGCTCTGTTATTTTCTTTAATTTCTTCTTCGGAGGGAAGTAAAAATTTTCCTATGGGTTTAAAAGGCACCTCGACTCGACCAAAAACATCTTTTTCGGGTTCGCCTTCAAAAAGACCGTTTCGCATATAGCGTTTTACCAATCGGTCTTCGAGTGAATGATAGGTTAACAATGACAATCTTCCGCCCGGTTTTAGCACTTCTTGGGTTTGCAATAAAAATTCTTTTAACGCTTCCAGTTCTTGATTTACTTCAATTCTAATAGCTTGAAACACTTGTGCTAATATTTTATTTTCTCTGTGCTTGGGTAAAAATCTCCCAAGGGCTTCTTTTAATTGTGTACTTGAAACGATAGGCTCTTGCTCACGTGCTGCTACAATAAGCCTTGCCATGCCGGCAGCTGCTCGCAACTCACCGTATTGCGACAAAATAGCTTTAAGTTGCTCTTGCGAATATTGATTAATTACTTCGTAAGCCGAAAGCGAAGCATCTTGATTCATTCGCATATCGAGTTTGGCTTCAAAACGGGTTGAAAATCCTCGTTCGGGAACATTAAACTGATGTGAAGAAACACCAAAATCACCCAATATTCCGTCCACTTGCGTGTAGCCGTAAAAGCGTAAAAATCGTTTTAAAAACCGAAAATTTTGATTGATAAGCAAAAATCGTTCATCATCTAAAGCATTTTCAAGAGCATCATTATCTTGATCAAAAGCAATGAGTTTTCCGTTATTGCCTAAATGCTTTAAAATTTCTTTTGAATGACCTCCACCGCCAAAAGTTACATCCACATATATCCCGTCGGGTTTGATGTTTAACCCTTCCACCGTTTTTTGCAACAAAACCGGTTTGTGATATTCCATTATCATTCGTTTATACTATTATTAGCGTCGCCCATTACTTCTTCTGCCAAATCGGCAAAATCATTAGCTGCATCATCAATAGCTTTTTCGTATTTATCTTTATCCCAGACTTCAACAATGTTTATGGCAGATGAAACCACGACTTGTTTGTTAATTCCTGCAAACTGCAAGAGATCTTTTGGGATGAGTAAACGCCCGGCATTATCTAGATCCACCATCTTTACTCCGGCACTGAATCTTCTTATAAAATCATTATTTTTTCGGTTAAACCTATTGAGCTCAGCCATTTTACTCATTAACTTCTGCCACTCTTCCATAGGATACAACTCCAAGCAAGGTTGAAACACAGCTCGTTTTATCACAAAACCGTTTTCTGAAACCAATGCCAATTGTTTTTTTAAAGAAGCCGGCACTAAGACCCGCCCCTTTACATCGGCTTTACACTCGTATGTTCCTATTAAATTAAGCATTAACTGATTAATTTTTTTTAAAAATCAAAGTCAAATATAAATAACTTTTACCACTTTTTACCACTTTTTACCACTTTGTTAATAAGTTTTTATTAATCTTTGGACACAGAAGGCTTTGTATAAATTAAAAACCTGACTTACAAGTTGTTATATGCACTGCTGGCTTTTCACCAAATCATTGAAAATCTGATGATTTACAAAAACCTATATTTGAAATAATTTTGTTTACTTTTGCAGGTAAACTATTTTGGCAGCAAAAAATGGGGCATTCAACAAAAAAAGAAGGAAAATTTACATACTTAGACGTTGGCGAGGGTACACCTATGATTATCCTTCACGGATTGATGGGCGGTTTGAGTAATTTTGGTGGAGTAGTAGATTTTTTTCCGAAAAAAGGATACCGAGTTTTAATACCCGAACTACCCATTTACAAAATGTCTTTGTTAAAAACCAATGTAAAAAGTTTTGCCAAATACGTAGCAGAATTTATAGACCACTTAGGGTTAACAAAAGTTATTTTAGTTGGTAATTCGCTGGGAGGACACATTGGTCTGTACTGTACAAAGATGTACCCTGAAAAAATTGAAGCATTGGTAATTACCGGAAGCAGTGGCTTATATGAAAGTGCTATGGGTGGAACATTCCCGAAACGCGGCAATTATGAATACATAAAAAAGAAAGCACAAGATGTTTTTTACGACCCTGCTGTAGCAACAAAAGAAATTGTAGATGAAGTTTTTGCAACTGTAAACAACCGAGCTAAACTTATTAAAACTTTGGCAATTGCTAAAAGTGCCATTCGGCACAACATGGCTAAAGATTTACCTAAAATGCACACACCTACTTGCATTATTTGGGGAAAAAACGATACCGTTACGCCGCCCAACGTTGCCGAAGAATTTCATGAATTATTACCCGATTCGGATTTATTTTGGATAGATAAATGCGGGCATGCTCCTATGATGGAACATCCGGATTTGTTTAACGATATTTTATACAAATGGTTAAACAAAAAGTTCAAAAAAGAATCGTAAAAAAATTTTCGGTTATAAAATACAACCCAATCTGTTATCTCAATGAAAATAAAATCGGCTGAATTTTTAGTAAGCAATAGCGATGTTTTAAAATGCCCAAGTAACAAGTTTCCCGAATATGCTTTTATAGGACGATCTAATGTGGGAAAATCGTCGTTGATTAATATGCTAATGCAACGTAGAAATTTGGCAAAGACCTCAGGACGCCCCGGAAAAACACAGCTTATTAATCATTTTGTAATTAACAACAGTTGGTATCTGGTAGATTTACCCGGTTACGGTTATGCAAGAGTTTCAAAAAAAGCAAAGAAAACATTTCAAAAATTTATCACCAATTATTTTGAAAAACGAAAGCAATTGGTATTGGCATTTGTATTAGTTGATTGCAGACACGAAGCTCAAAAAATAGATTTAGAGTTCATGGAGTGGTTGGGTATAAACCAAATACCTTTTTCAATAATTTTTACGAAAGCAGATAAATTAAAACCGCAAGCACTACAAAAAAATATAGAAGCATACCAAACCAAAATGCTTGAGCAATGGGAAGAAATGCCTTCTTATTTTATTACTTCTTCCAGTAAAGGAACCGGTAGAGAAGAGTTGCTTAATTATATTGATGAAGTTAACAAACAAATGGGGTTATAAGTACCCGAAAATATGTTTTATTTATTTTAACATTTTGGTAAAATCAATAACCGTCTTGTAGCCTTTATCTTTAAAATATTGCTTTTCGGGTTTTCCTCCGGTTGTTAAAACAAAATCGCCTCCCCAAGCTCCCAAGCTTTTAACACTTCCTTTATAATCGGGAAATAACTGTTTTTTAACAGTGGGTTGTTCTAAAACATTAGATAAAATAGTTTCATGGTGTTGTATTAATTTTTCAAAATCGGGTAAATTTCTACAGTTTACAAGCTGTTTGGTTATGGCGGTTATTTCGGTACTATAGTTTGAATTATGCCGTGAGCTTTTTCTTCTGTATTGTGTAATTGCCTCGGTGCTGTTTCTTTTTTTATTCAGATAAACAAAAAATAATTGTTGTGTAAAATTCCAAGTTAGCGAAACCTCTTTTATTAATGGAAAACCTTCTTTTACCGAATAAATAATGGGGAAGTCGTGTTGTGCCGAAGCAATATCGTACCCGCTACCACCAAAAGTAGCTTTTAATAACTCAAAAGCATCAACTCTTGCCCATTGCGCAATGTTATTAAGTAAGGTAGATGAACTTCCCAATCCCCAATTTTGAGGAAATCCCAAGGTTGTTCTTACTGAAAATCCGGTATTCCCTTTCAAAAATTCGGGATTTAACCGGATTGCTACGTGTAAAATTTGAAACAATCGTTGGGCAACGGCAGTATCAAATTTAGCCTCGCCTTTCCTTATTTGATGGATAAAAAACGAAGTTTCAAACCAAGTTTTTCCCATATCATCAACGCTTTTCCAATAAACGATTCCACTTTCAGAAATAGGTTCAACCTCCAACGATTGCCCCTTTTTAGTAGGAATTGATAGTGCTTCGGCTCCGTCTAAAACAAGGTATTCGCCGGTGAGTAAGAGTTTTCCGTTGCTGTAAAAGTGTTGTTTCAAAACAGTTTATTATAGATTTAAAAAATCTTTTACGGCAGTAACCGAAACGGTTTTGTCTTTAAAAAACAAAACTGCCTGTTGTTTTTGTTTTTCAGAAGCGTTAAAGCTGTTTAAAATATTCATCAAGTGCATTTTCATATGTCCTTTCTGGATTCCGGTAGTAACCAAGGAGCGTAAGGCAGCAAAATTTTGTGCCAATCCGGCTACGGCAACCAATTGCATCAATTCTTTAGCGTTGGGGCGTTGTAACAAATCGAAGGCAAAGCGTACCAGCGGGTGCAAGTTGGTTAAACCACCAACCGTTCCTAAAGCTAAAGGAATTTCTATCCAAAACGTAAAAACACCATCTTCAATCTTTGCGTGTGTTAAACTTGTGTATTTTCCTGTTTTTGCAGCAAAGGCGTGTACTCCGGCTTCTACGGCTCTAAAATCGTTACCCGTAGCTATCACAACCGCATCGATGCCGTTCATTATTCCTTTGTTATGCGTAACGGCTCGTTTGGTTTCTGCTTCCGCAATTTGTACAGCGCGAACAAACTTTTCGGCAAAGGTTTTTCCGTCCATTCCGTTATTAGAAAGTTTGCTAACCTCACATTGCACTTCTGCTCTAACCAAACATTCGGGAGCATAATTAGATAAAATACTCATCACCACTTCGGGAAAGGTATTTTCAACTTCAAAAGCTTCGTATTTTTGTGCTTCGGTTTCAAAGGTTTTGGCTATTTGCTCTAAACAACTGTTTATAAAATTGGCTCCCATTGCATCTTTGGTTTCAAAAGTGCAGTGCAACTGAAAATAGCCTTCTAATTTTTGAGTACAATCTATTAACTCGATAGCTATTAAACCACCTCCGCGTTTTTTCATTCCGGATTCAATAGTTGCAATAGATTGAAGTAACTTAGGTTTAATTTCGTTAAAAAAATTTGTTAAGTAACAACTTTCACCAAAGTAATTTAGATGCACTTGCCCGTTTTTTATTGTTGCTATTACTTGGGTTTTAAACCCGCCCCGTTCCATCCAGAATTTTGCCGCATTGCCGGCAGCTGCCACCACCGAGCTTTCCTCAATTACCATTGGGATGGTATAGATGTTTCCGTTTATTAAAAAATTGGGAGCAACCCCAAAAGGAAGATAAAAATTACTAACCGTATTTTCGATAAAATCATCATGCAATTGTTGCAGTTTAGCATCGCTGTTCCAATAAGTTTTAAGTGTGTTTACCGCACTTGTATCGGAAGCAAAATAGCTGTCTGCCAACCATTGTATTTTTTCGTCTTTGGTCTTTTTTGAAAACCCCGAAACTGCTTTTTTCATCTGTTTGAAAATTTTGGCAAAGATACCAATAACATTTTATTACCTGCAATTACAATCTGTTACACAAAAATTATTTGCTAACATTTGGTCATATTAATGAAGAAAAATAGCTAAAATTGATTTTTTTTTAGTAAAATTGGGGACTTAAAAAATTTACACCCTTGAACTATTTACTACGCAAAAGTTTATTTTTACTTTTTATCACAGTTGTTTCATTCGTTAATGCGCAACAAAAAGAAATTACCCTCGAAGAAATATGGCAAGGTGCTTTTAGAACCGAGCGACTACAAGAACTAAAATCGTTAAAAAACGGAAAAGAATATGCCGTTCTTAATTTTAACAGAGTAACTCGTTCTTCAAGTATCGACGTATATGACTATGTTTCTGGCAAAAAAGTACGTACATTATTAGACAGTAATGACTTGTCAACTATTCCGTATTTTTTAAGTTATGAACTAAGCAAAGACGAATCTAAAATATTATTAACTACAGATTTTAAGCCCATCTACAGACACTCCGGAATCGGAACCTACTATGTCTACGATTTGGTTTCTAAAAAACTCACCAAAGTTTCTGATGAAGCAATACAAGAACCTGCCTTTAGCCCGGACGGAACCAAAGTAGCCTACGGTTACAACAACGATATTTATATTAAAGATTTGCTAACGGGTAAAACCAAGCAAATTACTTTCGACGGTGAAAAAAATAAGATTATAAACGGAATTACCGATTGGGTGTATGAAGAAGAATTTGCCTTTGTACGAGCTTTTCAATGGAACAAAACCGGAACTTCTCTATCCTTTATTCGCTTTGATGAAAGTAAGGTGCCGAATTATTCGATGCGAGTTTTCGGAGAAGATTTGTATCCTAAAATTGAAACCTTTAAATACCCGAAAGCCGGCGAAAATAATTCGGAAGTTTCGCTTCATGTCTATCATTTAAATGCTGATAAAACCAATAAAATAGATTTGTCTGCTTACAATTCTTATTACATTCCGCGAATAAAATGGACAAATAATCCCGATTTGTTAAGTGTTCAGCTAATGAATCGCCACCAAAATAAATTGGATTTGGTTTTTGTAAATACCGCAACCAACACAACCCAATTAATCTATCAAGAAACAGATAAAGCGTATATAGATATTACAGACAACCTTACTTTTTTAAACGACAACAGTTTTATTTGGACAAGTGAACAAGACGGGTGGAACCATATTTATCTTTTTGACAGTAAAACAAAAAAATTAAAACAAATTACCAAAGGGAATTGGGAGGTAACCGCTTTTTACGGATTTAGTAACACAACCGGTCGAATTTATTTTCAAAGCACCGAAAACGGAAATATAAACAGAGATGTTTACTCTATTTTAGCAACCGGAAAAAACAAACTTCGGCTTACGCAGGAAACCGGAACCAACAATGCCGATTTTAGCGCCGACTATACGTACTTTATAAATACTTTTTCTAGTGCAACCACTCCTCCGGTTTACTCATTGCATTTGGCAAAAAACGGAAAGAAAATTAGGGAAATAAAAAACAACACTTCTTTGTTAAAAAAATTAGATAATTATGTTATTTCACCTAAGGAGTTTTCAACCATTACCATAAACGGAGAAGAGCTGAATATGTACGTGATTAAACCCAAGGATTATGATACAACAAAAAAATATCCTGTTTTAATGTATCAGTATTCCGGACCCGGAAGTCAACAAGTAGCAAACCGCTGGATGAGTGCTAATGATTATTGGCACCAAATGCTTGCTCAACAAGAAGAAATTATCATTGTTTGCGTGGACGGAAGAGGAACCGGATACAAAGGACGCGATTTTAAAAAAGTAACGCAGTTACAATTGGGAAAATACGAGGTTGAAGACCAAATCGCCGTTGCTAAAAAATTAGGTAAGCGGAATGATATAGATGCCGACCGAATTGGTATTTGGGGCTGGAGTTACGGCGGTTTTATGGCTTCCAATTGTTTGTTTCAAGGTAATGATGTATTTAAAATGGCAATCGCCGTAGCACCGGTAGGAAGTTGGCGTTTTTACGACACCATTTATACCGAACGCTATATGCAAACTCCGCAAGAAAATCCAAACGGGTACGATGATAATTCGCCCATTAGTCACGTTGATAAACTAACAGGAAACTTTTTATTGGTTCACGGAAGTGCAGACGACAACGTACACCTGCAAAACAGTATGCAAATGATAGAAGCACTAATACAAGCCAACAAACAATTTGATTGGGCAATTTATCCCGATAAAAATCACGGAATTTACGGTGGAAACACGCGATTGCATTTATTTACAAGGTTAACCAATTTTGTAAAAGAGAATTTATAAGTTTTGTCGTAATACAAGTAAGAAAAAAAAGAATAATGGAAATAAGTTTTAACACAAAAGAAGAAAGTAATAACAAAAGAAAAACAGAATTTTTGAGCCTTCCTCAAGAAGAACGATTTTTGAGATTTCTGCTATTATGCGAGCAACTAGTATCATTATTTCCAACAAAAAAGGTAAAAAAAAATAATTTTGTTATAGATTTATGCACGAATGAATTGGAATGAAAAAATAACCGAATTCATAAAATTAGCAAACAAACATCAAGTTAAGATGCTATTAATAGGAGGAGGAGCTGTTAATTTTTACGGATACCAAAGGCACAGTGCAGATGTAGATTTTTGGATTGAAACAACCGATGAAAACTTAAATAAATTGGTTGCAGTTATTAAAGAAATGGGATATGATATTGATGAATTTCCGAAGGAGGTAAAACAACAGTTGCAAAATATTTCTATAAAATTTTCTCCTTTAGACTTGGATTTAGAATTAATAACCCGTTTTTCGGTTAACAAAACGTTTAAACAAGCCTACAATGACAGTAAAAAGGTTACCGTAAAAAGTAAGAATTTAGAATGGCGAGTTATATCGTACGAAGATTTAATTACCAGCAAAATAAAAGCAAACAGACCTAAAGATTTATTAGATATACAACAATTAAAAAGAATAAATAACAATTAACTTAAACTATAAAATATGGAATTCAAATTTGGAGGTTCAGAAACAAATCAAAGAACAGTCTTAAATCATCCCTCAGGCTTATTTGTATTATTTTTTACCGAAATGTGGGAACGTTTTTCGTATTACGGAATGCGCGCACTTTTAGTACTTTTTTTAGTTGCTTCCCTTATGGAAGAAGGTTGGGGTTGGGAACGTTCCGATGCTTTGTTTTTATATGCTTGGTACACCGGTCTTGTATATATTACTCCCATTATTGGAGGGTTTATTGCCGACAAGTATTTAGGATACCGAAAAGCCGTTGTTATAGGAGCCTTGCTTATGACTCTGGGACACGCTTCAATGGCTCTGGAAACATTTTCAGACCCGTTTTTCTTTATGGGATTAGCCTTGCTTATTATTGGAAACGGATTGTTTAAACCCAATATTTCATCCATAGTAGGACAATTATACAAAAACCAAGGAAAAGAAAAAGATGCCGGTTATACCATTTTTTATATGGGTATCAATGCAGGTGCATTTTTAGGAATTTTACTTTGTGGTTATATTGGAGAAAAAATAGGCTGGCACTACGGCTTCGGATTAGCCGGAATTTTCATGTTCTTCGGAATGTTACAATTTTACTTTGCACAAACTATTTTTGGAAGAATCGGACTTTCTCCCGCAAAAACCGAAGAGTGGGACGATGCCATTGAAGATACCGTTGAAAAAGCAAAAGACAATATTGAAGACGTGATAGACGATGCCGGAAAATCCAAGATTACCAAAGACCGCCTTACCGTGATAGGAATTTTTGCCTTTTTTACCATATTTTTTTGGTGGGCTTTTGAGCAAGCCGGCGGTTCTATGACAATTTTTGCAGCCGATTATACCGATAGAGTTTTAGATGGAAGTGGTGCTATGACATTTAAAATATTCAATGCTATCTTAACCATTGTTCCTATGATTATTATAACCGTGGTTTTGATATTACTTTTTAAACAAACCTTTTCAAAATACGCATTATCAAATATCTTGCTCGGCACGAGTTTTGTAATAATTTGGGCTATTGTAATATGGATGCTTCGAAGAGAGTTTATTGCCGAAACCGCCGAAGTACCTGCCTCTTGGTTTGGAATTTTAAACTCCTTTTTTATAATTGCTTTTGCACCTTTGTTTTCAAAAATATGGGAAAGCAAATACAACCCTACCGGACCGGTTAAATTTGCCACAGGATTGATATTATTAGGACTAGGATTTGGAATTTTGGCTTACGGCTCTCTGGGAATTCCACTTGGAGCAAAAGAAGCTTCCGTTAGTATGATATTTTTGATTTTGGCTTATTTACTTCATACGCTTGGAGAGCTATGCCTGTCTCCCGTTGGTCTTTCTTATGTAAGTAAATTAGCTCCGGCAAAATTAGTCGGACTTATGTTTGGCGTTTGGTTTGTGGCAAACTTTATATCCAATACCTTAGCAGGAATCACCGGTAGCTTCATAGACCCGATTGTTGAAAATTACGGAATGACCACATTTTTCCTAATATTTACATTAATTCCCATAGGTGCCGGTCTCATTATGTTGGCTCTTAACAAAACTTTATTGAAAAAAATGCATGGCATAAGGTAAAAAACAAATTAAATTTAAGCAATTATGGCAACAACCACAGACGATTTTTTTAAATCAAAAGTATTAGGACATCCCGCAGGATTATTTGTACTGTTTTTTACCGAAATGTGGGAACGGTTTTCCTACTACGGAATGCGCGTATTATTGGTATTATTTTTAACCTCTGCGGCTACCGGATTTAATCCCGGATGGGCTTGGGATAGAAAAGCAGCACTCGCTCTTTTTGGATCTTACGCCTCGCTGGTTTATATTACACCTATCATTGGCGGATGGCTTGCCGACAACAAAATCGGTTATAAAATGGCTGTGGTTTACGGTGCTGTTGTAATGACACTCGGACATGCTTTTATGGCTATTGAAACCGAACTGTTTTTATACTTGGGACTCCTTTGCTTAATTATTGGAAATGGTTTGTTTAAACCCAATATGACTTCTATTATCTCGCATATGTACAAAAATCATCCCGAGAAAAAAGACGGTGCTTTTACTTTGTTTTATATGGGTGTTAACGCTGGAGCGTTCTTAGGAATTTTACTTTGCGGAACCTTAGGCGAAAAGTACGGCTGGTCATACGGTTTTGGTCTTGCAGGTATTTTTATGTTTCTGGGAATGCTTCAATTTTACTTTGCTCAACCCCTATTTGGGCATATAGGTGACAAACCAAAAAAAGAATTTGCCGAAGGTGAAGTTAAAAATTCTGAAGTACTGGAAGAAGGTGAAAACAAACTAAATTACTTTACTTTTTTTGACAAAATACTTATGTACGTTAGTGGTATTCTAGGTGTATTGTACGTAATTAACGACCCGCTTTATGAAATCTCTAAAATGAAAGGGGCAGAAAACCCCATCAATTTATTTCCGTTTGAAATTAATGGAGTATCGGGTCAAAATATTGCTATATTAACTGCTCTATGTGCATTTTTATTATTGATAGTTATGAGAATCTCTCGCTATTCCAAAGTAGTTAGAGACCGAATGATAGCTGTTGCTGTTTTTGCTTTTTTTACTGTTTTCTTTTGGGCATCTTTTGAACAAGCTGCCGGATCGATGAATATTTTTGCCAGAGATTATACAGATAGAATTTTAACCGGAAGTTCCGCTTTATCTTTTAAAATTGTTAATACACTCATTTATATTATTCCATTAGCAATAATAAGTTGGGTACTCATAAAATTAATCATAGCATCATACCATAAAATTAAAGCTTCCAATTCTATTTTGGTTGCCAGCTTCATCATTATCTGGGGGATAGTACTTTGGTTGCTTTACAGAGAGTTTTTACAAGACAAGACAGAAATACCCGCTTCTTGGTTTAATATTTTAAATTCACTTTATATCATTGCGTTTGCTCCGTTTTTTACCAAGTGGTGGGAAAGCAAATACAACCCGAGTGCTGCAGTAAAATACGGTCTTGGTCTTATTCTGTTAGGACTTGGATTTGGCATTTTAGCCTTCGGTTCAAAAGACATTCCGCCCGGAGCAATGACCGCTGCCGTAAGTATCATCTGGTTGGTTATCGCTTATTTTCTACACACGTTGGGTGAATTATGCCTATCTCCTGTTGGGCTATCTTATGTGAGTAAGTTAGTCCCCGGAAGAATGATTGCCATGATGTTTGGCGTATGGTATATTGCCGTTGCCATTGGTAACAAACTTGCCGGAAAAATGGGAGGAATGATTGATGATATTACCAATGAATATTCATTAAGTACTTTTTTCTTAATATTTACGCTTATTCCTGCCGGAGTAGGTTTGCTGGCAATGCTACTAAATCCACTACTCAAAAAACTAATGCACGGGGTAAGATAATAAAAAATACAAGTATCTTATACGAAACGCTCCTACCGGAGCGTTTTGTGTTTGTAAACGGTACGCTTTTTGCAATCACGTTGGTTCAATACATAACCCGAAAATGAAAAAAATAATAATTCTACTTGCTCTTTTACCTATTACCCTGCTTGCGCAAGATAAAATTCAATGGATGACTATGAATGAAGCACTCGCCGCTCAAAAAGAAAATCCTAAAAAAATAATAATGGATGTGTACACCAATTGGTGTGGACCGTGTAAGTTGATGGATAAAAATACGTTTCATAATAAAGATGTAGTTCAATTTATTAACGATAATTATTATGCCGTAAAATTTAATGCAGAAGGAACCGAAGAAATCACCTATCTAGATTTTACCTATACAAATCCCAACTATCAAGAAGGGAGAAAAGGGCGCAATGCCACCCATTTTTTTGCCGATGCACTACGATTACAAGGATATCCAAGCATTGTATTTTTTGAAGAAGACGGAAAATTAATCCAGCCTGTTGTAGGATATAAAACGCCTAAACAACTTGAGATTTATCTTAAAATGATTGCAAACGACGACTATAAAAAGTTAACCACTGCTGAAGCTTGGGTGGAATATCAAAAAAAATTCAACTATACTTTTAAAGAGTAATCTCATAAGTTAAGTTACGTTTAGTTAAAACGATTACTCTAAAATGAAAGCTCCCTTAGTGCCGGTATAGTGAAAGGGGAGCTTTCTTCTTTTACACGTTTTTTGCCACCTCTCTATATAGCTTTTATAATTACTTCCGTCTGCAATTATTTGTTGCGGTTGCAAACTATCTATTAATCTATCCAAATGTACCTTTGGGCTGTGTGTTAGTACCACATAATCTATTTTATAGTTTGGGTATAATCCCAAACTATCCAAAACCAAAATCATCTTTTTATTATATGTAAAAACAACCGGAAGCTTTTCAAGAGTGTCGTTGGTAATTCGGTTGGCAATATAATATTCCTTAATGGGCGATAGTTGTATATAATTAGTAACCGTATCATTTGTTAAAACACGTAGATTACTACCGTTTTTGTACGCCATAACAGATGTACGTGACTTATGAAAAATGATAAACTCATTATAATTAGTTGCTTGTTTTTCAAAAAGCGTAACTGTTAAAAAAACAACAACAGACGATATTACAAGAATAGTATTTTTCGCATTTCTATTTTTCCATAGTAAAACAGAACACACAATTACTAAGTACGAAGCGAAAACTTTATAACCGGAAAAAGAAATATTAGATACTATAAACCCATCTTGCTT
The DNA here is from genome assembly GCA_015490835.1 of Flavobacteriaceae bacterium. Classification (GTDB taxonomy): domain Bacteria; phylum Bacteroidota; class Bacteroidia; order Flavobacteriales; family Flavobacteriaceae; genus Marifrigoribacter. Next base: position 1,764 of record WFXA01000251.1, on the reverse strand, counting down.
ACTTACCCATAAAACAAAGGTATTTAACCACTCAATAATATAATTAAATGCAACCGAAAGCCAAACCGGTAAAGCACTTAGTAATGCCAAAACTATTGTAAAAATACCTAGAGACAGGATAATTCCCAAGAAGGGTAATATTACAATATTTGTTAAAAAGGATAAGCCTGAAAATTGATGAAAATAATACAACAGTAGGGGTGTAACACCTATTTGAACAACAAAAGTTATGGTTAAAATTCCCCAAAATAATTTGTCTATATAAAATCTGGGTCTGTAATAGTTGTACAGTTTGGGGTGTATCCATAAAATAAAAAAAACGGCAACATAACTTAACTGAAAACCAACTTGAAACAACCACAAAGGGTTTAGCAACAATAAAAAGAAATACGATAAAAACAGGGTATTAATAGCATTGGTTTCTCTATTTATAAGTTGTGCAAGCACTAAAAAAGAAAACATAGTAACCGCTCTTACTACCGAAACCGACAAACCGGCTATTAGAGCAAATCCCCACAATAAAACAACGGTTAAAAGCAAAGCGGTAATTTTTCCACCCTTTAGATAATGCAAAGGTTTTAGTAAAAAAGAAATCAATAACAAAACGATACCTACGTGCAATCCCGAGACTGCCAAAATATGAGTTGCTCCGGCTTTTTGATATCCTTCATATAGTGTTTTACTAATATCTTTTCGCTCTCCTAAGAGTAACGCTTCAATAATTGCCAGTTCATCTTTAGTAAGGTGATTTTCTTTTAACTTTAGGATGATGTGATTTCGTAAGGAAGCAGCAATTCCTAAAAGTGTTTTTTCACCTTTTCGTTTTTCTAAAACATCCCAACCCGAAATGCGCAGCTGTTTATTTATCCCCAATGTTTTTAGATACTTTGAGTAATTAAAAGTATATGGGTTTCTATCCGAAAATACTTCCGAAAATTTTGCGCTTATTAACAACTCTTCATCTACATAAAATGGTTGAAAAAGGGTATCTTTTTTTACCGAAAGTAAGATAGTTCCGGCAGAAGGATTACCATCTACAGCAATAACCTTTGCTATATAATTTTGTGTATATACATTGGGTTTTAAAACGCTTTTAACCTTGCATTGCACTAGTTGAAAACTGTCTTTTTTAATAAAATTTTGTGCATTATTGGGCTGAAAATCGGGTAACCGAAAGGTTACATTTACATAACCAAGTAAGAAAAAAGTACCAAATGCAACTAGCGTAAAAAGTTTATTAGGCTGAATATTTTTTTTATTAAAAAACCAAAGAAAAATCAATGCCAACAAACCCACCGACACTAATTTGAAAAAAAATACAGGATTGGAAGGAAAAAAATAACCCGCAACTATCCCGCCTGTTAAAAACAAGGAAAGCTTAACAACAGCAAAGTTTACAAAACGCATACCATTAACATTATTAGACTAACATATTAATCGGGGAGGTGAGTAAATATACTTATTTTTTTTATTAAAAATTGCTTTACGCTTTTATATCACCCTCCTAACTTCAACAAAAGCGCGTTTCCAGTATTTTTCGTGAAGGGAAAAAATAACAACAGAGCCATAGACCAAACCATTATCTTAAAAGAAAACAATTAAATTTTTGTAATTTTACTTCTCCCGTTTACAAATTAGCGGGAGAAGTTTTAATTTTAAACAGATGGAAAAAATAATATTCGTATTACTAATCAATATCTTTTTATTTAAAGGATTTGCACAAACAGGTTTTAGTGAAAAACAAATAATAGATGATGTTTCTTT
>WFXA01000250.1 GCA_015490835.1 Flavobacteriaceae bacterium | reverse complement strand
TTGCCATAGAGCATGAAGATGAAAATTTAATTTACTTAGTGTTTTGCAACAAATTTCAAACTACTGAAAATGAACAAAATATAAAATTATAAACAGATGAAACATCCATGATTGCTTTTAAACACACATGGGAATGATTGTAACTTGTTGAAAATAAACAAAATATAAAATTATAAACAGATGAAAAAAAATACTTTTTTACTATCGATTTTACTAACTTCATTAGTAATCTCTTGCTCAGGCGATTCTAACAATAACGACAACCAACCGGAAGAACAATTTAGTTATTTTCCGTTATCGCAAGGTACTTTTTGGACATACAATAACGTTTCACAACAAACCAATACCCGTGACTCTTTATATGTAGCCGGTACCGAAGTTGTAAACGGTAACAGCTATACCAATCTAGATGCACAAACTCCTGCAAATGCTTTTATGACACAAGTATTATCCAGAAGTTTAATTAGAGAAGATAACAGTAAACTCATTATTAACGGAGAAATAGGAGGACCTCCGGTTGATGGATTTCCGGAAATTACCATTCCGTTAAACGATGTAATTTTATATGATACTGAAGCCGATTCAGGAAGTGAACTTTCACAAATCACAGGTGAAATTTCGCAAGAAGTACAAGGTTATCCCATTACTATTGATTATATCGTTACTTCGCAACAAGACCAATCGTTAGGCACACACACTGTTAACGGCATTGACTTTACCGATGTTATTAGTTCTAAAATTATCATTAATTTAACCATTACACTTTCGTTGGAAATTAATGGTATTCCGCTTGATTTACCAATTTTAGATCCTACATCGCAAGATATTGTGGTGGTAACCAATTATTATGCAAAAGATATTGGGTTGATAGACTCTAATGTACTGGTTGAATATAGTTTGGTAGATTTAAGCCAAACCGGAATCGACTTACCAATCCCTCAAGAAGACTCGCAAACCGCTACTCAAAAAATAGATACCTACGAAACAGCTCAATAAACTACAAAAGCGCATTTCTTAAAACCGTTACCGGATGTAAGGCTATGCGTTGGGTTCCGTCTTTTATTTGGTGGCGGCAACTGGTACCGTTGGCAACAATAATAGTTTTTTCGGGAGTTTTTCTAATTGCCGGAAAGAGTTTTAGCTCACCTATTTGCATACTCACCTCATAATGCTCTTTTTCCAAACCAAAACTACCAGCCATCCCGCAACACCCCGAAGGGACAATAGTTGGTTTGTAATTTTCGGGTAAATTAAGAATGTCGAAAGTAACTTTTTGATTACTCAATGCTTTTTGGTGGCAGTGTGTATGAATTTTAAGTACGGCAGTATCTAAGGTAAATTGCAAAGCCGATATAACTCCTTTTTTTGCTTCGGAAGCAAGAAACTCTTCGATTAAAAAGGTATGTTTGGCTATTTTTTCGGCACTTTTTTTATCGGAAGTCAAATGCAAATAATCGTCTCTAAATCCTAAAACAGCTGAAGGTTCCAAGCCCACGAGTACATGCTTGTCATTAAGCTTATCTTTAAAAAAGGCAATATTGGTATCTATTTCTTTTTTTGCTTCTTTTAAAAAACCTTTAGACAGCAAGGCTCTGGCACTATCTAAATGCGAAATTACTTTAACTTTATAACCCAATTTCGTAAGCAAAAACAAAGCATCGTTTGCTATATTTACATCGTAATATTTGGTAAATTCGTCTATCAATAAAAAGATTTTAACTTCTTTATCGGGTTTTTTATCAAGTTTGGTTTTGATTAGTAATTTCTCGGAAGAAAATAAAGGCAAACTTCTCTCTTGTGCAATTCCGGTTATTTTTTTAAGTACCGAAGAAGTAATTTTATTCTTAAAAATAAAATTTGAAATTCTCTTATTTTTATAAGCTTTTTTATTTAACGCACTGCTTTTAGCAATTAGTTTTATAGCTAACGGCACTCTATTTTCTTTATTGTATTGGTATAAAAATTCGGCTTTTACTCGTGCAATATCCACGTTACTGGGACACTCGGTAGCGCAGGCTTTACAGCTTAAACACAGGTCTAAAACTAGTTTTATTTCATCGGAATTAAACTTGTTGAGTTGTGAGTTATTGGTTAAGACTTCTCGTAATACATTGGCTCTGGCTCGTGTGCTGTCTTTTTCGTTTTTAGTAGCTTGGTAGCTGGGACACATCACACCTCCCAACGAAGCCGGTTTCCGGCAATCGCCGCTTCCGTTGCATTTTTCTACCAATCTTAACACACCATGTGAATCGCTAAAATCGGTTAAGGTTTTAATCGCCGGAACAAGTTTATCTGCTTTGTACCGAAGCGATGCATCCATTTTAAAAGGCTGAATAATTTTACCTTTATTGAAAACAAAATCGGGATCGAAAACGGTTTTTATTTCCTTTAAAATTTGATAATTTTTTTCACCAATTAAAAAAGGTAAAAACTCCGAACGAACAATTCCGTCGCCATGTTCTCCCGAAAAAGAACCTTTGTATTTTTTTACCAAGTGTGCCACTTGGGTAGTAATTTCTCTAAAATCTGTAACCTCTTCTTGTTTTTTTAAGTTTAAAATAGGTCGCAAGTGCAACTCTCCTGCTCCGGCATGTGCATAATAAACCGCTTGTTGGTTAAACCGTTGCATTAAAGCGGTAAATTCTTCAATATATTTGGGTAAGTCGGGTAAGGCTACGGCGGTATCTTCAATACAGGCTACTGCTTTTTTATCGCCTACCATATTTCCCAAAAGTCCTAATCCGGCTTTACGAAGTGCTAAGGCTTGGTGAATTTGTTTTCCTTTTAAAACCGGATAAGCATAACTCAAACCCGATTGTTGGAGCGTTTTTAATAAATTATGTGTTTTTTGATGCAACCCTTTTTCTGTTTCGTCGCAGACTTCAAGCATTAATAATGCCTTGGGGTTTCCTTCAATAAAAAAACGGTATTGTTTGTACTTTTTGTTGTTTTTGGTGCAGTTTAAAATAACATCATCCATCATTTCGCACGTAAACAAGTCATGTTGCATAACCAAATTTACATCGTTTAAGCACTTTTTAAGTGAAGCATATTGCGCAACGACCATTGCATTGTGCTTGGGAGGCAGCGTATCTAATTGTAAGGTAATTTCGGAAGTAAAAACGAGTGTTCCTTCACTTCCGCAAAGCAGTTTTGCAAGGTTTACGGTGTTTTTTGTTCCGCCAAATCGTTTAAAACTCAACAAAGTATCTAGCGCATAACCGGTATTACGACGGTGAATTTCGGGTTTGGGAAAATGTTTTAGTATTTCTTTTTGATTTTCTTTAGAAGATAAAAGCGCATCTATTTTTTTGTAAATGTTACCTTCAAACGTGTTTAATTTTGTTTTTTCGGTAAATTCTTTTTCGGTAAGTTCCGAGAAAAATACTCCTTCTCCGTTAGAAAGAAATCCTTTTAAACTAATTATTTTATCACGCGTAACACCATATTGAATAGAGGTTGTACCGCTGGAATTATTTCCTACCATACCACCTATCATACAGCGATTGGATGTGGAAGTATTGGGACCAAAAAACAAACCATAGGGTTTTAAAAAAGCATTGAGTTCGTCTCGAATTACTCCGGGTTGCACGGTTACCGTTTTCTTGCGTTTATCAACCGAAATTATATTTGTAAAATGTTTTGAAACATCCACCACAATACCGATGCCAACACATTGCCCGGCGAGGGATGTACCGGCTGCTCTGGGTATTAAGGAAAGGTTATTTTTTAGTGCAAAGTCGATAAGTTGTTTTATTCCTTCCTCGTTTTCGGGAAAAGCAACTGCTTGAGGCATCATGCGATACACCGAAGCATCGGTAGCATACATTTTTTTGTACAAGTCGTTAAAATAAAACTCGCCTGCAAAGTTTTTTGAAAATGTTTTAAAATTTTCTTTCATTTGGTTCAAAAGTAAATAATATCTGAAAGAATAAAGCGTTTCATTAAAAGAAATAAATTACTGCAAAACCGTTTATTTTGAAGCACTTCTTTTTTTACTGCATTTTGTTTTTTATTTTTTCTTGTAGTTCTGAAACCAATTCACCGCAACAAGAAGAAAACCAACTTCCCGAACCGCAACTATTGTTTAGTACCGGATTTGAAGAAGGGGTGTATATTGA
>WFXA01000249.1 GCA_015490835.1 Flavobacteriaceae bacterium | reverse complement strand
GCTTGTTTATTTCTCCTCTCAAAAAACAGTTAGATAGTATCTCTTTTGATAATTAAAAATTTATTGTTTTTTTAATTATATAATTCACTTTTAAGAAAAAGAATAATATTTAAATAGGAGCTTTTTATCTTTTTTTAAAGAAATAATAACGGCAGTATCCCCATTTGTATGTTTTTGAAGTGTGATAATAATGATTTCTCTACTATCAAAAGCTGCAAAAGCAGACAAAAAATTACTTTTTCAAGTGTTAATAAAAACTTAATAAGTGTTACAAATGTTACAATGTTATGTTACTATTAAATTTTAAATTTGTGTAAACTAATTTGCAAAAATTAATTTACTTTTGCGCTAACAAAATAACAAATATTTATGATGAAAAAAATTACATTTTTTACGGTAGTAGCCTTCTTGTTTATGGGAGCAATATCTTTTGCGCAGGGCACTATTTCAGGAACAGTAACAGATGGTGATTTAGGAGGTCCGCTTCCTGGCGCTAATGTTGTTGAAGACGGTACAAGCAATGGTGCCGTGACAGACTTTGACGGAAAATTTTCTTTCAAAGTAAATGGTAATAGTGGCACGCTCACTATTTCTTATTTAGGTTATACCACAAAGAGTGTATCGTATACACTTGTTAATGGTAGTTTAGATTTAGGTGAAATTACCCTAAATCCCGATGCTGATGCATTAGAAGAAGTGGTAATTGTAGGTAAAGGGGTAATAGATTTAGCCGAAGATCGTAAAACTCCTGTGGCTGTATCAACCATTAAAGCCGAAGAAATTCAAGAACGTGTAGCAGGTAACGTAGAATTGGCAGAAGCTGTTAAGTATACGCCTTCTACTTATGTTTCCGGACAAACCGGTTTTGGCGATTCTCAATTCTTCTTACGTGGTTTTGACCAAACCAATATCGCTATCCTATTAAACGGACAACCCGTAAACGGAATGGAAGATGGTAGAGTATATTGGTCAAACTGGGCAGGTATTGCAGATATTGCTTCTGCCATACAAGTACAGCGAGGACTTGGTGCTTCAAAATTAGCCATCTCTTCTGTTGGTGGTACCACCAATATTGTAATGAAAGCAGCCGACAAGAAAAAAGGCGGCTTTGCACGTTTTTTAGGAGGTAATGATAGTTATGTAAAAGGTACGGTAGCCTATGACTCAGGACTAAGCGAAAGCGGTTGGGCTTTTTCTATCCTGTTAGACTATTGGCAAGCTCACAGAAAATGGGCAAGAGGAACCTATGGTCAAGGGCAAAACTATTACTTTGCTGTAGGATACAAACCTAATGAAACCCATTCATTTAATTTCTTACTTACCGGAGCACCACAATTACATGGGCAACGATTTAACCAAACTAAAGAAGTAATTGCTGCAGATCCTAAATTTAATGAACTTTGGGGTTATACTGATGATGGTATTGTGTCTGAAAGGCAAAATTTTTATCACAAGCCGGTAATGAACCTTAACTGGGATTGGACAATGAGTGAAAAATCTGAACTCTCTACCGTTTTATATGCTTCTTGGGGTCGCGGTGGAGGAACCGGACCTCGTGGAAACGGAAGAATAAGAACCGAAGATCCAGATGGTGCAGGTCCTTTATATGGTCAAATAGATTACCCTGCCATTGAAGCTAATAATGCCCTAGTTGGTGTTGGAGGTGATGGTGGTAATCCAAATGGAGTCGGATACATTAGAAGAGCTTCTATGAATACGCACCAATGGTACGGTATTATATCAAACTTTAATCATAATTTTTCAGATAAACTCTCAGCTAATTTTGGTGTAGATTTTAGAATATACTCCGGTGATCATTTTAGACAAGTAGTTGATTTTTACGGATTATCCGGTTGGTCTAATGACAGACCCGACGGTGCCGTAGTAACAAATTCTTACGATGCTACTCCTTGGGCTGCACTTTTTAATTTTGCACCCGAAGAAGATAGAATAGATTATGACTATACCGAAAATATAAATTATCAAGGTGCTTTTGGACAAATTGAATATGTAAGCGATAGGTTCTCTATATTTTTCCAGGGTGCTCTCTCAAACCAATCCTATCAAAGAGAAGGAAGATTTGATGATCCCGGAAAAACAGATGTAGTAAACAAAATGGGATATAACCTAAAAGGAGGTCTGGCTTATACTATCGATGAAGGACACGGAAGTCATAAAATATTCTTAAATGCAGGATATTATTCAAGACAACCTTTCTCGGATGATATTTTTGTAAATATAAGAAGGTCTTCCGAGTTTGTTGAACCTGAAGTTGACAACCAAATAATCAAAAGTATCGAAACAGGATACCATTTTAAAACAGATAGATTTTTGGCACACTTTAATGCTTATGTAACCGATTGGTCTAACCGAGTATTGCGAAATTTTATTTTTGATGATAATGGCACTCCAAACGATGACACAGATGATTTTGGAGTTAATATTTTTGAAAGAGGCGTAAGACAATACCATACAGGTGCAGAAATTGACTTTAGATACAAAGCAACCGATTGGTTAACATTAACCGGTTTTGCCTCAGGAGGTAGTTGGGTGTTTAAAGGGAAAACTACCTTTGTTAGGTTTAACGACGAAACTAACGAATTGATAAGCACGGAAGAAGGTGTTGATAGAACGGGTGTAAAAATATCTACCGCTCCTCAAACAACTGCCGGTGCCGGATTTAGAGTACGTGTGATTCAAGGATTAAGCATTGATGCCAATATAAAGTATTATGCCAATCATTATGAATTTACTGATGAAGAAACCAATGTGTCAAATTATACCGGTGAACAATTAGGCGAATACGCACTAACCGATGCCGGATTAACTTATAAATTTGATTTAGGCAGTAACAAAATGATTTTTAGAGCCAACGTTTTTAATGCTTTTGATAGAATAGCAATTCAACAAAGCAATAAATTTGGTCCTAATATTACATATGTTAACACAAACGGAAGAACTTTTAATGCTTCAATTAGATATAAATTCTAAAAAATAATAGTATTTTTTTTAGAAACCGCCTTATTTTTAAGGCGGTTTTTTTATGTATATTTACCAACTATTAAAAAATAAAAATTATGTACACCTCTATTCAATTTGTTCATTCGTACTGGGCGTATCTTACGCTTTTTACTGTTTTAATTGCTGTTATAAACGCTATTGCAGGTTGGCTTGGCAAAAAAGAATTTCAACCCAAAGACTTTAGAATTTCACTTTTTGCTTTAATTTTTACGCACATACAAATTGTCATAGGATTTATTTTATTGTTTCTTTCACCAAAGGGAATACCTGCTATTACAAACCATGGGATGAGTGCTGTGATGAAAGAAGAAAATTTGAGATTATTTGTAGTAGAACATCCGCTTATGATGATTATTGCAGTAATTTTTATCACCATAGGTTATTCCAAACAGAAGAAGAACCTTACTTCAATTAGAAAATTTAGGACTCTATCTATTTTTTTCACATTAGCACTGTTTCTTATTTTAAGTAGAATACCTTGGTCACAATGGTTTGATGCCTAGTTTTTTCAGTATTCAGTCTTCAGTAGGAAGTTTTCAGTTGTGAGTCGTAAGTCCTGTTTCGTAAGTCATGATGTCCTAAATCCTAAATCCCTAATCCCCAATCATCAATAAGTAGGCAGTATTCAGTAGGCAGTATTCAGTTGTGTTTCGTGAGTCATGATGTCCTAAATCCTAAATCCCTAATCCCCAATCATCAATAAGTAGGCAGTGTTCAGTAGGCAGTTTTCAGTAGTTTCTGGTTTCTAGTTTCTGGTTTCTATTTTTGGTTTCTACCAGAGGAAGGTAAGTCTGGATAAAGGAAAATCATCAATCGAATAAATCCTAAACCCCCAAATAGTAGGCAGTATTCAGTAGGCAGTTTTCAGTTGTGTTTCGTGAGTCATGATGTCCTAAATCCTAAATCCCTAATCCTCAATCATCAATAGAATAAATTTCCAATTATTTCTTCTCTTTAATCAGCAAAATATAAACAGGGAAGTGGTCGCTATAACCTCCGGTAAATCCACCATTGGTAAAACTTCGATACGGATATCCTTTATACCTGCCCCTCGGATTGCTTAAATAAGGTTTGTTAAAAATTCTGGCTTTGTAGTATCGGTAAGTACTATAGTCTTTTTTAAGTAACTCGTGCGAAATGATTATTTGATCAAAAAGATTCCATCCGTCTCTATATGCCAAAGTCCCCAATCCTTTTTTATACATCGCTTCCATTGGGTTATAAAGCTCTTTTATTTTTACTTTTTCTTTTTTCTTTTTCGCTTTTAAATATTTTTTTACACTTGGGCTGGTTGGGTCATCGTTTAAATCGCCCATTGTAATAATTTTTGCATAGGGATCGTCACTAAACAACGAATCGATAATACGTTTGTTTAGCTTTGCCGCTTCAATACGTTTGTGTCGGCTTCTGGCTTCACCACCACTTCGTGAGGGCCAGTGGTTTACAATTACATGAATTTTTTCTCCGTCTAACATACCGCTAACTAACAATTGGTCTCGTGTATAAATACGTTTCGATTTATCTTCATTATCATAAATAAGCAAAGGGTAGGCTTTGTATCCCGTAGGAGTAAACAAACGTTTTTTATAGAGTAAAGCCACATCTATCCCACGTCTATCGGGAGAGTCAAATTGTACAATTCCGTAATCTTGAAGAAGCAAGGGTTTTTGATTTACTAAATCTTCCAAGACTCTGCGATTTTCTATTTCCGAAACACCTATAATCGTGGGCGCGGTTCCTGTTTCATCTTTACCTATTTCAGAAATCACTTTTGCCATGTTTTTTAATTTGGCTTCGTAAATTTCTTTCGTCCAATGGTCTTTTCCGTTAGGTGTACGATCGTCATCAAAGGTTAAAGGATCATCTTCATAATCAAATAAATTTTCAAGATTGTAAAAGGCAACCGTATTTACTTTGTATTCTTTTTTTTGTTGACCAAAAGAAGGGGTTATAATACTAATTGAAAAGATGAGAAAAGCGTAAAAATAGTTCATATAAAAAATTGTTAATAAATAGTCAAAAAGAAGCATTGCAAAACCTACGCCAAATGTACATATTTCCATTAAAAAAATGTAATTTTGTGCAGATTTTATAGTATACTAATTTATAACAACAAACTACAGAATGAAAAAAATCTTTTTAACCCTTTGTGTGGTGTTTTTGAGTAGCTTTATGATGCTTGCTCAAGATGCTATTGTAAAGGGAAGAGTGGTGGATACTAATTCTAGCGATCCCATTCAAGATGTAGCAATTCGTATTCAATCTTCTAACTTTAGTACGGTTACCGATGCTAAAGGATTGTTTTCTATTTCAGGAAACAACCTTCCGCAGGGCGAACAAGTATTATTAGTTAATAAAGATGGATATGTTGCTCAAAAAATTCAAATTACCATTCAAAATGGTAAAACTATTAACCTAGACCCTATACTTCTGGAATTGGATTTAACCCAAATCGAGGCAGAAATAGGTACAATAAGCTTATCCGATAATGAATTGGATCAAGATGAAGGCACGGCTTTTAGCATTTCCGGGCTGTTACAAGCCTCTCGTGATGTGTTTTTAAATGCAGCGGCTTTTGACTTTAGTGCGACATTCTTCAGACCAAGAGGTTTAGACAATAACAACGGGAAAGTGCTTATTAACGGTGTCGAGATGAACAAACAATTTTCTGGTCGTCCGCAATGGGCTAATTGGGGAGGGCTAAATGATGTTCAGCGAAATCGTGAATTTACCATGGGACTTAAAGCAAATGAATATACCTTTGGTGACCTTGCCGGAACCACAAACATTATTATGCGGGCTTCACAATACCGAAAAGGTGGGCGTGTCTCGTATGCTATAGGAAACCGTAGTTATACAGGAAGAGTAATGGGGTCTTATAATAGCGGACTTAATGCCGAAGGATGGGCATACAGCGTATTGCTCGCCAGACGTTTTGGAACCGAAGGATATATTGATGGAACTTCGTATAACGCCAATTCATTTTTTGCTGCTGTAGAGAAAAAATTAAACGATGCGCATAGCTTAAACTTTACAGCTTTCTGGACACCAAACCGAAGAGGTAGAGCAACTGCCATAACAGAAGAAGTGTACCGACTTAAAGGCAGAAAATACAACCCGAATTGGGGTTACCAAGACGGAGAAAAACGAAATAGCCGAATTAGAGAAATCTCAGAACCGGTAGTTATGTTGAATCATTTTTGGGATATCAACGACAAAACTTCCTTAAATACAAATATTGCTTACCAGTTTGGAGGAATTGGAAATTCACGTATTGATAGCGGAAATAATCGTAATCCTCTAGGAAACTATTACCAAAATTTACCCAGTTATTTTTTACGCAATCCAAACCCTACACCGTATGACTATCAACAAGCATACATAGCAGAGCAAGATTTTATCAATGATGGACAACTAGATTGGGCCTCTTTATATCAAGGTAACGCAAACTCATCTTCAGGCTTTGCACAGTATGTTTTACAAGACGATCAAGTGGATGATACCCAACTTACCTTTAACAGTATTTTTGCAACCAGTTTATCCGATAACATTCAACTTAATGCAGCTGTAAACTACAGAAGCCTGAAAAGTGAAAATTATGCTGAGATTATCGATATGTTAGGAGCCAACGGATACTTTGATATCGATTATTTTTCAGACAACAATACACCAAGTGATTTACAAAATCCAAACGCAGTAGTAGGTGAAGGAGACCGGTATAAATATAATTATCAAATAAATGCTAACGTTCTCTCAGCTTTTGCACAAGCCCAATTTAAAAGTACCATGGTAGATTATTTTATTGCAGCTAATTTTGGACAAACGTCTTACCAACGTACCGGATTGTTTGAAAATGGATATTTTCCCGGTAACCGCTCTCTAGGTGATAGCGAAAAGAAAACTTTTTCTACTTACGGAATTAAAGGTGGTGCTACCTTTAAAATTACCGGAAGACATTTAATAGATGTAAACACTGGATATTTTACCAAAGCACCAACAATTAGAAACAGTTTTGCAAATGCAAGACAAAATAACGACTTTGTTGTAGGACTCTCTGAAGAAAAAATACAAAACGTAGATATAAGCTATATTTATCGTTCGCCTATCGTAAAAGCCAGATTAACAGGTTTTTACACAGGCTTTAAAGATGCAACCGATATTGGTTTCTTTTTTACACAAAACGCTCTGGGTACAGACGATAACAATGCCTTTGTACAAGAAATCGTTACCGGAATAGACAAGCGAAACGTGGGTGTAGAAATGGGAATCGAAGCACAGGTAACTACAACCATAAAATTAAAAGCTGCTGCTTCGGTAGGACAATATCTTTATACCAATAACCCATTGCTTTACCTTTCTAGCGATGATTTTATAGGAGAAGGAAACGATATTTCTTCAAGAGGACTTAGAGAAGTAGCTTTAAAAAACGTTCACGTAGCAGGTGGCCCCGAAAGAGCCTACCAAATAGGGTTTGAATACCGTGCGCCCGACTTTTGGTGGATAGGTGTAACCGGAAACTACTACTCCAATGCTTATATAGACATAAGCAACCTGCGAAGAACATCCGACTTTTATACCGATACCGACGGATTGCCTTATAACGACTATAATGAAGACGTAGCAAGACAATTATTAAAACAAGAAAAATTTGACGACTATGCTTTAGTAAATGTAGTAGGTGGAAAATCCTGGAAAATTAATAAATACTTCGTTGGTTTTTTTGCCACTATTAACAATGTTTTTAATCAAGAATTCAAAACCGGAGGTTTTGAAGACTCACGTAGAGCCAACTACAGACAACAAGTAGAAGAACAAAACCGTGAAAACGGACCCTTGTTCGGAAATCGCTATTTCTACGGAAACGGCACCACATATTACCTAAATGTTTACTTACGATTTTAACAATATAAACACTTAAAAATGAAAAATTTAAAAATTTATAAACTATTCATCTTGATATTTGCCACTACTATCGCAGTTTCATGTGTTCAAGATGACGATTTTGATACGCCGCAAATAAATGTTGAAGCACCCGAACTTCACGGTACTGAAATAACTTTAGATGCTCTAAAACAACTTTTGGTTACCGAACAAACTAATAATGGAAATGACTTATTAACCATTGAAGAAGACTATTACATAACAGGTTACGTAATTTCTAACGATGAATTTGGTAATTTTTATGAAGAAATTATTCTCCAAGACCAACCGGCTAACCCAACAACCGGTGTTAAAGTGTTGGTTGACGTAAACCCGTTGTTTATTACTTACGAATTTGGAAGAGAAGTACACATACAATTACAAGGATTAACAGTTGGTTACGATAGTGGTGTTTTATCTCTGGGAATTAGAAACGGAAACCAAGTTGACCAAATAGGAGAAGCTCAAATGACCGACTATTTAAAACGCGATGTAACCGTTGCCGAAATTACACCATTGCCTATGGGAATTGCAGATTTTACCGATGATAAAACCAATTTGTTTATTCAATTAAACGATATGCAATTTTTTAGAGATGAATTAGGAAAAACCTTCTCTGCCGAAGAAACTGATAATTTTGACGGAGAACGTATTTTAGAAAGTTGCGCAACCGGACTTACAACTACTTTTAGTACCAGTACTTTTGCAGATTTTAAAGCCGTAACATTACCTAGCGGAAAGGGTTCTATGAATGCAATTTTAACTAAAAACTTTTTTGGAGACACATTTAATGTAGTGGTAAACTCTCCTAACGATATTAATTTTGATGACACCAACCGTTGCGACCCGTCTGAAGTAGATTGCGGATTAGCAAATTCTACCGGAAGTAATGTGTTATTTGAAGATTTCTTCGAAACACAAACCACAGGGGAACCCATTGACGGTAACGGATGGACTAATTATATTGAGGCAGGAACAAGAAACTGGAGAGCATATTTTAATAGCGGAACCAACGCTTCTTTAGGAGTTTCTGCTTCTATAGGCTCGTATCAATCCGGAGATGATAGCTCCATTGCTTGGTTAATTACTCCGCAATTCGATTTTGACGCTCAAGATGGAGAAACACTTAATTTTAAAACATCCAATAGTTTTTCAGACGGAAGTACATTAGAATTATTATTCTCAAGTGACTGGGATGGAAATCCCGATAACATTACCAGCGCAACATGGGATTTGGTTCCGGAAGCATATATCGTACAAGATTCCGATTTTTATGGCGATTGGTTCGATTCGGGTAACGTAAGTCTAGACTGCATTACCGGAACCGGTTACATCGCTCTAAAATATACGGGAAGTGGCGATCCCGACTTTGACGGAACCTACGAATTTGATGAAATCGTTATTAACTCAAACTAATAAAATTTATAATTTGAATTTAAAACCTGCTAAGTCTGAAAAGATTTAGTAGGTTTTTTTATTTAGCAAGCAACCCTTTTTTACAAGTTCACGTCTATTAAAATAGAAGCAAAAACATAACCCGAAAAATTCACGGAATTTTTAAACGACTAAGTACTGCCAACAAATTTGTGTATTTTGAAAACACCCAAATTTGGGGCATTTCTATCCCGATAATAATCGGGAGGGGTTTTCCCGCATTTCTACCTTTGTCCATAGCAGATTCATATAATTCACTTCGTTTTTATATGAATAATGCGGGTTAACCTTTGTGATTGTTAGACCTACTAGGTTTTAACTTGTCCGCCTATGGCGGAAAACATAGTAGGTCTTATTAAACAATAGCGGTAAACTATTGAAACTTGCGAAGGTTGTATTATTGTTTTATGATTTTTTTACTAACGACACCGGCTTTTGTAACCAGTTTTATAAAATACAATCCCGCGGGAAATTTAGACATATCTATACTTTTTATTTCGGTATTCCATTCATTTAGTAATTTTCCCTGTAGGTTATACAATGTTACTTTATCGATGGAATTGTTTGTATCTGTTATGTTAAGAATAGACGACACCGGATTAGGATATAACAACGGTTTACTTTCTTTAGCATCTGCAACAGACAGAACGGCTGTGCCGTAAACCGCTATATCGTCGTTAGAATTGGTTACGGTTAGTGTTTCATTACCACCGGAAGAATTATAAACATAATGATAGGGTCCCGGATACGTGTTTAAATAAAAATTATTTATGTATTGCGTATCAAAATCATTATTTTCACTAAAATTACAATCTATTAATGAGGTTGCACCTTCATATAAATAAAAAACAGATTGTGTTTCGTCAAAATACTGAAGCCCGACTAACCAATCGCAAACAATTGTATAAAAATTTAGCACGGTGGGATAGTTAAAATGGGTGTGCAACTCATCCGGAGAAAGTTCGGCATTATCAGGTATGGGGATGTTACTGTTGTTAACGGTAAGTTGTTGAAGATACCACGTTTTGTTTTTTAATTCAACCGGAGCAGGAGTAAAAAAAGTATCGGTATAAGTTACTTCATCTCCATTGCTATTACTTACCACAAGTGTTTGACTACCGTTAGACTCTGTTGTTATGGTATAGGTAAACGTGTTTGTGCTATAATCGTTGTAAAAACTTATATATTGATTCATAAAATCAATTAAATAACTTACACAATCGTCTGTAATTTGAAACGTTGAGATGTCTATAAAATCAAATGTATCGCTGCCGGTATAACTAACATGACCTGTAAAACCCATTTGGCATTGGTTAAAAGGTAAACTTTGAGAGTGAATAAATCCGCTTTCGATTGAAGAAAAAAACATCTTTACATACGGAAAATCTACCGGGTCGTTGGGTATATTGGTCGTTACACCGTTTTGAAAAATACTTTGAACAAACCAAGTTTTGTTTTGTAAATCCGGGCTTTGTGAAAATCCGGTAATACAGAAACAAAGAAGAGTTAGAGTTACTATTATTTTTTTCATAATGGTTATTGTTTAATTAGCGATTTAGATGATTGTACTTCTCCATCACAGACTAACGTAATAGTATAAATACCGGGTTGATAAGAAGAAACATCAATATTCAATACTGTTAGAGATGTATCAACAATGTAATTATTAGAACCTCCGCTGTTAGTATTTGTAACAATTATATAAGCTGAGGTTGCTTCGTCTGCAAGATAGTTTACGGTAACTATATTATCGGCGGGATTAGGTATTAAACTTTCAATCTTATACGGATTTACCGTTATTTGTACTTGGTCATAATCCTTAAAGCCATCTATAGTAGAAATTATTTCCAATTTATAGGTGTTAGTTACATCGGGAGAAACGGTTAAATCTGTTCCGGTATAAATAAGGTTACCGTCCGGATCATACCAGTTATACACAGCATCTTGATTAATTTGTTGTGCGGTTATGGTTACGGTTTCATTTTTATCTATTGTTTTATCATTACCCGCATCGGCTGTAAATGTATTTTCAACTTGTTTATTAATAAGATACGTTTCACCGCCTATTATTTCATTAGTAAGTGCATCACGTTGTATAACGTGATAAGTAAAATTTTGTTTATCTGTTAATTCTTTCGTTAAAAAATTAAATGATACATAGAGTGTACCTGTTTCTCCGGAATCTAAAACAATATTTTCTAACCGAGTAGTATCACCTGTAACAATTTTTTTTTGCAACACTTTTGTAGCGATAAAACGTTGTCCTTGTTCGCCACCTTCTACCCAAGCATTGTACAAAATATCATCCATAGTTAATGCTACTTCGGCTTCTTCATAAACAGCTTTACCTTGTTCATTAGCATCCTTAACAAGTTCTAACGTAAAAGCTTTTTGTTGTGTGAAAGGATTACCAACTGCTATGGTTCCGCCAATAGGAGAAGGATTATTTGGTAAAATATCTACTACAGAGGTGTTTTTCCAAACGATGTTGTTATTGTTTTTTACATTTTCAGTTATAAGAAGTCCTTCCGGAAATGAAATCGGGTCGTCTGTAGATTTTATTCTTGCCAGTAGGCAAAAATGCCAAGGATTGGAATTAATGTTTTGATAATCTTCAGGGTTAGGTACCATCCAAGGAATTTCTAAAATTGTAGATTCACCCGATTCTAAAGCAGGGATAGTAACCGTACTAATTATATCTCCCATTAAGACATCCTGCCCGGTTACGGGGTCACTAATATATAATGAACCATCCCAATGTTGTGGCCAAGAAAGTGAGGTATTTGCTTTTGCCCAATATAATTGTAGCTCATCTAAGGGTGAGGATTTTTGACATCCGTTATTGGTAACTCTTACATAAACATAATTAGGATTATTAGGGTCATATTCGGGATTTTGGTGTTCACAATAGTGCAAGACTCCGTCATTTTGATTACGCACCCATATATCTTCACTTTGCCAGAGGTATTCCGTGTTTTCATCGGGTTCTACAAAACTATCTTCAACAGAATTTTGCATTGCCAAATCAACAACCTGTGCTTGTGTAACCATACATTGCGCTGTTTTAACGGCTCTATACGCGTTGACTCTTCCGGCACCAAGCAAGCCAACATAAGGTGCATTTTCAGGTATATGATAGATATCATCCGCCGTTGATTTTAATATATCTCTAACTTCATCAGGAGTTAAGTTTGGGTTTACTGAGAACATTAAACCTATAACACCCGCAACCATAGGGGAAGAATAGGATGTACCGTTAGCATAATCAAGATAACCGTTAGGTTCTTCTAATATTGAAGTTGTTGTAACATTGTATCCTGGTGCAACAACATCAACTTTGTCATTATGCTGATGTGTAGAGTTTGAGTTTCCTATATTTTTTTCGTGTACATCTTTCCAATTTGTAAGCCCTGAATCTCCGTAACAAAATTTATGCCCTATCGAACTTACAGCAATTGTATGGTCATAAGCTGCCGGATAAACATACGCATTAGGATTCCCACACGTTTCACCGTTTCCTGCTGCAAATACAGGTACTATACCCATTTCCCATATTTCTTTATAAACATTTGCATTAACCTGACTATATTGGCAGTAGGGATATGGGTCAAGCCAACTTCCGTTTAGTACCTTTACTCCGGGTATTTGAGCTAAAAGCCACATTTGCTCGGTATTAATTCCATTAGCCATTGTTATCATTTTTATATTATCACCAATGGCAGCAATTCCTTTATTATTATCTGTATCTGCAGCAACCATTCCAGCTACATGAGTACCATGATAATGATAACTAGGATTATCATCGATATTTAAAATAATTTGATTTACTAAATCCTCATGGCTGGTATCAAAATAAGTATCTACAATACCAACGATTACGTTAGGGTCTCCTTGTGTTATATTCCATGCCTGCCTTGCTTTAATTAAATCTAATTGTGTTGAAGTATCAGCATCTACCACTCCAAAAAAATCATTTGGTGTGTAAAGTAACTCACCATTGCCTCCAGTCAATTCAGTATATTCAACTTCTTCTAGTGTGGCTATTTCGTTTAAATAACTATTATTGTTTAATTTTACTTTGTATACTCTTTGTAAATATTCTGATTGAGCTGTAGGAAATGCCTTTTCGTAAAAATAAACTTGTTTATTACTGAAAAAATTGGTTAAAGTATTGTTGTTAAATTGTAGTGCTAAAGTACTATCATTATTAACATTTTTTTGTAACGGTTCTAAAGAATAACCTTGTTTAGCCACGATGTAATAGTCTTGATAATTTTGAGCAAAACCACTAAAAGACAGTAACATAACAATAGTTATGGCATAAAAATTGAAAGGGGGGTAAGTTTTTCATAATAAAAAGGTTTTTATGGTTATTTAAAAAGCACTTTATTTATGAGGGGGAGCAAACAAATTGATAATCTTGTTTCACATAAATATTTTTTTCTATTGAAAGCAAGTTAATTAAAAAAAATGAAAAATCAAAATTACGTCCTTTGTTATTTACAGTTATTTGTAAGGAATGTTGGGTTTGTAAAGAGAAAAAAATTCACTTTATTTTACTTACTTTTGCTAAAATAAAACACTCAACAATGAGTAAAGCCACGACAGATATGCCTTGGAACAAGCTGTTAAAGCATTGGAAAACGCAGCAGGAAATTTCTATATCAACGACAAGCCAACCGGAGCCGTTGTGGGGCAACAACCCTTTGGAGGTGCCAGAGGAAGTGGTACCAATGATAAAGCCGGAAGCAAACAAAATCTCTATCGTTGGATTTCACCACGATTAATCAAAGAAACCTTTGTACCGCCAACCGATTACAGATACCCGTTCTTAACGGAAAAATAAGTGTTGCTTGTAAAAAACATATAAAGACCTACTAGGTTTTAACTTGTCCGCCTATGGCGGAAAACCTAGTAGGTCTAATTACAATAATAGTGGTAAACTATTGAGACCTTTGAAGGTTATCTTTTTATTACAAAACACCAAACTTTTATTTATACCTAAAATAAAGTATCTTTCCACTTGGAAAATGCAACCCATGACCATAGAAAATCTGCATCAACTGTTTTTAAAAAGTACCGGTATCTGCACCGACAGCCGTAAAATCTTTGATAATTGCCTTTATTTTTCCTTAAAAGGCGAAAACTTTGACGGCAATACGTTTGCACATCAAGCTTTGGAAAAAGGAGCATATAAAGCAATTATTAGCAATATAAAATACCATAAAAACACCGGAGAGACTATAATTTTCGGGCATCCGTTAGAAGCATTGCAAAAACTGGCTACTTTTCACAGAACCTATCTAAACATTCCCATTCTTGCCCTCACCGGAAGCAACGGAAAAACCACTACCAAAGAACTTATTAACTCGGTTCTTTCTAAAAAGTATAAAACCACGGCAACCAAAGGCAACCTAAACAATCATATTGGCGTACCGCTTACACTTCTTTCGATGACTCAAAATACCGAAATAGGCATTGTAGAAATGGGAGCCAATCACATAGGTGAAATTGCGCAATTATGTAAAATTGCACTTCCCGATTACGGATATATCACCAATTTCGGGAAGGCGCACCTCGAAGGGTTTGGAAGTCTGCAAGGGGTAATTAAAGGTAAAACCGAACTTTACAAAAACTTAAAAGAAAATAATAAAACGGTTTTTGTTAATACCCGAGACCCTATTCAAATACGCTATTCAAAAAATATAAACGCCATAACTTTTGGTGAAGAACAATCCAACTATCCTGTTACGCTTATTGATGCGTCGCAAACCATTAAAGTTGCCTATAAAGAAATTGAAATTAACAGCAATTTAATAGGAAAATACAACTTTAACAATGTTGCTGCCGCAATTGCCATAGGTGCATATTTTGATGTCCCTGTTTCAGATATTAAAAAGGGAATAGAATCTTATATTCCGCAAAACAATCGGTCGCAAATAATACACAGAGGCAGTAATAAAATTATCTTGGACGCGTATAATGCAAACCCAACCAGTATGTTGGCAGCCATAGATACTTTTAAAAACCTAACCGGCAATTCTAAAATTTTGATTTTGGGCGATATGTTTGAGTTGGGTGAAGAAGCTGAGAAGGAACACCAACTTCTCGCTTCGTTACTCGATAAAAGTCAGCTCGGAATAACCTATTTAATTGGTAAAAATTTTAGTAAAACCCAAACCCTGTCGGAATACATTCAGAAATTTGAATCGTTTGAAGATTTTAAGTCTGCTTTAACCAAAAAAATACCAAAAAATAATACCATCCTTATTAAAGGTTCCAGAGGAATGGCTTTAGAACGGGTTTTAGATTTACTTTAAAATACCACTTTAGCACCTATTAAAAAATTTCGGGTTGCTTGTGGGTAATACCCGGCTCCTTCTATAGTGGTAGTTGTTCCCGGATTACTCCAAGTATCGTCGTAGGTATAATAATATCCGTTGGATACATAGTTAACGTTAAAAATATTGTTAACCAATCCTGTAAGCACAAATTCTTTTACAAACGGGATGTTTTTCAACTCATAAATTATATTAAAATCATTTATAAAATACGAGTCTAAGACTGAGGTTTTGCTGTCTGTATTTCCCATATATTGCTTACCTACATACTTCGATAAAAACGATACTTGTATATTATTTAACGGTGTATAAACTATGGTATTTCCGGCTACTACTGAAGGTGAAAAAGAAATATTGGTATTGCCAAGATTTTGCAATTCGCCATCTATGGAAGAAACAAAATTGTTGTTTTTGTTAGTGCTTATTGTAAAATTAGGATTCCATTGCATCTTTCTTAAAACCCGCACCGAAGCATCTACCTCTACTCCTAACCGGTAACTTTTTCCGCTGGTAGCACGAATGGGCGCTCCTACATCGTCAATGGCTCCGGTAAGCACCAATTGATCTTTGTAATTCATAAAATACACATTGGTGTTTATACTGTTTTTTCTATTTTTAAATCGCCATCCCAACTCGTAATCATCTAACTTTTCGGCTTTGGTTACTCCGTTTTCAAAATCGCTTCTTCTGGGTTCGCGATGCGCTCTTCCGTAAGAAGCATAAAGCTGATTTTTTTTGTTTATTTTATAAGTAATTCCGGCTTTTGGATTAAAAAAGTTGTATTTTTCATCTATTACAAGTGGTACTTTATCGGAAGTAATACCAGACGTTTTATACCCAACAAATCGTTGTTGCAGATCAAGAAAGGCAGTAAAATTGTTGTTTATTTTATGTGTTGCTTTGGTAAAAAAAGTAAATTCGGTTTTTTTTCCGTTTCCTTCATAATAACGATTATTAGGAGTGGAGTTTCCGTAATATTTTGCCCAAATTACTTCCCCGAAATGATCACCGTCGTACAAACTGTAAAAGGCACCACCTATAATATCCCATTGGTTGTTTTTATAATTTGCAGAACCAGTAATTACGTAAAAGTCGTTATCTAACCATCTTCTTCGTACCAAATCGGTTTCGGTTAACAAGTCTCCATTAACTTCGACAGGTGTTAGGTTATGAAATTCCATATCGGCATCTTCTTTGTATTGCTCAAAATAACCACGCCCATAGGTGTAATTTAAACCTATTGAAGTTGACCATCGGGAATTGTACCGTTGATTCCAATGTAATTGGTAATGATCTTGGTTGTAGTTATCTACTTCATTTTCATAAAATTGCATAGTACCCTCTTCATCAAAATACATTCCGGCAGGATTAAATGTTCGGTCGGCTTTAAGTGTTTCGGCATCTATTCCGTACCAAGCTTGATAGGTTCGTTCTTTTCCGCCAAAAGTCAATGCTTTAATTTGTGTATTATCGGTTTTAAAAACGCCTTGTAAAAAATACGATTTAAGGTTGGAAGAAGCCCTGTCTATATAACCGTCTGAGGTTATTCTGGAAAGTCTTCCGGAAAATTCAAAACGGTTATTTAATAACCCTGTGCCAAATTTCACATTGTATTTTTGAGTGTTATAGGAACCGCCGGAAGTATTTATTTCGGCGTACGCTACTTTTGAAATACTTTCGGTTAAAATATTTAAACTTGCACCGAAAGCCCCCGAACCGTTGGTAGATGTTCCTACACCTCGTTGTAACTGAAGGCTTTGAACAGATGAAGCAAAATCGGGCATATTTACCCAAAAAGTGCCTTGACTTTCGGCATCGTTGTAGGGTATTCCGTTTATGGTAATATTTACTCTTGAAGCATCACTCCCGCGAACCCGAATGTAGGTGTACCCTACTCCTGCACCGGCATCGGTACTTGTTACTACCGAAGGCAAATAGTTAAGTAAGATTGGGATATCTTGCCCGAGATTTCTTTTTTCAAGTTCTTCTTTGGTGACATTAGAGTGGGTTACCGGAGCATCTTCTTTAACTCGAACTACTTTTATAAGTACTTCGTCAAGTGATTCGGGTAGGATACTATCTTTTGGTTTTTCTTGGGCAAAGCCAATGGTTAACGTTAGAAGTAATACGATAAAAATTCCTTTTTTATTATTCATTTTAAATCGGTTAGATTAAACAATAAAAAAGGGGAAAGTAGATTAAAACGAGAAACTAAAAAAATTATGTTTCTTTAGATTCCTAAACAGCATTACCTGTTCGAGGTTCTATGGGTGTAATCTCAGCCTTTTTAATAAAATGAAGAATTCTTCATTCAAATTATAAAAAGCACCCCTTTTTTGTATTGGAAGCAAAATTAATTTTTTTATTAAAAACTACTCATCTAATCTTGGTTTTTT
>WFXA01000248.1 GCA_015490835.1 Flavobacteriaceae bacterium | reverse complement strand
GACAGGTAGTAACAATCACTATTTTTACAACAATTTTCTTTTTTGTAAGATGTGAAAATCAAGAAATTACCCAACAAAAAGAAGTGGAAGAAAATTTATCATTTACAATTTTAGAACAAGAAACTAAACTGGGAGATGATTTGATTTTACCTGAAGGCTCAAAAATCAATTTTATTTCAGAAAGTCAAATTGATATTGAGTTGCCGCCAAATTTTAAATTTTTATTATTCGATGAGCGTGACGGTGTAAGCTATTCTAGTAAAGGGAGTTACTCTTGCACTTGTTCTGCCCAAAATTCGTGTAAAGTTTTTTACAATCCTAGAGAAGGATTTGGGTGTCTTCAAAATAGCTGTACCGGCTCTTGTACAGGGACACCAAGTGGTGGGGGTGGAATAAAAAGAATTTACGGTACTGTTAACACACAATCGAACGACTTACTTGGTGACAATTTTACAAAATCTGGTCATTTAACACACAAAGGCTATGAAATATTTTTTAAAGAGATTGTTTACAAAAAATTAAACGATTTTTTTAAATTCGCATTTAGCGAAAATGATTTTAAAAATAGCACAGATTTAATAGCTAATAAAGGTGAAGAAAGTGTAACGAATGTTGTTCTTCAATATATGGGTATCTCATTTTCAGCAATAGTTCCAAATTTTGACAATGAGAGTGATAATCAATTGATTAATTTTACTAGAGGACCAAGCATTTCTTGTACTGGTAATAACGGGTGTAATTGCACTAAAGATAAATTTTGTATACTAGGCAATTGTGTCTATTTCTGTGACGGATGTACTACATGTACAATGACTGTAAAGCAATAAACTTAATTCAAGATGAATAAAGTGGCAGTTAAATAAGATCGTCTAAAAAGTAATTTTTAGGCGGTTTTCTTTTTTCTTAACTCCTTAATGGTAAAAAAACAATACCGATAAAGATAAAAAATTACGGAATTTGGTTTTTAGGTTTTACCTGTAATCGTACAGAGGTAAAACTATCTTTTAATTTTCGTTTTCGCTCTGCTTCTTTCTTTTTCTTTTCGGCTTCATGTTTTTTTAACAAGGTGTCAAGCCGTTCTTTTCGAAGTTGCAACTCGCTTTGTACGTTTTCTAACAGTTGGGTATAAGTGGCATTATTTAATGCATAATATGCATTACTTTTTGCAAATTGCAAACTATCGATACCGTATTTTTTATAGATAAGCGAGTCGGGAGCTACTTTGTTTTTTTTAATTACTTGTTTGTTTAAATTTTGTGCGGCATTTAATAAATACGCATCTATTAATATTAGTTCCATTGTATCTTTGGAAATAAGATTATTAGGTTTTTCTGGAAATTTTACATCTTGACAAGAAACTGCCAATAATGCAAAACAAATTGTATTTAAAATTAATTTATTCATCGGTTAAACGTTAAACGTTCTGCTTTTGGCTTTGTTGTAAATTTAAAATTGTTATATGCTAACATACCGTTTACAAAGGTGTGGGTAATTCGGGATTTAAAAGTAGCCCCTTCAAAAGGCGACCAGCCGCATTTGTACAAGATGTTTTCTTTGGTAACCGTCCAAGGTGCGTTTGCATCCACCAAAACCAAATCGGCTTTATACCCTTTTTTAATATATCCTCTGTCTTTTATCTGAAACAATATTGCCGGGTTGTGTGCGGTTTTTTCAACTAATTTTTCAATACTTATAATCCCTTTATGACACATTTCTAAAAGTGCCGGCAGGGCATGTTGCACCAGTGGGCCTCCCGAAGGTGCTTTTGTATAGGGGTTGTTTTTTTCTTCAAGTGTATGTGGTGCGTGGTCGGTAGCAATAACATCTATGCGGTCATCAAGCAGGGCTTTCCATAATCCGTCTTTGTCTTTTTGGGTTTTTACCGCCGGATTCCATTTTATTTTTGTGCCTTTGGTCTTATAATCTTCGTCGGTAAACCAAAGATGATGCACACAAACCTCGGCAGTAATTCTTTTATCTTTTAATGGTGTTTTATTTGAAAAAAGAGCCGTTTCTTTTTGTGTAGAAAGATGAAACACATGCAACCTTGCTCCGGTTTTTTTTGCTAACGCAACTGCTTTTGAAGAGGATAAATAACAGGCTTCTTCGCTTCTAATAAGCGGATGCATTTCTATAGGTATAGCATCGCCATATTTTTCTTTGTAGATTTTTAGGTTGTTTTTAATGGTGGTTTCATCTTCGCAATGCACACAAATTAGCATATTGGCTTTGCTAAATATTTCTTCGAGTATTTTGGGGTTATCTACGAGCATATTTCCGGTAGAAGAACCCAAAAATAATTTTAAGGCGGCTGCTTGTTGCGGATGTAATTTTAGTATTTCGTCTAAATTGTCATTGGTGCCACCAAACATAAAGCTGTAATTAGCCCAAGAGGTTTGTGAGGCTATGCAGAATTTTTCTTCCAGTTTTTCGAGGGTTGTTGTTTGCGGTTGGGTATTGGGCATTTCTATAAACGAAGTAATACCACCGGCTACGGCTGCTTTAGATTCGGTTTCGATATTGGCTTTGTGCGTAAGTCCGGGTTCTCTAAAATGCACTTGGTCGTCTATCATTCCGGGTAGTAAAAACTTACCATCTGCTTGAATAACTTTGGTTTGCGCCGATTTCGCACTTATTTGTTTAGCAACCTCGGCTATTCGATCTTCTTCTATAAGAACATCGCCCGAAAAAACAGTTCCTTCGTTAACAATTTTTGCGTTTTTAATAAGGGTATTTTTCATTTAGTTTTTCTTTTTTAACAGGCTTCGAAGTTTCATTTTTATTACACCAAAAACAGCTTCAGAAAAAATTCCGCCACTCATTTTTGAAGTTCCTTTTGTTCTATCTGTAAAAATAATAGGTACTTCTTTAATTTTAAATTTATGCAAGTGGGCTTTAAATTTCATTTCTATTTGAAAACCATATCCTACAAATTTAATTTTATCCAGGTTTATGGTTTCTAATACTTCTTTTTTATAACATACAAATCCTGCTGTGGTATCGGCAATTTTCATCCCGGTAATAAACCGTACGTATTTTGAAGCCATCCAAGACATAAGCACTCTGCTCATTGGCCAATTTACAACATTTACACCGGTTATGTATCGTGAGCCAATTGCAACATCATAGCCTTCTTCAGCACAAGCTTTATACAGTCGAGGCAAGTCGGTTGGGTTATGCGAAAAATCGGCATCCATTTCAAACACATAGTTGTAATCACGTTGTAATGCCCATTTAAAACCGTGAATATAAGCTGTCCCCAATCCCATTTTTCCTTTTCGTTGTTCTAAAAACAGCTTTTCAGGGTACTTTTTTTGTAATTTTTGCACTTCTTGAGCTGTTCCATCCGGCGAATTATCGTCTACTACCAAAACATGAAAATCATCACGTAAAGCGAAAACAGCTTCTAAAATAGCAGCAATGTTATCTATTTCGTTATAGGTTGGTATAATTACTAAGGCAGATGCCATAAAAATTCAATTTGGGACAAATGTACTTTATTTTAGATTAAATATCTGTGAAGAAAAGCCTAAAATTGCCGTACTTTTGTACCTGTCATTTGTCATGCAGTTTATAGAACGAATCATACCAAACAATTATTGGATAACCGTACTTATGGTGTGCATCTTCGTTTTTTTAGCTTTTTTACGTTATTTATTTCCCAATAATTTTAACCAATGGATTTTTAATGCCATTGGCAGTTCTTCTTCTTTAAAAAAAGAGAAAAATCAAGGTGTTTTTTTAGGTTTGTTAGTTGTTTTTCAAACCCTGGTTTTTTCTTTATTCATTTATTTGTTTTTTAAACAATCATACACCAATCTAAACACTAACGAAAGGTTTTTTGCACAACTATTTTTAGCAATTGTTATTTTTTTAGGTTTGAAATGGGGTATTGAGAAATTAATTGGCATTATTTTTTCGGTAGAGGAAGTAATTTCTTCTTATCAAATTCAAAAAAATTATTTAAGAGGTTTTCTTGCTGTTTTTTTGTTTATTGGTACTGTTTTATTGTATTTTTCAGCTACTTCTAGCCCTAACTTATGGCTAATCATAGCACTTACAGGCATTAGTTTGTATGTGTTAATTACCGTGTTTGGTTACAAAAGTTACAAAAGTCTCATTTTAGGTAATTTCTTTTATTTTATTTTGTACCTTTGCGCACTTGAAATTTCACCCTATCTTATTTTATACAAATTGCTGGTATAAAATACTTTAGAAAAATAAAAAAAGGTACTCTATGAAAGTGAAAACTATTCTGGTCTCTCAACCTGAGCCAAAGGTAGAAAACTCTCCTTATTTTGACTTAATTGAAAAGCAAAAGGTAAAAATAGATTTCAGACCCTTTATACACGTAGAAGGTGTAAGCGGAAAAGATGTACGTGCTCAAAAAATAGATTTAAGCCAATTTACCGCTGTTATTTTAAACAGTAGAAATGCAGCCGATCATTATTTTAGAATTGCCGAAGAATTGCGATTTAAGGTACCGGATAGCATGCGTTATTTTTGCCAAAGTGAAGCCATTGCAAACTACCTTCAAAAATACATTGTTTACAGAAAAAGAAAAATTTATGTAGGAAAACGTACTTTTTCCGATTTGGCTCCTTTGTTTAAAAAATACAAAACCGAAACGTTTTTATTACCTGCATCAGACAAACTAAAACCTGAAGTTCCAAAAATTTTAAACGATTTAAAACTAAATTGGAAACAAGCTACTTTTTATAAAACTGTTGTGAGTGACTTGTCTGATTTACGTGATGTTTATTATGACATTTTAGTGTTTTTTAGTCCCAGCGGAATAGAATCGCTTTTAAAAAATTTCCCTGATTTTGAACAAAACAACACACGCATTGCTGTTTTTGGTAACACAACCGTAAAAGCTGCCGAAGCGCAAGGACTACGAGTAGATATTAAAGCACCTACACCCGATACTCCTTCAATGACAATGGCTCTTGAAAAATATATTAAAGAAGCTAATAAACGTAAATAATATTACGTTCTACGCTTTAATAACGATTCGCCAAATTGTTTTAGAAAAAATTTATCTGTCTCATTCACAGGTAATTTTTTTAATACTTTAAATGCTTTTTTTGTGTAGTACTCAATGGCTTCTTGAGTTGCTTGTGCCGATCCGGTTTCAACAAACAACTTTTTTACACGTTCAATTTTAGACGTAACATCTTCGGGCTGAGAATTAAATAAAACCAGCATTTCTTCCCTTTGCAAACTTGTGGCAAATTCAGTTGCTTTCAAAAAAAGATAGGTTTTTTTATTTTCTATAATATCACCGCCAATTTGTTTACCAAAAGTTTCAGGATTTCCGAAGGCATCTAAATAATCATCTTGTAATTGAAAAGCAATTCCTAAGTTTTTTCCAAATTCATAAACCATTTCCTGAGTAGATTTTTTCACCTTAGCTACAATGGCTCCCATTTTCATTGAAGCAGCCACTAAAACCGCAGTTTTATATTCTATCATTTTTAAGTATTCAGAAATGGTAACATCATCTCGCTTTTCAAAATCCATATCCATTTGCTGCCCTTCACAAACTTGTAAAGCCGTAGTACTAAATAATTTTGCGAGATTTCTAAATGTTTTTGGTTTGTACCCTTCAAACAGTTGATAGGCTAATATTAACAAAGCATCTCCCGATAAAATACCGGTATTTACATTCCATTTTTGATGTACCGTTTCGTTACCTCTACGCAACGGAGCCTCATCCATAATATCGTCATGAATTAACGAAAAATTATGAAACAACTCCATTGCCATAGCAGCAGGCAAGGCTTTTTTGTAATCATGGTTAAAAAAATCACATGTCATTAATGTTAATACAGGACGTAAACGTTTACCTCCTAATGAAAGAATATAACGAACCGGACTGTATAATGTACTAGGCGATTCCGGTATAACAACTTGTTGTAAAGATTGATCTATTAGTTTTTGGAATATGGGCAACCTATCCATTGGAGTTTTGTGTTTTGGCAAATGTACTTAAAAGACATGAAACTTAACAGTTATACCGCAAGTAACAATGTTTATGAATAATAAACAAAATACTTCGGAAACTTTTTTTGTTTCTAAAGTTTCCTTTTGTATCTTTGCACCTTAAAAACAGTAATTAGTTTTGAAAGAAAAAATTATAAAAAAAGCTGCAGAAATGTTTCTAACACTTGGTTTTAAAAGTGTAACGATGGATGATATTGCTCAAAAAATGGGTATCTCAAAAAAAACCATATATAAATATTTTACAAACAAAACAAAGCTGGTTGAAGCCACAACACTTTATGTATTTAACATTATTAATGACGGAATAAATTGTATTTGCGCTCAGAAAAAAAACCCGATAGAAGAGCTTTTTGATGTAAAAGATTTTGTAATGAAGCACTTAAAAAACGAATCCTCTTCGCCACAATTTCAGTTAAAAAAATACTACCCTGAAATTCATCAAACTTTGCAAATTAAACAGTTTGAAGTAATGCAAGACTGTGTTAAAGAGAATTTAAGACGAGGTATAAAACAAGGTTACTTTATAGAAGATTTAAACATCGAGTTTATTTCAAGAATTTATTTTTTAGGTATTACGGGAATTAAAGACGAACAACTTTTTCCTTTAGAAAAATTTCCAAAAAAACAACTTATGGACGACTATTTAGCATATCATATTCGAGGAATAGTTACACCTAAAGGAATGAAAAAATTAACCGAATTTATCCAGAAACAATCATGAAAAAAATACTTATTTTAAGCATCTTTATGATTTATGGCATAGTAAGTAACGCGCAAGAAAAGAGTTACTCTTTTACATTACAAGAAGCGATAACCTTTTCCTTAGACAGCAACTATACCGCTATTAATGCACGTAGAGATATTGCTAAAGCAATTAAACAAAAGTGGGAAGTAACCGCACAAGGACTTCCACAAGTAAATGGTAAAATCACATATCAAAATAATTTAAAACAAATAGTATCGTTAATTCCTGCCGAGTTTTTTGGAGGACCACCAGGCACATTTTCTCCCGTAGAATTTAGCCCGCAGCAAAGCGTAAATGCTTCGGCTACTTTAAGTCAGCTTATTTTCGACGGTAGTTATCTGGTAGGACTTCAAGCCGCTAAGGTTTTTCTGCAATTTTCAAAAAATGCAAATCAAAAAACACAACTCGAAGTACGTAAAGGAGTTATAAATGCTTACGGAAGTGTTTTATTAGCTGAAGAAATGGTAACTATTTTAAAAAAAAATAAAGAAACGCTCGAAAAAAATCTCTTTGAAACCCAACAAATATATAAAAACGGGTTTACCGAAGAAGAAAGTGTAGAACAGCTTGAAATTACACTTAACGACATTAAAAATCGCCTTTCAAATACCAAGCAAATGTTACAAATTGCAAAACAAATGTTTAATTTAGCGTTAGGTTTAAACATAGATACTCCTGTGAGTTTAACCGACTCGCTTGAAAGCTTAACACAAAAAAATACCTCGCTACAGCTTTTAGAAACCGATTTAACTATTGAAAATAATATAGACTATAAAATAGCAACCAATCTTACACAACAAAGACAGCTAGAACTTAAAAGAGAAAAAACCAATGCACTACCTAATCTCGCCGCTTTTGTAAATTTAGGCACATTGGCAAATGGCAACGATTTTACCTTTTTAAACAATGAGCAAAAATGGTATGCTTTTTCAATTTTTGGAGTAACTATGAATGTTCCTCTCTTTAGCAGTATGGGAAGAAGTGCAAAAACACAACGCGCAAGTATTGCTTTAGATCAAGCAAACACACAACTTTTAGAAACCGAACAAAAAATAAAATTGTCGTTTTTGCAAACCAAAGCCAATTACCAATTTGCTATTGAAAATTACAACAATGCCAAGAAAAATCTTTCGTTGGCAGAACGAATAGAACACAAAAACCAAATTAAATTTAAGGAAGGTTTGGCTAGCAGTTTTGAACTCCGACAAGCTCAAATGCAACTTTACAGTGCGCAACAAAATTTTTATCAAGCTATGCTTAACGTAATTAACGCAAAAGCCGATTTAGAAACTATATTAAACCTATAAAAAAATTAGAAAACATTTTGTTATGAAAAAAATAATTCTCCTATTTATCATAATTACCGGCATTTCTTCTTGCAAGGAAAAAGAGCAAAGTTTAGATGATGTAATAACAACAAAAGATTTAAAAACAATTAGAGATTACAAAGCTAAAAAAAGCAAAGAACTCAGTACTATCAACAATCAAATTCAAGTGTTAGATAGTGTGATTTCTAAATTAGATACTGTAAAAAAACTTCCGTTGGTAACCGTTTTTCGGTTAAAAGACACACTTTTTAAACATTTCATAGAATTACAAGGAAGTGTAACTACAAAAGAAGACATTGTTTTATATCCCGAGTTTTCAGGCTTACTAAAACGCATTTATATAAAAGAAGGACAAAACGTTTCTAAAGGACAATTACTTGCAAGAATAGACGACGGAGGACTTTCACAACAGCTGGCACAACTTGAAGTGCAAAAAAATCTTGCACAAACCACTTTTGAAAGGCAAAAACGACTTTGGGAACAAAATATAGGTAGCGAAATTCAGTATCTGCAAGCAAAATCTCAATACGAAGCCTTACAAAAATCCGTAAGTCAAATGCAATCTCAGTTAGCAAAAACAACAATGAGAGCACCGTTTTCGGGAGTTATTGATGAAATTATTACCGATCAAGGTACCGTAGTAGGAGCCGGTCAATCACCGGTTATGAGATTACTGAATTTATCGAATATGTACATCGAGGCAGAAGTCCCCGAAACCTACCTCAATAGCATTACCAAAGGAAAAGAAGTAGAAGCCTATTTTAGTGTATTGAGTAAAACCGTTTTGGCTAAAGTTACACAATCAAGCAATTACATCCAACCCGGAAACCGAACTTTTAAAGTTACCGTATCGCTTCCCAACAAAGACAAAAGCATAAAACCCAACCTTACGGCAAAACTTAAAATAAACGATTATACAAATCCCAACGCACTATTAATTTATCAAAGTTTAATTTCTGAAAACGCTCAAGGAAAACAATATGTTTATGTCATTCGGCAAAACGAACAGCAAAAAAATGTTGCTAAAAAAACATTTGTTACAACAGGAAAAGTACAAGGTGATTATGTCGAAATTACCGGCGGTTTAAAACCTAACGATTTAATAATCGAAGAAGGAGCTAGAAGTGTAAAAGACAATCAAGCAGTTGAAATTTTAAACCGTTAAATTATGAAGGACAAAAAACTATACAAAGAATTTTCACCTTCATCTTGGGCAATAGACAACAAAGCTACTATTTATGTGCTTATGTTTATTATATTAACACTAGGTATTGGTGCTTATTTTGGTTTATCCAGAGAAACTTTCCCCGAAGCCAAGGAAACTAAAATTTTTGTTTCGGTAGTGTATCCCGGAAACACCGCAGAAGATATCGAGCGATTAATCATAGACCCATTAGAAGACGAAATTAAAAATGTAAGTAACGTATCTAAATTTAATTCGACTTCGCAAGAAGATTTTGGATTAATCATTGTAGAATTTGACGAAAACATTACTGTTGAAGAAGCCAAACAAAAGATAAAAGACGAAGTTGACGGTAAGAAATCTGGTGAAGATTGGCCTACTTTTAATGGTGCTAAAGTAGAGCCCAATGTGTTTAGTTTAAATATTTCGGAAGAATTTCCCATCGCCAACATAAGTATTTCAGGCGATTATCCGGTACAACAACTTAAAAAATTTGCCGAATACCTACAAGATAAAATTGAAGACCTTCCCGAAATTAAACAAGCAGATTTACGAGGCGTACAAGACAAAGAGGTAGAAGTTGCCGTAGATATGTTTAAAATGACCGCTGCCAAAGTAAGTTTTGGCAGTATTATTAATGCTATAAAAAATGGCAATGTAACCATGTCTGCAGGTAATATTATAACCGCAGGACAAAGAAGAACCATTCGTGTTTTAGGAGAAATAACAAAACCCGAAAATCTTGACAACTTTGTAGTAAAATCTAATAATGGAGTAGTTTATCTAAAAGATGTTGCTACCGTTACTTTTAAAGAAAAACAACGAACCAGTTATGCACGTGATTTTGGAAAAGAAGTAGTCATGCTTGATATAAAAAAACGTTCCGGAAAAAACATGGTAGAAGCCGTAGAAAAAATAAGAACTATTATTTCTAATGCTCAAAAAAATGTTTTTCCCGAAGGTGTTATTGTAAATATTTCAAACGATCAATCTGCTAAAACAGTTAACAATGTTGATGATTTGGTAAACAACATCATTTTTGGTATTGCACTAGTGGTGCTTGTTTTAATGTTCTTTTTAGGGTTTCGAAATGCTTTATTTGTAGGTTTTGCCATTCCGTTATCAATGTTTATGTCGTTTATGATTATTTCGGCATTAGGTTATACATTAAATACAATGATATTGTTTGGTCTAATTATGGGGCTGGGAATGTTGGTAGACAACGGTATTGTAGTGGTTGAAAATGTGTATCGATTAATGGAGGAAGAAGGTATGTCGCGGCTAGAAGCCGCAAAAAAAGGAATAGGCGAAATAGCGGTTCCCATTATCATATCCACCGCAACAACAGTAGCTGCTTTTGTACCCTTAGGAATGTGGCCCGGTATTATGGGAGAATTCATGAAATACTTCCCAATAACGCTATCTATTGTTTTAGGATCATCGCTCTTTGTTGCTATTTTTATTAACTCGATGTTGGTTTCTCAATTTATGAAAACCGAAGAAGGCGAGTTATCAAAAAAAGGGTTACTTAAAATCACCCTTATTATGGGCAGTCTAGGTATTTTAATTGTATTATTTGGAGGCTCATATCGCGGCTTAGGATCATTACTAATTTTTACAGTACTCATGTTTTGGCTGTACAAATACTTCTTAAAAAATGTCGCTAATTACTTTCAGCACGTTCTTCTATTTAAACTGGAAAATGTGTATAAAAAGTTTTTAAATTTTGCGTTAAGCGGAAAAAAACCGGTGTTTTTTGTTTTGGGAAATTTTATACTTCTCTTCGGGATATTTATGCTGTTTGGTATGTCTATTAAATCGGAACGTACACAAATTGAATTTTTCCCCGATAACAAACCCAACCAGATTATTGTTTATATTGAATATCCGCAAGGAACCGACATTGAAAAAACCAATACGCTTACAAAAAAAATTGAGCAACGAGTTTATTCCGTTTTAAACGACAAACAATACTTTGAAGGTAACCATAATTTTATGGTTGAAGCCGCCATTTCGCAAGTAGGTGAAGGTGCGAGTAATCCGCAAGCCGATGCCGGAAATAATTCAGAAATGCCACACCGTGCAAAACTTACCGTTACGCTACGCGAATTTAAATACCGAAAAGGAAAAGATTCCGAATTACTTCGGAAAAAAATTCAGGATAATTTAAAAGGAATTTATCCGGGTGTAACCATCTCTGTTGAAAAAGATCCGGTAGGTCCACCTGTAGGATATCCAATTAACATTGAGTTAAGCGGTACAAATTACGATGAGCTTATTCAACTTGCCGAAAAAATGAAAAATTTTATCAACTCTAAAAATGTTGCCGGAGTTGACGAACTTAAAATAGATGTTAACAAAAGAAAACCTGCAATGAAGGTGTTTGTAGACAGAAAAAAAGCAGGCGAATTAGGAGTAGCTGTAGGACAGGTGGCGCAACAACTAAGACAATCTGTATTTGGGAATAAAGCCGGAATTTATAAAAAAGAAGGAGATGATTATGATATTTATGTCCGATTTAATGAGCAAGACCGATACAACCAAAGCATTTTGTTTAACCAAAACATTATTTTTAGAGACCAAGCCACCGGAAGGTTAAAAGAAATTCCTATCGCTTCGGTAATAAGTCACAAAAACAGTTCCTCTTTTAGTGCTATTAAACACAAAGAAGGCAAACGAGTTGTCACCGTTTATTCGGCATTAGAAGCCGGTTATAAAGATGCAACAGCTGTAATAAATCATATTAGACAAGAAATGAAGAATTTTGAAAAACTTCCTAAAGATATTTCAATAGATTATACAGGGCAAATTGAAGAGCAAAACAAACAGCAAGCCTTTTTAAATAAAGCGTTTCTTTACGGTATTTTACTTATTTTTTTGCTTCTGGTGTTTCAGTTTAATTCGGTAAGTAAACCCGGTATAATAATGGTGGCTATTTTGTTAAGTTTTATTGGTGTTTTTGGCGGGATACTTGTAACAGGCTCCTCATTTGTAATTATGATGACTATGATGGGAATTATCTCTCTGGCAGGGATAGTAGTAAATAATGGCGTAGTATTATTAGATTACACCCAGTTATTAATTGACCGAAAACTGGCTCAATTGGGTAAATCTTCTTCCGATTTTCTTCATAGAGAAGAAGTGAAAAAGCTAATTGTAAAAGCGGGTCGTGCCAGGCTTCGTCCTGTGTTATTAACCGCTATTACAACTGTATTGGGGCTTATACCGTTAGCAACAGGTTTTAATATAGATTTTTTCAGTTTATTTTCTGAGTTTAACCCGCACATCTATTTTGGTGGTGATAATGTTATTTTTTGGGGACCACTGGCAAAAACCGTTATTTACGGATTAATCATAGCTACCTTCTTAACACTTGTAATTGTTCCCGCTTTATTTTACTTAACTTATAGTTTTAAAATATGGTTACGGAAAGTAAGGATGTAAATAAAGAGCCTCACAGAAAAAATTCTGTGAGGCTTATAAATACAATTAAGAATTTTCTTTAAAACTTAAAAGTAAGTCCTCCGTTAATTATAGTACCATTAAAACCAAATTGATTTACTTCCCAGGGATATTTAAAACGTCCTCCAAGATCTGTAACAAAATCTCCTTTGGTATCAATTACATCCGGATATACATTTAGCAAGTTATTTGCTGCAACAAAACCAGATATTTTATCAGAAAACTTGTATCCTATCACCAAATCGGTTAAGATTTTTCCGGCAAAAGTTTGATCGTAAGCCGTATCTTCAACAGGAAGTGGAGCTCCTCCTGGACCTAGTGGTGCACCATTCAACCCATTGTTAGCATGTTTCCAAGTAACTTCGCCAAAATAGGTATTGTTTAATGTAAACCTCCACTTATTAACTTCATAATCAAGACCAAGCAACACTTTTGATCTTGGTCTGGCAGATTCAATTCTGGATTGTTCTTTACGGTTAAAAATATCGTATCCGTTTTCACCTAACAATCCCGGAGCTTGAACTTGTAAATCGGGTGTGTTAGGATCTACATCATCATTAGTAATATCGGTAGTATTGTAATTCCCTGCAAGAGTTGCTTTTAAGGTTCCGTTACCTAAAGAAATATTACTGTAAGTTAATACCAAATCGGCTCCTTGTGTTTTAGTATCTACAGCATTTACAAAGAATTTTAAACTGGTAATTTGATTGTCTATCAAAATTTGCTCAACAGGATTAACGGTATTATCATCGCCGTCAAAGCCTATTTCGCCTGTAAATACAACGCGATCAAACACTTCAACTTGGTACACATCAAGAGCAACCGAAAAGTCTTTTGAAGGCTTAAAAGTTACACCTGCCGAAATATTTTTTGAAGTCTCAGCACTTAATTGCGGTACTCCTAAACCATCTCTAATTACCGGATCAACATTATTAAATGTTCCTTGGTTAGAAACCGTTCCGCCAGATACTAAAGTTTGAATGTTACTTAAATAAATTTGGTGTAATGAAGGTGCCCTAAAACCGGTACTGTAAGAGGCTCTTATGGCTCCTTTGTTATCGCCAAACAAGTATCTTCCGTTTACTTTCCAAGAAGTATTGTCGCCAAAATCACTAAAATCTTCATAGCGTACCGCACCACCTATTAAAATAGCCTCGGTTGGTTCCCATTCCAGCTCACCATACACACCATAATTACTCCTGTAAGCTCGTACTTCGTTTGAAGGTTGTAAACCGGGAAAAGATTGAACTCCTTGTCCGGCATACGAGGCATATTCGCCTGCATAAGAGTTAAAACGTTCTTCACGAATTTCGGCTCCAAAGGCAAGATTTAACGTGCCAAAAGACCTGTTAAAATCAAGATTAGATAATAAGTTGTTAAATGCATAGGCACCTACATCGAAAGAAGTAGGACTATTAGCACCTAAAGCTAAATTTATACTGTTATTTACTTCATAATCTACAGCATTTCTACCAAAGGTACCACTCCAATCTACATCAAAACCGGCAAGTTTAAATTCGACACCAACAGTATTAAAGTTATCGCGTACTTTGGTTTCAAAAGTAGGTTGAAATCCTTGATACTCTTCATTTGCGTCGTGCAATAAGTTGAACTCGTCCGGAATCCAGTAAGGAGCTCTGTATAAAGCAAAACTCTTACCTTCTCTATAGGTCATTCCTCCAAAAGCGTAAACTTTTCCATTTCCATTTTTAAAGGGTAATCCAAAATTAAAAAACATATCTCCTTTATAGAGTTCGGGTTGTCCTACGGTCATTCCCAAATCGGGATTTTGTTGAATCCAAGGATGTGTACCGTTTAAGATAGCGTCGTCTCCAAAGATTACTCCGAATAAACCATCTCCGCCCGGCACTCCGGATCTGTCGGTAATGTCTTGTTGGTAATATGCAAAAGTAAGATTTAAATAACCTCCGTTTTCACCAACTGCTAAACCCGTATTAACATCGGCTCCAAGGTTAAAACCATCACCTTCGGTAGTTACACCCGAGTTTAAATTTACCACTGTTTTACCTACATCTTCACGTAATACCATATTAACAACTCCGGCAATTGCATCAGAACCATATTGAGGCGAGGCTCCGTCACGCAGTACCTCTACTCGTTTTAGAGCTGCCGCAGGGATACTCTTTAAATCTACTCCTACCTCCCCTTTTCCGGGCGTATCGTTAATGTAAACAAGTGCACTTTGGTTTTTACGCTTTCCGTTTACCAAAACCAAGGTTCTACTTGGACCCAAGCCTCGTAAATCGGCAGGATCAAAGTGAGCTGTTGCATCAGAAATGGTCTGATTCGTTGAGTTAAACGAAGGAACCGCATAGGTTAACATTTTATCGATCGTAGGTTGTGCTGTGCTTCGCAACACATCTACCGAAAGATTATCAATAGGTATAGGAGAATTTAAAACCGTTCGGTTTTTCCCTCTACTTCCTACTAATACGATTTCGTCTAATGAAACGCCTTGTTCTAGAACAAGGCTTACCGGAGAAGAAGATTTTACTTCTACCTCCATAGTTTTAGAACCAACTGAAGAAACGACAATAACAATCGGTAGGGATTCAACTTGTATGCTAAATTTTCCGTCGAAATCTGATACAACTCCTTTGTTTGTACCTTTAACAACAATACTTGCTCCCGGTAACGGATCCCCCGTTCCGGATTCGGTTACTGTTCCTGAAACTGTCTCCTGTGCAGAGCCAATTAACGGAAACAGAACCAACAATAACAAATTAATTTTTGAAAGTAATAATTTTTTCATAGTATGCAATATTAAGATTTATCTATCAAAAATGGTGTTTTTTAACAACAATAGCAATATTTATTTAATAAAATTAAGATTTATTTATCTAAAAAGCATTTCGATTGCATATTTAAGAATTATTTTTTTAGTTGAATAAACACTCTTACATCCTGCATATTAATTTATACATTTGCACATCTTTTAAAAACATAATTTTTAGATTTTAATATGTATAGAACTACAACTTGTGGAGCATTACGAAGTAATGATATTGGCTCTGTCGTTACACTTAGCGGCTGGGTACAAAAAACACGCGATAAAGGGTTTATGATTTGGGTAGATTTACGAGATCGCTATGGTATTACACAGCTTATTTTTGATGAAGACCGTACGCCAAAAGAGATTATGGAGTCGGCTAAAAATTTGGGACGGGAATATGTAATTCAAGTAACCGGAAAAGTAATTGAGCGTGCTTCAAAAAACCCTTCAATTCCAACAGGCGATATCGAAATTTTGGTTACAGAGCTTATCGTATTAAACCAAGCTAAAACACCACCCTTTACTATTGAAAATGAAACCGATGGTGGAGAGGATTTACGAATGAAATACCGCTACCTTGACATACGAAGAAACCCCATTAAGGAAAATCTTATTTTTAGACATAAAGTTACTTTAGAAGTAAGAAAATATCTTTCTTACGAAGGATTTATAGAAGTAGAAACTCCTTATCTTATTAAATCTACTCCCGAAGGTGCTCGTGATTTTGTGGTGCCTTCCAGAATGAATGCAGGACAATTTTACGCTTTGCCACAATCCCCACAAACATTTAAACAACTGCTAATGGTGGGCGGAATGGATAAATACTTCCAAATTGTAAAATGTTTTAGAGATGAAGACCTTCGTGCCGACCGACAACCCGAGTTTACACAAATAGACTGCGAAATGGCATTTGTAGAACAAGAAGATGTTTTAAATACATTTGAAGGATTAACCAAACATTTGTTAAAAGAAATTAAAGGGGTAGCTGTAGAGAAATTTCCAAGAATGACTTATAATGAGGCGATGCAACGCTACGGAAATGACAAACCCGACATCCGGTTTGGGATGGAATTTGGCGAACTAAATGACGTGGCACAACATAAAAATTTTAATGTGTTTAATAATGCCGAGTTGGTAGTGGGAATTGCCGTTCCCGGTGGAAACAACTACAGTCGAAAAGAAATTGACAAATTAATAAATTGGGTAAAACGCCCACAAATAGGTGCTTTAGGCATGGTTTATGTACGTTGCAACGAAGACGGAAGTTACAAATCTTCAGTAGATAAGTTTTACAATCAAGAAGATTTAGCAAAGTGGGCAGAAAAAACCGGAGCAAATACCGGTGATTTAATTTGTGTGCTTTCCGGAGAAAAGGATAAGGTACGAGCACAACTTAGCGCATTACGAATGGAACTGGCAGAACGCTTAGGGCTTCGCAATCCTAATGTGTTTGCTCCACTTTGGGTTGTAGATTTTCCACTTCTGGAATGGGATGAAGAAACGCAACGTTACCATGCGATGCACCACCCTTTTACATCACCAAAACCCGAACAAATACCCTTATTAAAAACCAACCCCGGAGCTGTAAAAGCAAACGCATACGACCTTGTGCTAAACGGTAATGAAATAGGCGGCGGATCTATTAGAATTCATGATAAACAAACTCAAGCCATGATGTTTGATTACCTTGGTTTTACTCCCGAAGAAGCAAAAGAGCAATTTGGATTCTTAATGAATGCCTTTGAATATGGTGCTCCGCCACACGGTGGAATTGCCTTTGGTCTAGACAGATTAGTGGCAATTTTGGGTGGTCAAGAAACCATTAGAGACTTTATTGCGTTCCCTAAAAACAATAGTGGAAGAGATGTTATGATTGACGCACCCGCTAAAATCGACCAAGAACAATTAAAAGAATTACATTTGAGTATTGAAAAATAAACAACTCTATTATGAAAACCAAAGTTCATAAAAAGTTAGGCGAATTAGCAGCAACTGCAATTTGTGGAAATGACATTAGTTCTTCCGTATTATATGTTTCTGCACTTGCTATTGCTTTTGCCGGACAGTATGCTTGGATAACTTTACTTATTGTATCATTTGTGCTCTTTTTATTCCGGAAAATTTATGGTGAAGTAGTTGGTGCGCTCCCTTTAAACGGTGGAGCCTATAATGCCTTGTTAAACACCACTAGTAAAAGTATGGCTTCTTTTGCAGCAACCTTAACGCTACTTTCTTATATGGCAACCGCAGTAATTTCTGCAAATGAAGCAATACATTACTTTCATCATTTAATTCCTACTATGCCTATTATTATTGCTACAATAGGACTTTTATTAATCTTTGCTATATTAACCATTGGAGGTATAACCGAATCTGCAAAAGTAGCTATTGGTATATTTTTGTTTCATTTATCATCACTTATCATCCTCTCAGGATTTATTATTTACTTTTTAGTGCAACATGGGACAGTAACATTTTTCGAAAACTGGCATTTTTCCAGAGAAGGAAGTATTACAAATGCTATCTTTTTAGGATTTGCTGCGTCTATGTTAGGTGTTTCGGGGTTTGAAAGTTCAGCCAACTTTGTTGAAGAACAAAAAAAAGGTGTTTTCCCTAAAACACTTCGTAATATGTGGTCTATTGTAAGTGTTATTAACCCACTTATGGCTGTATTTGCTTTGGCTTTATTTGCGTTACCGGTTTTACAAAGCGATGACTACCAAAACACCTTACTCATTGAAATGGGTAAATATGTAGGAGGAGAATGGGTAGCTGTATTAATTGCCGTTGATGCATTCTTGGTGCTAAGTGGTGCTGTATTAACCAGTTATGTAGGTGTTACAGGTTTGT
Source organism: Flavobacteriaceae bacterium (assembly GCA_015490835.1). Taxonomy (GTDB): domain Bacteria; phylum Bacteroidota; class Bacteroidia; order Flavobacteriales; family Flavobacteriaceae; genus Marifrigoribacter. The sequence continues at coordinate 4,051 of WFXA01000248.1, read as the reverse complement.
TAGAGCGAATGACATTAGACCGGGTATTACCGCCATTTTTTTTAAAGAAAAATAAAAAAGGAAGCTCCTACCGAATTATAGTAATGTTTTTTATTTTATCGGTATCAGTACTATTAATTACTAAAGGAAATGTAAAACTTCTTGCAGGAGTTTATACAATTTCGTTTCTATCTGTGATGGCTTTATTTGGTATTGGTAATATCTTATTAAAAGTAAAAAGAAGCAAACTGCCACGTCCGGAAAAAGCATCTTGGATTGCTGTTATTATTGCTATTATAGCCGTTGCCATTGCTCTTTTTGGTAATATTTTAATGCCTCCTAAAGAAGGTTTACCCAGTAATTTAACTGTTTTTCTTTACTATTTTACGCCTTCTATTTTGTTTATTATTTTTATGCTTAACAGAACCGTTCTGCTTAAGTTATTATTAAAAACTATTGATGGTGTTTTTGAAACCATTCGTGATTCAGTGGGTAGATTTGACAGAAAGGTACAACGAATTTTAGATAGAATAAACAGTCAAGAGTTTGTCTTTTTCACCAAAGGAGACAACATTGCGACGCTTAATAAAGTAATGCTCTATATTACAAAAAATGAGCACACTAAAAAACTTAAGATTGTTTTAGCTGTTCAAGACGAAAAAGATGTCCCTAAAAATCTTCCGTTAGAGATAGAGTTTTTAGACAAGGAATATCCCGAAATTAATGTTGATTTTGTAGTTGTTAAAGGGAAATTTACACCTGCACTAATCAGAAAACTTTCTAAAGAATGGAACATCCCTATTAACTTTATGTTTATAGGTTCTCCAAGTGATAAGTTCCCGTATAAAATTGAAGAATTAGGAGGCGTAAGACTAATTATATAACAAAATGCCAAATACTCCCAAATATCTAACTTCGTTTTATAAGTGGCGTTATAAACATATTCCGCATAAGCAATTTATTAATCTTGTTAGTGGAATAATAGGGTTATTGGCTGGTATTGTTGCTGTGACAATAAAAAATTTAACTCATCTTATTCAACAACTATTAGAAACAGAGTTAATCAGAGATTTACATCAGGCTTTTTATTTTATTTTTCCAATAATTGGTTTGTTTATAGTACTTCTTTTTGTGAAATATGTTGTTAATAAAAAGATTGAACCCGGAATTCCATTTACGTTATATGCTATTTCAAAATTAAAAGGAATTCTTCCCAAACACTCTATGTGGACATCACTTGTTTCTGCTCCTTTAACAGTAGGATTTGGGGGTTCGGTTGGTTTAGAAGCACCTACCGTAATAACCAGTGCTTCTTTAGGGTCTAATTTTTCAAGAATTTTACACTTTAATCAAACTACGCGTACGTTACTCATTGGTGCAGCGGCAGCCGGAGCCATGTCATCTATTTTTAAAGCGCCAATTGCCGCCATTGTATTTGCCGTAGAAATATTTAGTCTAGAGTTAACAATGGCATCGATGATTCCTTTGTTATTAGCTTCGGTTACAGCAATTTTAACGTCTTATTTTTTCTTAGGAGATGATGTGTTATTGCATTTTCAGTTGCAAGATAAATTTCAGTTAAAAGATGTCCTGTTTTATATCTTACTCGGCGTAACATCAGCAACTACTTCAATATATTTTAGCAAGGTGTATTTTGCAATAGATGGTTTTTTTAAACAGTTTTCAAACCCCTATAAACGACTTTTAATTGGTGGTGTTTTGTTAGGTGTTATTGTGTTTTTTATACCGCCTCTTTTTGGTGAAGGATATGAAACCATTAATACGATTTTAAGAGGTGGAGTTGACGAAATTACATCACAAAACTTTTTTAACTGGTTATCTAATGATATTTGGTTAATTATTGTTTTTTTGGTAGGGCTTGTTACATTTAAAATAGTTGCAACTTCATTAACTTTTGGTGCCGGAGGTATAGGTGGTGTTTTTGCTCCTACACTTTTTACAGGAAGTATTTCCGGTTATGTATTTGCACTCATCATTAATCATAGCAATGTGGTTAACCATCATTTATCTGCAACTAATTTTGCAATGGTTGGCATGGCAGGGTTAATGGCAGGTGTGTTACAAGCACCGTTAACAGCTATTTTCCTTATTGCCGAAATTACCGGAGGATACGAACTTTTTGTTCCATTAATGATTGTTGCTTCTATCTCGTATTTAATTACAAAAAAATACATCCCACATAATATTTATGCTGCCGAACTTGCCAAAAGAGGTGAACTTATTACCCACGATAAAGATCAAGCGGTACTCACCTTAATGGATGTTACCAAACTTATTGAAACCAATTTTGTTGAGGTATATCCCCAAATGACCTTAAAAAAAATAGTAAAAAATGCCATTGTAATTTCAAAACGGAATATTTTTCCGGTGATAAACCCCCAAACAAAAGTCCTGCAAGGGGTTCTTTTAATGGATGATCTGCGTCCCATTATGTTTAATAAGTCATTATATAAAAAAATATATGCAAGAGACATTATGCAAAACCCTCTTGAAATTATAGATTTAGATAAAGATTCGATGAAGATAATTATGCGAAAATTTCAAGACACCGGAGCTTGGAATCTTCCGGTTGTAAAAGAGGGTAAATATTTTGGTTTTATATCAAAATCAAAAATGTTGACAGCTTACCGACGAAAACTTATAGAATTTTCAACAAAATAATTCTAAAAATGAAATATTTTTTACAGCTATTATTACTCATTATTATTGTAGGTCTTGTTTATGGTTTTTATATAAAATCTGAAAATCCGGAGTCGGGACACTTTTTTATAGGATTATCCGTAGCCGTTTTATTTTTTGTTCTAATGCCTTTATTTATCTATCACAGATGGAAAAACAAAGATGTAAAAAACTATATGCTAACCAAAGAAAATATTGAAAAAATGCGTGATTATAAACAAGGAAAAAAATCATAAATCAAGCACAATTTTTCAAAAACTACCTTTTTTTTTGCAATTACCCTGTTTTTTTATCCTACCTTTGATTTATTATTAATTTATTTTTTTATTACCATGGAAGGAACAGTAAAATTTTTTAACGAATCTAAAGGTTACGGTTTTATCACTAATGACGAAACCGGAAAAGACATTTTTGTACATGTAACCGGACTTAACGGAGAAGCCCTTAACGAAGGAGACAAAGTAGAATATGTTGAAGAAGAAGGCAGAAAAGGAGTGGTTGCGGCACAAGTGCGCGTAATACACGACTAAGATATATAGTATTTAGATTTAGAAACCCTTCAAAACATTGTTTTGGAGGGTTTTTTAATTCAAATTTCTTTTTTCAATAAAAAACCGTTTGATTAATGTGGATGCCTCTTTTTCCATTATTCCTCCTTCTAATTTGGTTTTAGGATGAAGTTTTGTGTTTAAATTTATACAACCCCTTTGTTTATCTCTTGCCGCATATACAATTCGGGATATCTGGCTCCAAAACAAGGCTCCTGCACACATTTGGCAGGGTTCTAATGTTACAAACAACGTACACTTTTGAAGATATTTTCCGCCCAAATAATTAGCTGCAGCAGTTATGGCTTGCATTTCGGCATGAGCTGTAACATCGTTTAACGTTTCGGTTAAGTTATGAGCACGTGCAATGATTTGATTATGACTTACTATGACCGCTCCAATAGGAACCTCGCCTTTTTCATAAGCAACTTGAGCTTCTTGCAGGGCTTTTTTCATAAAATAACTGTCTTCAAAGGGCTTTATCATAAACTTACTATTGTTGTTGTCTTCAAATATAACACCAATTCTTAATATAAGTTAGACCAAAACTATTCGCTATATTCAATTAATAAGTGCAACATTTTGGTTAAAATTAGCTATAAATACTTTATTAGGAGTTTTATAACATAATTATTTTCTTGGTCTATTGTTTAATTTGTTGATAAGTTTTGTTACTTATTAAATTAAAAACAATCCCATCCAAAATAAATTAAAGGATAAATTCAAAAGTATGTATTAGCCCCTTAAAAAGTCGGACAAGATTCTATTTAAAAATTTAGTATTATTTAGTCGCTCCTGAAAAATAATTTAATCAACTGTTATTC
>WFXA01000247.1 GCA_015490835.1 Flavobacteriaceae bacterium | reverse complement strand
TGCAACTCAAAGTTAATTGAGATACTTAAAAATTATTCTCTTTTTTTATGAATTTTTATAAACGTTTAGGGCGGGATTGATTTTTGACGAGAATGATTAAATTAGGTTTATACGAAAACGAAGTGGTTCCGGATATTTATAAAATTTGGAAATTCTTTTTAAGATAAAATAGCTACAAATTTTTAAGCAGATGAATATACTTTTATTAGGAGGTACGGGATTTATAGGAAACGCTCTTTTTAATACATTAGTAGTTAAACATCATGTGATAGTAGGAAGTCGAAGCCCGATAGACGGATATCCTTTTTGGGTAAAAGTAGATTTTTTAAAGCCCATAAATTGGGATTCTACACTTGAAGAAGTATCGTTAGTTATTAATGCTATAGGAATTATAGAAGGAGATTTTAAAACCGTTCAATCTACAGCACCTCTCTTACTCTATAAAAAATGCAAACAAAAAGGTATTAGAGTAATTCATATTTCTGCAATTGGAGCTGATATAGATAACCCTCCTACACCTTTTCTTTCTTCAAAGAAGATTACAGATAATTTTTTGTTAAACTATGATAAAGCAAAAGTGATTTATCCAGGTATTGTAATAGGAAAAAAAGGAAAGAGTTCTCGTTTTTTTAAAGAACTGACACAACTTCCAATAATTCCTTTGCTTAGTAATAAAACATTACCTTTTATACATATTAATCAGTTGAGTTTGTTGGTCGATAATGTTGTGGCAAGATTTGATTCGTATCCCATAAAAATTTATGCCCTCTCAAAACCCGAGTCATTAAAAACTATTTTTTCTTCCATAAAAGGAAAAAAAGCAAGGTTTGTAACGCTATCAAAATTTCTAATTAGCACGCTATTTTTTGTTTTCCCTAAGTTTTCTTTTGGCATATTTAATAAAAATACATTTGTGTTATTTAATACCATTTCAGCAACAAATTATGAACCTACATTTCCTGAAGTAAGCAAAAGTATAACACCGAGTTCTTTAGATAAAGGAGAAGAACTTCCTAAAATAATTGCACTTTATGCGCTAAGTTTTATTTGGATAGTTTCTGGTTTGGTTTCCTTGTTTTCTTGGAGCGAAAGTTTTAAAATTATGGAAGAAATAGGAGCTTCAAATCAAGTAGCTGTTTTTTTAATAGTATTGGGAAGTTTCTGGGATTTACTTTTAGGAACTTTAATTCTGTTAAAAAAATACCGCAAGAAAATTATTATTTTACAAGTGTTTACAATGCTTGTTTATATGGTAATACTTAGTTTTTTTGCACCTCATTATTGGTTGCATCCATTTGGTGTGTTAACTAAAAATATCCCATTATTGGCACTGAGTTATTATGTATACACTAAGAGTAAATAACGACTTTACAATGTAAGCATCCAAGCTCGTTGCAGTTTTTTAAATTTACGAAGTTCTTTACGTAATATGGGTAAGAAATCTTTTCCGTTGCTATTACTGTTTTCTAATCGCTCACAATTTTTATCTAATAAATGTGTAAGTTGTGAAAGCAATCTAACGTGTTTGTGTTTTTCTTCAAAAAACGGTTTGCTTTCGGCATTTAAAATTTCGGGAGCTAATGAAACTGACTGTTGTACAATATCTCCTGTAAAATATATGTTTGGGTCTTCTTGTCCGGATGCGTCTAAAGGAGCCAAATCTTCAACTAAAACAGTAGAAATACGTTGTGAAAGGGTAAAAATATCCTGCGCTTTTTCGTAAAAAGTAGAACCCGAATAATTAATATTTTTCTTTAATTTCATAACAATTGCAATATACTAGTAGATTAGTACCCCCCAAAGATACAGCGATTTAAAAACTCAATACTTATGTTTTTAAAGATAAAAACAAACTTGCTTTATTTTTTAAAAAATATCTTGTATTTTTGTTAATTATGAAATTAGATGAAATTAATTGGAAAATATTACAATGTATTCAAAAAAATGCAAGACAATCTAACGTTGCCATTGCCAAGCAAGTAGGAATTACTTCTCCGGCTGTTTCTGAGCGAATAAAAAAGATGGAAGATTGGGGTGTGATTTCAAAATACATTGCTCATATTTCTCCTTATGATGTGGGATATCAATTAAAGGCAATCATTACCTTACGGGCTTTTATGGGGAAACTTAAACCTTTTTTATCGAAGGTAAAAACCTATCAAGAAGTTCTAAATTGTTATCGAATTACAGGAGATGAAAATATCGTAATGGAGGTGGTTCTGCGGGATCATAAGCACCTTGAAAAATTTATTGACCAACTCATTACTTATGGTGAAACCAAAACACAAATTATCCTTTCACAAGTGGTAGATAATGCCCCCGTTAGAAGTGTTTAAAGATTATCGGTAAAATGTTCTTTTCTTTTGGGGTTTTTAAATTTATCTTGGTTATACTGTTTTGAAGCTCCTTTGGGAATGGACAAAGATTGCCAATCTTTTTTTAAAATAAGTTTTCCCAAGAAAATCATCTGCCCAATATGATAGGAATAATGGCACAATTGTCTGTTTATAGCTTCTACAACGGTATGTCCCATGTTTCGGATAAATATTTGTTTTTCCAAATCAGTTTCAGATAAAGGAATAATTGCATTATAAAGACAATCCCAACCTTTGTTCCAGTAAATTAAAACGTCTTTTTTGGTTGTAAAGGTTTGCATAAATTGATCATCTCTGTTTCGCCAAGGTTTTTCGCCGTCTTCGGTTAAAAAATTAGTCCATCTGGATAGCATATTTCCTGATAGATGTTTTGCGATAATGGCAATGCTGTTATTGGTTTCATCCGGTTGCCAAAATAATTGTTTTTCAGAAAGTCTGTATAGGGTTTTATCTCCCAATGACTTGTAATATTGAAATTGTTTTATGACGCTAGGCAGGTAACTGTTCATTAGGGATACTTTTTTTGATATAAAGATACTAATTTTTTATAAGACAGTTAAAATTATTGGTTGCAAAAAAGAAAAAAAACGACAGGTTACTTAACCAGCCATATACCAAAGAAAACCGCTGCAAACCCTATAATAAAGGTAAGGATGGTGTACAATGCAAACAGAAGAAAATTATCTTCTTGTAAAAACAAATGATTCTCGTAAGCGAAGGAAGAAAACGTGGTAAAACCACCGCAAAATCCAACCCCGATTAAAAGTACCATGTTGTAAGGCAACGTTTCTTGTTTTAACGCAAGACCCAATACAATTCCTATTAGTAAACTACCAAGAATGTTAGATAGAAATGTTCCGTAAGGGATTCCGGCGTGTGTGTCATTTAGGTATTTACCTATAATAAAACGTAAACTGCTTCCTGCTCCTCCTCCTATAAAAACCAATAAAATTTGTTTTATCATAGCTATTTAATTTTTGGTTGATGGTTGTTGTTTTTCATTATTCTTTAGGTTGGGGTTTACTTATTGGAAAATATATTTCGGTAATCCAGTTTGCCGGATTAGGCGCTACTCCGGGGTCGGTTTTATAAACTTCAAACATTTTACCGTTAGGTGCTAATTCAAGATTGTTTTTTACAATGTATTCTTTTGCTTTTTTATAGGCTTCAGAAAGATAATCGTAGTTTCCTTTCAACGTTACTTTTACCGTAGTAGAAGTAGCCATATATCCCGAAAGAATATCGCTATTTATCGGAGTAATTACTTTTTCTTTAACCGGAATGGCAGTCGAAAAATTAACCGTTCCGTTAGTTTGGTCTACTTCATTATAAATCGTAAAAGGCATACCTGCCATATCCACATTATCTTGCTTTATAAAACTCATTATTTGCCCGAACATGGGTCCCATTTTGTTTCCTATTTGATTAATGCGAGTAGCCGAAGTTGTGTACAGATAATAACCGCCACCGTATTCGGTAATACCATTTACGGTAATGGTGTATTTTTTCATTTGGTCTTGAACTTCTTTTTCAAGATTAGCCAGCCCTTTGTCGAAGATGGTAATTAGCATCTTATCAAACGGTTGTTTTTGAAAACTCATAAATACTTTTTCCATAAAACTTTGTTCGCCTTTCATTCCCCAAGTAACTTTAGTTTTATTGGTGTTTTCAATGGGTTCAAACCGCCAATAGACATTGCTTTTTGAATCGCCAAAGGGAGTGTTAAACGTAATTTCTTGATGTATTTCTTTTCCGTATTTATTGTTTGGCAAACTTTCCGTTACCGAAAGTGTTTTCATACTACCGTTACCTACTTCGTCCACGTCGCTTTTCCACGAATAAGAAGCATCTTTACCGGTAGAGGATGTGCCATATTCTATTTTAATATTTGGGTCTTGTTCCATCCAAGGACCCCATTTTTTCCAGGTTTTAAAATCGTTTACAGTTTCAAATAAAAGTGAGGAAGGCGCAGCAATTTCTTTAGAAGAAGCCACATTAAAAGTTCCGTCCTTAGTGCCAAAATAAATAGATACCCCAATAATAACGATAAGAAGTAAGAAAAATAGGTATTTTAAAAATTTCATTTTTTTTAAGATTGATTGTGAGGTAAAGGTAATTATTTTTCAACAATTTAGTTTGTTAAAAAGAGTTTTACAAACAAATCATATTTTAGTACCTTTGAAAACTTTCTAGAAAACAAAAAACAATACTTATTATGAAAATCAAGCAATTAGCAGTATTAGTGCTTTTTACAGGAATTCTTTTTTCTTGCGACGAAACAGCAAAAAAACAAGAACCGGTAACGCAAGAACAAAAAAAAACGGAAACATCTATCAAAGATTTTAACTATAACGTCGAGCAATTTGCCGATATTAAAGTACTTCGATACCGAATTCCGGGATGGGACAATCTCACCTTAAAAGAGCAAAAATTAGTGTATTACCTTACCCAAGCCGGACTTGCGGGACGAGATATTATGTGGGATCAAAACTACCGTCATAACCTCACCATTCGTAAAGCATTAGAAAATGTTTACATAAACTATAAAGGCGATAAATCTTCAAAAGATTGGAAAAATTTTGAGACATATCTAAAACGCGTTTGGTTTTCTAACGGAATCCATCATCACTATTCAAATGATAAAATTAAACCCGAATTTTCTTCAGACTATTTAAAAACACTTTTAACCGAAACAAATACCAAGCTTGAAGGCGAAGCTTTTTCGGTTATTTTTAATGATAAAGATTCAAAAAAAGTAAATCAAGCAAAAGGAGTGGATAATGTTTTGGAAAGTGCTGTGAATTTCTACGGAGCCAATGTAACCAATGAGGATGTAATATCGTTTTACAAAAACAAAAAATCTCCCGACCCGAAAAGACCCCTTTCTTTTGGGCTAAACTCGCAATTGGTAAAAGAAAACGGCGTGTTAAAAGAACGAGTATATAAAAGTAACGGATTGTACGGAAATGCAATTAAAGAAATTATTAAATGGTTAGAACAAGCAAAAGAAGTAGCCGAAAATCAACCACAAGCCGAAGCATTAGGATTACTCATTGCGTATTATAAAACCGGTGATTTGCAAACGTGGGATGATTATAATGTAGCTTGGACAAAAGCTACCGAAGGAAATATAGATTATATTAACAGTTTTATTGAAGTCTATAACGACCCGTTAGGATACAGAGGCTCTTACGAAAGCATTGTGCAGATTAAGGATTTTGATATGTCAAAAAAAATGAGTGTTCTGTCGGAAAATGCACAATGGTTTGAAGATAATTCGCCCATAATGAAAGAACACAAAAAAGAAAATGTGGTAGGAGTTACTTATAAAGTGGTAAATGTAGCCGGAGAAGCAGGAGACGCGTCACCCAGTACTCCAATAGGGGTTAACTTGCCCAATGCAAACTGGATACGTGCCGAGGTGGGAAGTAAGTCGGTTTCTTTAGGAAATATAATTGAAGCCTATAATGAGTCTGCCGGAACCGGACGATTAAAAGAGTTTGCTAACGACGAACAAGAAATAGAACTGGAAGAAAAATACGGTCAACTCGCCGATAAATTACATACAGCACTTCATGAAGTAATAGGACACGCATCCGGAAAATTAAACCCCGGTGTAGGTGAAACCAAAGAAACCCTAAAAAATTATGCTTCTACTCTTGAAGAAGGAAGGGCAGACTTGGTAGGACTGTACTTTTTATATTCGCCAAAGTTACAAGAATTAGGATTGGTAGACGATTGGAAAAAAATGGGCATGGCTGCTTACGACGGATATATTAGAAACGGATTAATAACACAATTAATCAGACTTAACCTTGGAGACGATGTAGAAGAGGCACATATGCGAAACCGACAATGGGTAAGTGCGTGGGTATATGAAAAAGGAAAAAAAGACAACGTGATAGAAAAGGTTACCCGCAACGGAAAAACCTATTACAACATTAACGATTATGAGAAGTTACATGAATTATTTGGTGAATTACTTAGAGAAACACAGCGAATAAAATCGGAAGGTGATTATGCTGCGGTACAAGCACTTGTTGAAGGATATGGTGTAAAAGTAGATCAAGCATTGCACAAGGAAATATTAGAACGTAACAAGCAGTTTAAATCGGCTCCATACAGCGGATTTGTAAACCCGGTAATTTCTCCGGTTACCAATAAAGAAGGAGCAATAGAAAATTTTACAATTACTTATCCCGAAACTTTCGCCGAGCAGATGTTGGATTATGCAAAACAGTATAGTAATTTACCTGTAAAGAATTAGTCTACATATAGTTGTCTGTTTCTAAATAATTTGTATTAATTATTTAGGAATAGACACTTTATTGCTTATCAATGCATGGCATCATAGGGATAAAGACCGTTGCAAAACCACCTGATTTCATTTTTTTATTGATTTGCATAAAATTTTCAGTCAATAATTTGTAGAATCTGATATTTTTTTTGGCTTTTTTAGGTCATATACGCCTTATTTTTTCTGTTTTTTTCTGTTATTTTTGGGAATTTGACATAATTATCCCCGGACTTCGATATAAATTGTAACTCATTGCTTCCATTAAATTTTGTGTATGCATTTTTTCTATACCTCTATATCTGGCTACCGCTCCATTAAACCATCTTTTGATACTTCCAAAAGTTCTTTCAACTTTATATCTGGTTTTGCTTATGATTTTGTTGAATTTTTTTTCCCATTGTGTTAATGACTTATTCCTTTTAGCTTTCTTTAATATGTGATTTTTTAGTTTTCTCCTCTCAAGTATTTCTGCATTTTTCTTTGATTGGTAGCCTTTGTCTGCTTTTAATGGAATATTTTTTGGCAATTCTACATTGACGCTATCTAATACATCGTCTAAATTTGCTATCTCATTCTTGCTAGCTGTTGTAGTTACAACCCAAAGTACGAGTCCTTCTTCATCTGTAACGTGATGCTTCTTATAGCCAAAATGCTGTTTGCCTCTTTTTTTAACCCAAGTGGCTTCTGTGTCAACACTAGCAGGGTATTCTTTTTTTACTTGAACCTCTTTACCACGATCTTCGGTTACTGTGTAATTGGTTTTTCCCTTTGGTTTTAAAGGCGTGTTCACAATACTAGCATCTACAATTAAGCCTTTCTTTATAATGATTTGATGTGCTTCAAGCTGTGCATTAATTGCAGCAAATAGCTTTTCAAAAGTTTGTGTTTTAGTTAAAGAAGTTCTGAAACGGCTTAAGGTACTGTGGTCAGGTGCCACTTGATCAATACTCATCCCACAAAAATAACTAAATGAAATACTATCATTTAATCTATCTTCTATTTCGTAATCACTTAACCATACCAAGTTTGCAAAAGAAGCATTTTAAATAATAGTAAACCATCATATGACGGCTTGCCTACGGCACTTTTCCCCTTTTTATAATATCTATCTATCAAATCTTGTATAGGCTTCCAGTCAATTAGTGTGTTGATTTGGTCAAAAAAGGTTTTCTTTATTTTTCTTGTTCTCAAATCACATATTGTATCTGCTAATGTAGGTTGATTTTGTATTTTTATACTGTAAACATACAGACTATATAATTGATAACCAAACGTTTAAATAAGTTTTTTTGTCTTTTTTCTTATTTTTTACCTTGCAACAGTCTTGGATAGTATTTTTGGTTTTTAAGACTGCTATCGTCTATGTTTTTTATTTTGGCAAGGGCAGCACTTTCCCAAGACCAATACCCAAAATAATTGTTTACTCGCTTGTTTTTGTGTAACCCGTGCCAATAAGAATCGCTGTGTCCTTGATACCACACCTTATCTAAATAGTTTTTTATGTCCTGTGCGTTTTCTAAGCCGGTTGCTTTTGCAT
>WFXA01000246.1 GCA_015490835.1 Flavobacteriaceae bacterium | reverse complement strand
CATTTTAAGTAAACAACTATTACGTTCTGCTACATCTGTTGGTGCAAATATAGAAGAGGCAATTGGAGGACAAAGTAGAAAAGATTTTTATGCTAAATTAACCATAGCTTACAAAGAAGCAAGAGAAACAAAATATTGGATTAGATTATTAACCGATACTAATTATTTAGAAAATGAAACCGGTAAAGATTTATTAAAAGATATAGAAGAATTATTACGAATAATAGGTAGCATCCAAAAAACAATCCGTAATTCGTAATTGATAATTGACAATTCGTAATTGATAATTGACAATTCCTAATTGATAATTAAACATATGACAATAGAATTTCAAACACAAGTAAAACAACTCATAGACAGTCTAAAAGGCATCTGTTCTAACTACGGTTTAGGTAACGATGGCGATGAATACAAAATCATCACACAAGTATTTTTATATAAATTTCTAAACGACAAATTCGCTTTTGAAGTAAAGCAACTTAATAAAGACTTAGCAAAAGCCGATAATTGGCAAAAAGCCATCGAAAAATTATCCGATGAAGACTACGAAATGCTAACCTTACAATTAAGTGCAGATACTGCCATATTGCAACCACAGCATTTTATTTCGCATTTGTTTGATATACAAAACACACCGGATTTTGCTAAAACGTTTGACGATACCTTAATGGATATTGCCATACAAAACAACGATATATTCGCAGTAAAAACAACAGGTGCTTCTAAAGAACCCTTGTTTGAACGTATTTCTGAAATTGTAGAAACCGCAGAACGAAACGCATTTTGTAAAGCCATTGTAAACAAATTAGTGGATTTTAGTTTTGAACGCATTTTTAACGAAAAATACGACTTTTACGCAACCATTTTTGAATACCTAATTAAAGATTATAACAACGATAGTGGTGGAACTTATGCCGAATATTACACACCACACGCAGTAGCCAAAATTATGGCTTCTATTTTAGTAACCGAAAAAGTACAAAACGTAACTTGTTACGACCCAAGTGCAGGTTCCGGTACATTATTAATGAATTTAGCACACGCCATTGGCGAAGATAAATGCACCATTTACTCGCAAGACGTTTCTAAAAAATCTTCTAAACTTTTACGCCTTAATTTAATATTAAACAATTTAGTACATTCCTTACAAAATGTAGTACGTGGTAATACCATTTTATCGCCTTACCATAAAGATGAAAATGGCGACTTACAAAAATTTGACTACATAGTTTCAAACCCACCATTTAAGTTAGATTTTAGCGAGTATCGAGACGATTTAGACAGCAAAGAAAACAACGAACGCTTTTTTGCAGGAATACCCAAAATACCTGCCAAAAAGAAAAGCGGTATGGCAATTTACCAATTGTTTATACAACACATAATGTACAGCCTAACCAAAAACGGAAAAGCAGCCGTAGTAGTACCAACAGGTTTTATAACCGCACAAACAGGAATTGACAAAAAAATACGCCAAAAATTAGTAGATAGCAAAATGCTAACAGGTGTAGTAAGTATGCCTTCTAATATATTTGCAAACACAGGTACAAACGTATCTATTGTGTTTATTGATAAAAATAATACCAGAGACGTAGTATTGATTGACGCTTCTAATTTAGGCACAAAAATAAAAGAAGGGAAAAACCAAAAAACCGTTTTAAGTACTGCCGAAGAAGAACAAATTATAAACGTATTTAACAATAAAAAAGTAGTAGAAGACTTATCGGTAGTAGTATCTTATGATGAGATTAAAAACAAAAATTACTCCCTAAGTGCAGGACAATATTTTGAAGTAAAAATTGAATATACCGATATTACCGCCGAAGAATTTGATGCTAAAATGAACGCTTTTCAAAGTAATTTAGATGCATTATTTGCAGAAAGCAAAAAGTTGGAAAAAGAAATTCAAGAGAATTTAAAAGGGTTGAGGTATGAATAGTCCATCAAAAATTATTTTAGGTGATTTAATTGAATTTCAAAGAGGATATGACTTACCAAAAACAAAATTTGTTGAAGGAATTTATCCTGTAATATCTTCAAATGGTGTTTTAGGTTACCATAATGAATTTAAAGTTAAAGCTCCAGGAATAACAATTGGACGTAGTGGAACTGTGGGAATACCTCATCTAATCACAACAAATTTTTATCCTCATAATACATCTTTATTTATTAAAGATTTTAAAGGTAATGATGTAAGTTACATTTATTATTTATTGAAAAATTTAAAACTTGGTGATAAAAAAAGTGGTTCTGGTGTTCCTACAATGAATAGAAATCATCTACATCCTTTAAGTATAATTGCTCACACTAACTACGAAACCCAAACCCAAATAGCCAAAGTCCTTTCCGATTTAGACGCCAAAATAGAAACAAACAACAAAATAAACCAAGAATTAGAAGCAATGGCAAAAACGCTGTACGATTATTGGTTTGTACAGTTTGATTTTCCAGATAAAAATGGCAAACCCTACAAAAGTAGTGGTGGAAAAATGGTTTTTAATGAGGCGTTAAAACGTGAAATTCCTGAGGGTTGGGAAGTGAAAGAGTTATCGGACATTGAAAGTAACATTGTTACTGGTAAAACACCTTCTACCTCAATTAAAGAAAATTTTGGGAATGATATACCTTTTATATGTATTGGTGATGTTAGAGGTAATATGCACATAATTAATACCGAAATTTCATTATCTAAAAAGGGAGCAGAAACTCAAAACAATAAATACATACCAAAAGGAGCAATATGCGTAACTTGTATTGCAACACCTGGTCTTGTTGGGTTTGCAACAGAAACATCCCAAACTAATCAACAATTAAATACAATTGTTTGTAATAACAATGAAAACAGGTATTTTTTATACTTTTATATTAAAGATTATTTCAGATTTGCAAAAGCAAAAACAGGAAATACTTTTGCTAATATGAATAAGGGTGATTTTTCGGCTATTAAAGTTATAAAACCACTCAAAGAAAATCTTAAACATTTTACACAATTGATTGAACCAAGTGTTAAAAATATACTTATCAACTCAAAACAAAACCAACAACTAACCAACTTAAGAGATTGGCTCTTACCAATGTTAATGAATGGTCAAGTTACGGTATCACAAGCAGAGGAGCAGTTGCAACAAGTGGCAGAGCCTAGAGCGGAATATGGAGAGTAATAAAAAATTTAAAATTCTTTAAATAGATAAAGGTATGGATAAGACATTAAGCTTTTTAACTAAAGATTTAATAGATAGAGCAACAATTAAAATTGATAATGAAGGAATACCAAAAAAAAGAGAAGGAACAGTTTATTCAGTTTCTATAAAAAACAAAAATTATCCTTTCAAATTATTAATTACTGAAGCAGCAAAAATTGCCAATGTTAAAATAACTTCTAATGATTTTGCTAGTAATAAAAGCAATAG
>WFXA01000245.1 GCA_015490835.1 Flavobacteriaceae bacterium | reverse complement strand
TTTAACTCCTCCATAGACTGTTGTAATTGTTTTAGCAAAGTACTTTCAAGTGGTTCTTCTACTCCAAACGTAATTCGGCTGTTTACTTGCCATAATTCTTGGATGGTATGGGTAGCTACTTCAAGTATAGGATAAGCCGAATTAATAGAAATAAGATTTAATTTGTTGGGTGTTTCGGTTTTAATAAGTTTTTTTACCAATACCGAATCTTGTAAAACCACAATATGGATTTTATTATAGGAGGCATCGTCTAGATTTGAAACCGCTCTTCCCAACACCCAATCACCCGGTCGTATATTGGGCATCATACTATCACCTTCTACTTGAAAAGCCCGATAGGTAGCATTTCGATATTGCGGAAGCGGCACATTAAATGACGGTAAGTTTTGATAAAAAGAAGTATCATGAATATTTTGCGGATAACCGGCAGCAGCTTTTTGGTTAACCATTAAAATGGTATCTTCATTTGTGGGTGTAACAGATATTACTTTAGGGCTTACATCTATTTTTCTTTTTAATGTATATTTTTCTTCACTTTCACCAAATAACCACAACGGATTAATATTAAAAAGTTTTAGCAATTGTACCACCACATTACCGGAAATTTTGGTTTTTCCTCGTTCTATATCAACGGTAGAAACACCAATATCTAGAAGTTGGGCAAAAGCTTGTTGGGTGTACCTATTTTCTTCTCGAATTTCTTTAAATCGTTGTGCAGCAAGTAAGTTAGACGAATTCATCTTCAAATATACTATTTTTTTGGAACTATTCCATGTAAATAATGTCAAAATTCCATTTACTTAAAAAAATTAACATTTAACCTTATTGAAAATCCAATTTGTTAAAAAAATAAGTATTTTTGGAATCTATTAATCACTAATCTATTTATACTATGAAAAAATTATTTTTATCTTTTGCATCACTTTGTTTGGTGTTTTCGCTTACATCGTGCAGAGAAACTGTAAAAGAAACAACCGACAAAACTACTGAAGCCGGTAAAGAGATGATGGACGATGCTAAAAAAGCTGGCGAAGAGATGATGGACGAGGCTAAAAAAGCTGGCAAAGAGATGATGGACGATGCCAAAAAAGCAGGCGAAGGAATGATGGACGATGCCAAAAAAGCAGGCGAAGGAATGATGGACGATGCTAAAAAAGCAGGTGAAGGAATGATGGACGACGCCAAAGAAAAAGTTGGTGAAGAAGTGGATAAAGCTTCAGATAAGTTAAAAGAAAAAATAGGAGGAAATAACTAAACCAATCTATTTTATTAAAAAAAGAGGCTAACTTTTCAGATAGTCTCTTTTTTTTATTTAATTAAAACATTTTTTGAATGGAATAGTCTTTCATATTAATGGCAATAGGAATTTCTGAAAGTTTTGTAACTTTCATTTGTGTTTGAACTTTCCCTTTTTTATATATTACCATTTCCATAACATATCCTTGCCCTTGATTTAATAGGGTAGCTGTATTTGTTTTTTTGCACCAAACATTTTGTTCATCCCACTTAAATAATCTTGGTAATTAAAATTAACACCGGGTGCAAACCAAGCATCTATTTTTATATCTTCATCTGTAATAATGTATTGATAACAAGTATATCCATTAAGAGTTTTTGTTGCTCCGGTTTTATTTAATTTTGCTGAATTGGGTTCTTCATCATTGTTTGCATCTTGCCCCAGCATTTTTTTCATCCAAGCCATCGACATAATTCTAGCGATATTACTTGTAGATTTATCATAATCGCTGCTTCATTATCAAAATCGTTAATAATAATATTATCCGGTTCTGTAAGTGTACTCATAATGGTTCTTTTTCCGTAACTCTGAATCATTTCTGTTGTTTTTCCCTTTTTTTTAGATAAATCGGTTATTTGCAGTGTGGCACTTACATTAAAAGTGTATGAATTTTCGATTTTTACATCTTTATTACTGTTTAGGATGTCGTTCATCATCCCGCTCATTTCTTCATCATTACCCGAACTATTTTTGGGAGGTGTTTTATCGTTTTTCCCTACACCATCTATCTCTTCTTCGGTTTTATCAAAAACTTTATCAATTTTTTTATTTACACGTCTTTGGGTACGACGTTCTGCTTCTCGTTCTATTTTATCTTCGGCTTTGTCCATGATTTTTTTCCAAAATTGTGCTTGCGAGTTTATAGAAACCCCGAAGATTAAAACAAAAGAGAAAATAATTTGTTTTGTTTTCATAATTATTAGTATTGGTTATTCTATTATTTATAATCGAAAATTGATAAGGTAAACATGAGATAGAAGAAATAATTCAAATTAATGTTTACTTGATACTACCAACCTTTTAAAAGTTAAACATCCAAGAAACCAAATACGCCAAGTGGAAGCCTCGTTATATTTCTTATAGTAAAATGCGTAAAAAGATCAAGAAAAAACGAGTACCACTGACAAGGCATTATTACATTTGCTAGATAAACTCAATGGTATATTAGATGATGTAGAAAAGAATTTTCAATTGGAAATGCCTGCAAAATACAACAAACGCAGAGCCACAATAAAAAAGATATATAACTAAATTTAGAAGGAAGTTTTGGCAAAGAAAAGGAACACTACCACTTAAAAAAAGTTAAAGCCAAAACATCTAAAAACTAAATACTTTGGATTTTCTTTGGAATACACACTGCCAATGCACTTGAGATAGAAAGGCGAATGAGTAAGAAACTCCAACAAGGAGCTTAATTTATACCCCCGACTTTAATCAGAACTTCCGACCCAAATTAATGTTTTATAGGATGACATCCTAAATTTTTCAACAAATAAATTCTGAATTTGAGGCTTACTAAACTCTTAATGTTTAGTAAGCCTCCATTCTTATTTATTTATTTATTTCTTCCTGCTTTCTGTTATTATAAAAGAAAAAGAGAATAACGGTTTTTATTATAAATAATAAAATTGCATCTATTGTTTTCATCATTGTTTATTCTTTAACAATACGTTTGATTACTTTTCCTTTTTCGGTAGTTATTTCTAAGAAATATACTGCATTGTCCAATGATCTCATATTTAGGCTAACTCGGTTGCTTTGTGTAACATCCTGCTTATTAATTTCTCTTCCTAGTAAATCTAATAATCTAAGAGTAACTATACTTGCATCCGGAGAGTTAACAATAAGTTCACCACTTGTCGGATTTGGATACACCATCACGTTAGCAAGTGCATAATCTTGAACACTTAGTTCAGGATTTCTAAATAGCAAAATAAAACGGTTGTTATAGGTTGCCTTACCGGAAGTAAAGCTATAACTACCCTCGTTTAAGTTTGTTACCATTCCTGTTAAAGTATCAACAAGATATACCTCTGCTTGCTCCACATTTGCACCTTGAATATCGGCAATGCTTATTTTGTATTCGGTATCGGCATCTATCAGGGTCGAAAAGCCCATTGGTATTTCGATATCTTCGTTAAAAGATTCTCTTGCTTGAATACCAAGTTCCATATCTCCGCTCGGAAGGTGCGAATACAGAGATACTACAGTTGCCAATCTGCGAGAGTCGTAACCGTTGTCGAACCCTTGCGTAGAAACATTGGTAAAACCAACTAAGGTGGTGTTTTGCATTTCGTATTGATTGTTACGAACTGTTAACCAAATTCTATCTTTATCCACCGGATTTCTAAGTGTATTATTTCCGCTGAGTCTTCTCATACTATTTTCAAAAAATGCAACACCGGAAGCGGTAGCTTTAATAC
>WFXA01000244.1 GCA_015490835.1 Flavobacteriaceae bacterium | reverse complement strand
GTATTAGCATTAATGTTAACCATTGGTTCATCGTATGCCTCTTTTCCTGTTCCTAGAACCGCTAAAAATGCCTCTAATCTTACCGTCAATACAACAGATGATATAGATGCGGACAAATTGGTTTCTCCCGCAGCTTCTGCAGTTGGGTCTAAAAACATGACAACCGCTTTGTTATTATGGTTTTTCTTAGGGGGTCTTGCAGGACACCGGTGGTATTTGGGTAGCCCTGTAGGTTGGAATATATTATTTATTTTGACTGCAGGGGGGCTTTTAATTTGGGCAATTATTGACTTAATTGATATTATAACCGAAAAGTACCCTGGTCTATAACAAAGAGTTTTTCAGCCCCATACTTTAAAATATGGGGTTGAATTTATTATTAACAATTTATAATTAAACAAATGAAGAAACAATTATTATTACTTGGACTATTTTTTTTAACAATTAGTATCAACGCACAAGAGAGAGACGCAGGAGACATTGAAGTGATACCAAACATTGGATATTCTACTTCATTTTTAAATGGTGATTTGATTGATAATTTAGACCCGAGAGGAGCCTTACAATTTGGAGTAATAGGCGACTATTATTTTAATGACAGATGGAGTTTAAGATCTGGCATATCTTATTTTAGTATGGGAGCCAAAGATCCTGTATCTGAATTAAAGCTGAATTATTTGAATATTCCTTTAAATGCAAATTGGCATTTTGGAGGTACAAGAAAATGGAATTTGAATTTTGGTGTTTCGCCCGGGTTTTTACTTAAAGCAGACTATGATGGAGAGGACGTAAAAGGCTTTTATAAATCTTTTCAACTGGCAATTTCTTACGGATTAGGATATAAAATAGAAGTGTCTGACAATTTTAGTATATTGATTGACGGACAAGGTGTGTTTGGGATAACCAATATTATAGAAGAGGATATAGAAGACTTTAAAAGGTCAAATGCCGGTAGTAGTTTTAACGTAGGAGGTGTATTTACTTTTTAAGTAATTCAATTATTAGAACTACCAATTTATATAAAAATTAAATTTCGGAGAGGCTGTCTGTAAGGGATAGCCTTTTCTTTTGCTATATTTTTAGTATTTTTACCAAATGAAGTTAGTAATTATAAACGGTCCTAATCTTAATCTTTTGGGCAAGCGAGAACCCGGGATTTACGGAACTACTACATTTGAAGCTTTTTTAAAAAATCTTAAACAAAAATATCCCAAAATTATATTTTCTTATTTTCAATCTAATATTGAAGGCGAGCTAATTAACCGGTTACAACAAGCAGACGGTATTGTAGATGGTATTATCTTAAATGCCGGTGCTTACACGCATACCTCGATAGGTATTGGCGATACGGTTAAAGCCATAAAAACCCCCGTGGTAGAGGTGCATATTTCCAACACATTTTCAAGAGAAGATTTTAGGCATAAATCCTTTATTTCGCCACACGCAAAAGGAGTGCTTATTGGTTTTGGTTTGCAAAGTTATGATTTGGCAGTGGCTAGTTTTAAAAAATTAGCTTAATAATAAAAAAAACCGCCCAAAGGCGGTTCTTCAATTTAAAACATAATTAAAAAAAATTACTGCTTGGTTAGTTTTAAGGTTTTAACAGCGTTTCCGGATTCTACTTTAACAATATAATTTCCGGTAGTGAGGTTAGAGGTGTTTACTTGCATAGAGTTGCTGCTTCCTTTTACATTTAGTACCTCTTGCCCTAATAAATTATAAATACGAACAGTATTAATTTGGTTTTGAGTGCTAATGTTTACCACATCTTTTGCGGGATTGGGAAACATCGTTACTTGGTTTGTAAGCTCATTGTCGTTCACTCCTAACACTTCTTGATCTGCAACAATAATATCCACGGCTATACCTTCGGGCATTGCACTAACATCTTCTGTGTAAATTGCCCAATTAATTCCTGTGTACCAAGCACTTAACACCTTATCTATTACTACCAGAGAAGAAGCTCCGTTTACTCCCCAATAGTGTTGAAATACGAATGTTGCATTGGGATTATTGTTTAATGCAGGATTGTCTATAACAAACCAATTTGATGTTATATTTGCAGCGGTAGATTCTGCTGTAAACCTATCAATAACCCCCGTACCGTTTTTAAGAATTTTAAATGCAGCGTCGGTGGGTATGGTCACACCGCTTTCACTATAAATGTTTCTACGGTTACCTGTGCTTTCGTAGAAAAAACCATAATTGTGTGGGTTGTAGATGCCATTAGGATTCCAATAATTAGACATAACCGCGTAAGGTCCGGGATCAGCATTATTAAAATCTGGGTCATCAATTACGGTATAGCTGTCAGCAACACCAACGTGTGCTGCATCAGCTATATGGGTAATAAAATCGGCATTGTTAGAGCCAATGTACACAAAAAATTGTGCGCCTTCTACCATTGGCGAAAGGTCTTCGTTAAAAATTGTCCATTGGCTACCGTCGTACCACAATCCATCTATATGGTTGTTGTAAACACCCGATTCACCATTTGGATTCCAAACGTGTTTGTAAACAATATTGGCATTAGGATTACCATTAAGATCGGGGTGGTCTAAATAAGTTATATAACCTAAAATATTTGCTGCCGTTGCAGTATGCACATAAATTTTATCTTGTGCATAAAACAGGGTCGTAGCAAAAACGGTTAAAAGTAAAATAATTCTTTTCATAATAATTTGATTTTAAAATTAGTATAAAACAAAACTATTTAAAATTTTAAGTCTAGGCTATAAATATTGTAACAAAAATTAGATTATATGTAACATTTTTGTAAAAACAGGATTTTTCCTTAAGAAAAACCCTGTTTTGTAATAAACAAAATTTATTGTTTTTATTAAAAAAATAAATTATTATGAAAAAGAGGATCCATTATTCTGAAATGGAATTAAGATTGCTATTTTTAGTCTTGGCATAATAATAACCGTCTTGCCACCATTGTTTCATTTTTTGCTTGTTAAAGATTAACGAATTTGTGGTTAAAACGGTTGGTGTAAAATAAAAATTAAGAATTACATCTTTGTGAGATGCCACAAATTTACCAATACGTATGTTTTGTTTCTCAATACGGTCTGCCATATAATTATGCATATTTGTTATAAGTTCAAATGCATTTTTTGATGGCATCCGGTTGTAATGCATCACTTCGGTTTCTAAAATAATAACGTCTATTTCGGTAGCTCCTCTATCTATGGCTTCTTCAATGGGTACCATACTCCCAAAACCGCCGTCGGCATATTCGCAACCGTGTTTTTTTACTAAACTCATAAAGGGGATGTAATTGCATGATATCCATATCCAATCCAGAAAATCTTGGTAATTGTAATCGTTAATAGATTTGTATTCTACTTGATTTAACGATAGGTTAGCAACGGTAACAACCACTTCTTTAGGACCGCTTTTTAATATTTCAAATTCCTCTTGGTTAATGGCTCTTTCAATTAGTTTTCTAAGGTTTTTGCTTTCGCCAAAGGTTTTTCTGCCTCTTAATAAGTTCTTTAAAACATTAATATGATTGATGCCAATATCCATTTTTCCGTGACGTTCTTTTTTAATAATAAACGGGCAATTGTTAAAAATGCTCTTTTGGTTAACAGAAGTGTATATTTCTTTAATTTTTTCTAACTTACTAAGTGCTAGATGGGTAATAAGTAAACTACCGGTTGAGGTGCCTACCAGCATTTCATAATTATGTTTTAAATCCTCGACCAAATATTGTGCAACTCCTCCTGCAAAGGCTCCCTTGCTTCCTCCTCCCGATATGACTAATGCACGCATTTTTTTATTCTTTTATTTAAAAATTTAGATGGTTCGCCACATATTGTAACGCATCTTTTGATAGTTCTTTTGTATTTTGTCGAAGTATTTCTTTATAGGTTTCATTTTCCAAAACCTTTTTAAGCAAATTTCTTGAAAAATTTCGAAATCGCCAATTGGGATGTATGCAACCTTCGGTTATATTTAAAACAACTTCTTTGTTGATTAATTGGAGCTGATAGCAATATTCCATTGCTTTTTCTCTAATTTCGAAACTGTATTTGGGGTTTGTGTAATTTTGCAACTCGTTTTTGTAAAGCTCCTTGGCAGCGTTATTATAATTTGGTGTATTTATAGCAAGAGCCAACCACAATTGTTTTACGTTTTTATCTTGAAAACCAATTACACTTTTCATTTTATCTAAATATTCTTTTTGTTTTTCGGGAAACGAAAACCAAAGATTGTAAAGTGCTACTTCTTGTGTGAGGTAACTGCTATCGTTAAGTAGTATTTCGTATTCTTTTTGAATAGACGAAGGTACTTTTTCCAGGCTAAAAGCAATGGCTTGCCGAATGTAAACGTTGTTTGTTTTAAAGGCTTTTTTGTAAAGATTTTCCACTTCTTCGTAAGGTTCTAAGGCTAGTTGGTAAACGGCTTCTTGCCCAAGATACTCGTTTGTAGATTCTAATGCTTTATTGAGTTGTTCTTTTTTTTCAGAAAGTTTTACATTTCGTAAAGCGGAAAGTTTAAAAAAATCTTGCATAAAAGGAGATTTCATTAAAGATTTAAAAACTTCTTCTGCTTTAAAAGCGGTTTGTTGCAACCAATTTTCTTTAAATGTTGTAAGCGGTTTTCCGTAAAGATTTTCAACTTCAATAATAAAATCTCGGGTGGTTACATTGCTATAGGCGTGCTTTATTAAATAATTTTTTACAGCCTGTTTAAAAATTAAATCACCTACGGTTTCTCTTAAAATATGCAATGCCCAAGCGCCTTTTTCGTAAAAAGTAAGCGATCCGGCTTTCGGGTTAAGGAGTGATTCGCCTTTTCCTTCGTTACTCATTTCTTGCAGTTGGTTGGCACTGTTGTATAGCTTCCAATAATAAAAATCATCTCCAAAAATTTTGCGTTGCGCCAATAGTGCGTAATAGGTAGCAAACCCTTCGTGAAGCCAGTGATTTGTAGATGAAGTTTCGGTAACAAAATTTCCAAACCATTGGTGTGCCATTTCGTGTGCGTTTACCATAACATAATTTCTATCGGTAAAAGCGACACTATCTACAACAAAGGCTTTAGAAAACAGCGTTAGTGTTGTGTTTTCCATTCCGGCATATAAAAAATCTCGTACGGGTACTTGCTTGTAATTTTGCCAAGGATAAGAAACTCCGATTTCGGTTTCAAGAAAATCGAAAATTTCTTTGGTGTATCGATAGGTGGGTTCCAGTTTTAAAGAATCTTCTCGATTTATGTAAAGCGAAATGGGTATGTTCGAGTTGGAATAAATAGTTTTCTTTTTAAAAATACCTATTGCCATTGCTACCAAATAGCTGGACATTGGTTTTTGCATATCAAAATGCCAACGTTTAATCCCAGAAAGAGGCGTTACTGAGAGTAATTTTCCGTTTGCGATAACGGTTTTATCTTCCGGAGCCAACAAGGTTAAATCAAATTCAATTTTATCGTTCATATCGTCTATAGACGGCAACCAATGTGAGGTATATTTACCTTGCCCTTGTGTCCATATCTCATTTGGAAAAAAGTACAAGGTTTTTTTGGGTGTTGCTTTAAAAGAGAAACCGGTGGTATAAATTTTATCTTTTTGAAAATTTGCAACAAACCATATTTTTTTTTCGGTAGAAGAAATATATAGTTCACTTTCCGGAATATAGGTAAGTTTCATTTTTACGGCATCCATATACACCGAATCGGTGGGT